>CAYZUY010000022.1:0-19093 GCA_964481495.1 uncultured bacterium
CGCACTGGTCGTCGTCGGCACCCAGTTCCAGGAACAGGTCGAGCACCTTGTCGACGGCAATCATGGGATCGACGCGGGCGCGGTCAATCTTGTTGACGAAGACGATCGGCCGCAGACCCTTCTCAAGGGCCTTCTTGAGCACGAAGCGGGTCTGGGGCATCGGGCCTTCGTTGGCGTCGACGATCAGCAGACAGCCGTCCACCATGCCGAGCACCCGCTCCACCTCACCGCCGAAGTCGGCGTGACCAGGGGTGTCGACGATGTTGATCCGGATACCGTCGTAATCGACAGCGGTGTTCTTGGACAGGATCGTGATGCCGCGTTCCCGCTCCAGATCGTTGGAGTCCATCACACAGGTCGGCACCGCCTCGTTATCGCGGAAGATGCCCGACTGGGCCAGGAGGGCATCGACGAGGGTGGTCTTACCGTGGTCGACGTGGGCAATGATCGCAACGTTGCGAATGGGAAGCGACATATTTGAAAGCTGCGTAGAGCAGGGAATGCGTTAGACACGCGAAACCCCTGCCGGTTCCGGTCGTTGACCCTGCCGTAGCGGTTTCAGTGTGTGAAGAATTTTGACTATTCTAGCCGCTGGGGTGTGCCGACGGTGCAGGGCTACTGAAGGGATTGCAGCAGTGCGTCCAGGGCGATCGCATCCAGGTCGGTAACCACGAACACCTCCTGGTAGCTCTTCCCCTTGCGGGCAATCAGCTTGAAACCACCGCGAATCGGGGCCGACACCTTGATCCGGAACTCGGGGCTGCGCCCCTTGGCCTGCCCGATCACCGCCGGGGTCACCGTCTGCACCCGGGCAGCGGTGGCCAGCTTTTCGAGCAGCGGAATCAGCCCCGGCAGGAAGGTGGAATGGTTGAGGACCAGCCGTCCCATCAGGCCGGTTCCAGGGGGGCCATGGTCAGGCCCTCCCGCTTCAGCTGCTGGTGGTAGAACTCCGCCATCTCCTGGGGGCCGGTCCAGACCGTGGCCATACCCTCGAAGTGCACCTGATTGGTCAGCTGCCAGGCGAGGTCCGGAGTCATGGCCGGGATGTGCCGCAGCAGGCTTGTAGCCACATGCTCAAAGGTGTTGTGGTCGTCATCCAGCACGATCACCTTGAAGTTCGGATAGGGCTGGCGACTCCCGACCGTGCGGGAAGCCGTTTCCCGAAGCGGGGTGGCGACCATCGGAGCGAGGTGAAACAGTGGGCCCCTGATTTCTAGCACAGCCCCGGCATCCGCTAGAATCTGCAGTGGCTGCCCGCCCTTGCGCGGGTCCTGAAACCTGTGACTCCTGGAGCTTTCCCATGGAACTGCTGACCTTCGGCTGGGCTGCCCTGCTGGCATCCTTCACCTTCTCGATCGCCATGGTCGTCTGGGGCCGTAACGGCGACGGCAGCATCAACTTCTAGTCTGCGACGACGGTACCCGCGTGGAAGCCAGTACCCTCTCGACCATCCTGGCCGCAGCCGCTCTGCTCCTGCTGGCCGGAGTCAGTTTCGGCGTCATCTACCTGACGGCCATCGACTGGCGCGACAAGCGCCGCCTCACCCGGGATCAGAAGGGGCGCTGAAACGCCCTTCATCTCCTCTGAACGGGTCGGATCTGCTCGGATCCGACCCGTTCCCGTTTATTTCAGTGCGTTACGTCGTGTTACCGAATCCCGCTTCCCGGGCAAGGGGCTGGATATTGTCATAAAACAGGTCGTGGCCGGCGCCCGACCGCCCCCAGAGGTATGCCCACCGCGCCGTTTCCGACCATCGACCTCGGCTTCTCCGATCTGCTCGACTACCTGCGGTCGCATCTGCACACGTGCGGCCCTGAGGTACAGCTGATCAGCCTCACCCTGCCGATGCCGGATCAGGACCCGTTGGCAGCGCTGAGTGGTCTGGGGGACCACGAGACTCTTTTCTACTGGGAACAGGCGGATCAGGGGCTAGCGATCGCCGCCGCCGGACGGGCCGCCAGCATCGAACTGACCGGTCCCCAGCGCTTCGAGCAGTCCCAGGCCTTCATCGAAACCTGCCTGCGTCACACCCGGGTGCTGCCCCGGGAGGCCTCGGACCTGCGCTTCTGCAGCAGCTTCGGCTTCAGCGCCGACAGTCGCGATCCACAGCCACCCTTCGCCCCGGCGACCCTGTTTCTGCCCCGCTGGCAGCTGATCCGGCAGGGTAATCGCACCCGGCTGACAATCAACCTCAGCCTGGAGGGCAACCCCAGCCCCCGGGAACTGAGCGAACGGATCTGGAGCCTGCACCACCGCTTCCGCCGTGGGGCAGCCAACCTGCCTGAGCCCGTGGACAACCACTGGCTGGAGCAGCAGAGCAGCGATCGCGATCGCTTCCGCCGCTCGGTGGAACAGGCCCTCGAGGCAATCGGGCGAGGCCAGCTGGAGAAGGTTGTCCTGGCTCGCACCCTGGATGGTCTGGCATCGTCGCCGTTCCAGCTGGCCCCGGTGCTCGACCGGCTGCGGCGGCAATACCCGGACTGCACCGTTTTCGGCTGGGGCAACGGCCAGGGCAGTCTCTTCCTGGGGGCCAGTCCGGAGCGGCTGGTGCGCCTGCAGCAGGGCGAGGTCCACACCGAAGCCCTGGCCGGGACCGCCCCCCGCCACGATGACCGTCTGCAGGACCGCAGTCTGGGCGAGGAACTGAGCGCCAGCCCCAAGGATCTGCACGAGCACGAACTGGTGGCTGCCTTCATCTGCGAACAGCTGCAGCAACTGGGACTGAATCCCCGGCGGGCGATCGCCCAACCTCAGCTGCGCCGTCTCTCGACCCTGCAGCACCTGCAGACGCCGATTCAGGCCCGGCAGCAGCCGGGGGTGACCCTGCTGGATCTGGTGGAGCGGCTGCACCCCACCCCCGCCGTCGCCGGTCTGCCCCGACCGGCCGCCTGCCAGCTGCTGCGTCAGCAGGAAGGGTTCGAGCGCGGCCTCTACGCCGCCCCGATCGGCTGGATCGACGCCCAGGGAGACGGCGAATTCATCGTCGGTATCCGCTCGGCCCTGCTCCAGGGGCGGCGGGCCCGGCTCTACGCCGGAGCCGGGATTGTTGCCGGGTCCCGACCGGAGCAGGAGTGCCGGGAAGTGGATCTGAAGCTGCGATCGCTGCTGGAAGCCCTGATCTGATTCAGGACGCCGGGATCACCGGTCCAGGGCGCGCCGGTACGATGGGAAAGGCGCTCGAACGCCATCTCCATTGAGGGTTTCACTGTGCTCAGCGCCCTGATCTGGCTGCCCACCGCAGCGGCGGCCATCATCGGCTTCTGGCCCTGGCAGGAAAACGCCCGCAGCATCCGCTGGGGTGCCGGGCTGGCCGCGGCCCTCGAACTGCCGATGACAGTGCTGGTGTTCCTGCAGTTCGACCCCGGCGACAGCAGCTGGCAGCTGACGGAGCAGGTCAGCTGGCTGCAGCAGCTGGGCCTAAGCTACAGCCTCGGCGTCGATGGGCTCTCCCTGCCCCTGCTGGCCCTCAACAGCGTCCTCACCCTGCTGGTGATCAGTCTCACAGACGTGCAGACCCGGCGGCCCCGCCTGTTCTACAGCCTGCTGCTGCTGCTGACCGGCGCAGTGGCGGGGGCCTTCGTGGCCCGGGACCTGATTCTCTTCTTCCTGTTCTACGAGGTGGAGCTGATTCCGCTCTACCTGCTGATCTCGATCTGGGGCGGACCGCGCCGCGGCTATGCGGCCACCAAGTTCCTGATCTTCACCGCCCTCTCGGGGGCACTGCTGCTGGGCGCCTTCCTGGCGCTGCCGCTGCTGGCGGGCAGTGCCAGCTTCAGCTACGACCCCAGCCTGGCCGCCACGCTGCCCATGGTGCAGCAACTGCTGCTGCTGGGGCTGATTGTGGTCGCCTTCGGGATCAAGACCCCGATTGTCCCCTTCCACACCTGGCTGCCGGACGCCCACGTCGAGGCCTCGACACCGGTCTCGATGCTGCTGGCGGGGGTGCTGCTGAAACTGGGGACCTACGGCCTGCTGCGCTTCGGCCTGGGCCTGTTCCCCGACGCCTGGGCCGTGATTGCCCCCAGCCTCGCCTGGGTGGCCGTGGTCAGCACGCTCTACGGTTCCTTCAATGCCATCGTCCAGCAGGACATGAAGAAGCTGGTGGCCTACAGCTCGATCGGCCACATGGGCTACATCGTCCTGGCGGCGGCGGCGGCAACCCCCCTGAGCCTGCTCGGGGCTGTCTGCCAGATGGTCAGCCACGGCCTGATTTCGGCGCTACTGTTCCTGCAGGTAGGCTTCGTCTACAACCGCACCGGCACCCGGGATCTGGGGGTCCTGCGGGGCCTGATGACCCCCGAGCGCGGCCTGCCCATCGTCGGCAGCCTGATGATTCTCGGGGCCATGGCCAGCGCCGGTCTGCCGGGGATGATGGGCTTTGTGGCGGAGTTCATGGTCTTCCGGGGCAGCTACAACGCCTACACCCTGCCGACCCTGCTCTGCATGTTGGGCACCGGTCTCACCTCGGTCTACTTCGTGCTGCTGGTGAACCGCGCCTTCTTCGGCCGACTGCCGGACCAGTTCGCCCGCATTCGTGCCGTCAGTTGGAAGGAGCATCTGCCCGGCTTCGTGATGGCGGGCCTGATCATCCTGTTCGGGGTGCAGCCCCAGTGGCTGGTCAGCTGGAGCGAGCTCAGCCTTGCCCAACTCAGTCCTGCCGAGGCCAAGCCCCCGGTCTCCCAAAGCATCGCCCTGCTGCCGGAAGCACCCCGGCTCTAAGCCATCCGGCTGAACTCCGGAGCTGGCCCTTGCCTGCCCCCAGCCCCCCGGGCAAGCTGGGGCAACGCACAGGCAGGCATTGCATGCGTCCCGATCTGGACTTCCTCCTCCTGAGCTCCCACAACCAGAGTGAAGCACTGCGTTCGCTCAGCCCCGAGCAGCGCCATCAGGTGCTGCAGATGCTGCGGCGGCGATCGCCCGCCCAGGAAGCGACCTTGCGGCGCCAGTTGGGGGAACGGCGACTGCCGGGCTGACAGCTCCCCGCCCGGCACTGGGATTTTCCCCCTGCAGTAGGTTTCCGGGTACGGCACAATGCAGCCACAGGGACCTCCGGGGAGACCATGGCACAGCTGGATACGCAGGCGATCGCCCGGCGAGCCCGGGATCAGGCCAACCGCTTCGCGGCCTTGGCGGAGGTGGCGGCCGGACGCCGGGAGGCAGCGGTCGTGATCAATGACCCGGTGGCCGAACTGGCCTACTCCCAGGCTCTGCAGCTCTATCAGCAATGGCAGGCGGAAGCGCGCATGACCGCGCTGGCCTACGGAGCCCCCTGGCCGGAGCCGGACGAAGCATTCTGACCCGGGCTGAGCTCTACTGCCGAGGCTTCCCGGACAGGACTACCTGGATTCGTTCTTCGGAAGCGGGCTACGGGAATCGAACCCGTATCATCAGCTTGGAAGGCTGAGGCTTTACCACTAAACTAAGCCCGCACAGGGATCACCTTACCACAGCTCCCCGAGGCGGTGCCAACCGGGGCTATGCTGGCGCCAACGGCATTGGCGATCGCCCATGACTGTCCCCCTTCCGTCCGAGTCGGGGCTTCCGGCCGGAGCCCTGCGTTGCTGGCACCATCTGGCCCTGAACGTGGGGGATCTGAATACCTCCCGCCGGTTCTACGGTCGACTCCTGGGACTGCGGGAACTCTGCGGCGCGGATCTGCCCACCACTCTGCAGCCCCTGGCGGCGGCCGGTCAGGTGGCCTGCTTCGCTCTCGCCGACGGCAGCATCCTCGACCTGTTCGCCACCCCGGATCTGCCCGTGGCCGATCCTGACCCGGCGCGGGAGTTCCGACGGGTCAGTCATCTGGCCTTCGACATCGCCCCGGAGCAGTTCGATGCGGCCGTCCGTAGCCTGCGGGCCGCCGGGGTAGCGATCGCTGCCGGGCCGGTTAGCCGACCGACGGGACGGGGCATCTACTTCTACGATCCGGATGGGCTGCAGTTGGAGATCCGCTGCGACCCCAGCCCCTGACCGGTCTCCGCCATGCCCTCAGCCGCCCCCGTACCACCGGCCCAGGCCCTGCCCCCCCTCAGCCTGGGCACTCGCCTGGCCTTCGGGGCAGGGGACATGGGCAGCGGCATCACCGCCAATCTGCTGGCCTTCTTTCTGCTGCCGTTTCTGACCAACGTGGCGGGCCTGCCTCCGGCGATCGCCGGGATGATTCTGCTGATCAGCAATCTCTGGGACGCCATCGTCGATCCCTGGATCGGGCTGATGAGCGATCGCACCCGCAGCCGCCTCGGGCGTCGCTATCCCTGGATGCTGCTGGGGGTACTGCCCCTGGGCATCAGCTTCGCCCTGCAGTGGTGGGTGCCCTTCAGCAGCGAAACCGGACTGTTCGTCTTCTATCTGGCGGTGGCACTGGTGTTCCGGACCGCCTACGCCGCCGTCAGCCTGCCCTACGCCGCCCTGACCGCAGAACTGAGTCGGGACTACGACGAGCGCACCAGCCTCAACGCCTTCCGCTTCAGCTTCTCTCTCGGGGGCGGCATCCTTGCCCTGGGTATCGCCCTAACCCTGTTCAGCACGATAGCGACCCCGCTGGCGCAGTACCGCTGGCTGGGGGGGATCACGGCCCTGCTGAGCATGGTGCCGGTGCTGATCTGCGTGGCCGGGACCTGGCGCCGCAGCCGTCTGATGCAGCGCCACTACCCGAGCAGCCCGGACAGCCACAGCCACGGCAGCAGCAATCCCCTCAAGCAGTTCGGACTGGCCCTGGCCAACCGTCCCTATCGCTTCGCCCTCGGGCTGTTCGTCTGCGCCTGGATGGCGGTGCAGGTGACCAGTTCGGTGACCGAATACTACGTCACTCTCTGGATGCGCCTGCCCCGCCAGGACTTCACACTGCTGGCCCTGGTGGTGCAGGGCACAGCGATTCTGGCTCTGCCCCTCTGGAGCCGAATCTGCGATCGCCTCGGCAAGGGCAGCACCTTCATCGCCGGGGCCGGACTCTGGCTGCTGGCGGACCTGGGGCTGCTGCTGCTGCAACCGGGTCAGACCAATCTGATGTGGCTGCTGGCCGTGGTGGTGGGCCTGGGGGTCTCCTCGGCCTACCTGGTGCCCTGGTCGATGGTGCCGGACACGATCGAGCTGGATGAACTGGAGAACGGCCAGCGCCGCGAGGGCCTGTTCTACTCGCTGATGGTCCTGGCCCAGAAGCTGGGACTGGCCCTGGCGCTGTTCCTGGTCGGTCAGCTGCTGGGGCTGGCGGGCTACCGGGCCGGTCACGGCGGTGAGCTGCTGAGCCAACCGGAGTCAGCACTGACCGCTATCCGCCTCGCCATGGCCGGACTGCCGGCCCTCTGTCTGGCGGGCGGCATCGCCTGCGCCTGGGCCTACCCCCTCACTCGCGATCGCCACGCCGAGGTGCTGCTGAAGCTGGAGGAGCGGCGGCGGTCGTCGGCTCCAGACTGAGGGACCGCACCGGCCCCAGCTTCAGGTCGGCCAGGGCGGGGCGCAGGGCCGCACCGTTGCCCACCACCAGGGTGACGAAGCGATCGGGGTCGATGCGGGTACGGGCCACCCGCTGCACATCGGCGATGGTGACGGCCTGCACCTGCCTCTGATAGCGGAACAGCTGGTCGGCCGGGTAGCCGAAGTAGGCGTAGCGCAGCAGCCGCGACAGGGTCTGGGCCGGGGTCTGGAAGTTGAAGATGAAGGTGTTGAGCACCCGCTCCCTGGCCTCGGCCAGTTCCTGCTCACGAATCGGTTCGCGGCGCACCTGCTCCAGCTGGGCCCGGATGGCGCGAATCAGCTGGGCAGTGGTCTCGGTGCGGGTCTGAGCCCCGGCAACGAACAGACCCGGGTAGTCGAAGGCAGGCTGCCAGCTGCTGTAGACCGAGTAGGCCAGCCCCTGGCGGGAGCGCACCTCGTTGTAGAGGCGGCCGCCGAAACCGTTCAGCACCTCGTTGAGCACCGACAGGGCCGGGAAGTCGGGGTCATCGAAGCGATCGCCCAGCTGCCCCATCTGCACATAGCTCTGATTCTGCTCGGGCCGGTCCACCAGCCACAGCCCCGCCGGGTTCACCTGACGGGCCGTCGGCACCGGATCGGCAGTATTCGTCCCGGCGGGCCACTCGGCGCTCAGACGCTCCAGTTCGGCCCGGACCCGGGATGCATCGAAGTCACCCACCAGCCCGAGAATCATCCGCTGGGGCTGGTAGTAGCGGCGGTGGAAATCGAGCACGTCCTGGCGACGGAGGCGATCGAGGTCCCCCAGAGTGACCTCGGCGGCGTAGGGGCTCTCGGCCCCGTAGACCAGCTTGGGGAACTCACGGCGGACGATGGATTCAGGCTTGTCGTTCTGGCGGGCGATCGCCCCCCGGTACTGCTCCCGGATCAGTTCCAGCCGATCCGCCGGGAAGGCGGGGTGCCGCACCAGATCAACAGCCGTGGCCAGCAGGGCGTCCAGATCCGAGGCCAGACCGCTGAAGGAGACGGCCGCGGAGGCCACCCCCATGTCGCTCTCGATCTCCGCCGCCCGGGTCTCCAGCCAGCGGTTCAGGGCTTCGCGGGGGTAGCGCTGACTACCGCCGCTGCGCAGCAGTTCCGCGGTGATGTCCGCCAGCCCGCCCAGACCCGGCGGGTCGAAACGACTGCCGGTGCGGACCAGCAGAGAGCCGCTGACCAGGGGCAGGCGGCGGTCCTCCACCAGATAGACCCGCAGGCCGTTGGCCAGCCGGAACTCCTGATAGTCCGGCTGCCGCAGCGGCGGCAGGGGCGGAAACTGCAGGCGTTCGAAAGCCCGCGGTGCCGGGGCGGCGGCATCGGCCCAGACCGGCGGGGCCAGGGTGAGGCTGAGCAGACAGCAGAGCAGAGGCAACCAGGCGCGGGGCATCAGGAGTCTCCGGAGGGGGGCAGCAGCCGACCGACCGTGCGGCCCGCCGGATCGAACAGACGCCGGGCCACCCGCTGTACATCTGCGGGCGTCACCGCCTGCAGACGCCGCAGGTCCTCGAACAGCCCCTGCCAGTCGCCGGTCTGGGCCTGATACTGGGCCAGCATCTGGGCCAGACTGGCGTTCGAGCTCAGGGAACGCAGCTGATCAAGCTGCATCTGGCGCTTGACCCGGTCGAGATCCTCGCTAGCCACAGGCTGGTTGCGCAGCCGATCCAGCTGAGCGGCGATCGCCCCCTCCAGACGCGGCAGGGTCACCCCCGGTGCCGGTGCCGCCGTGACCACGAACAGGCTCGGGTAACGGCTGCCGGGGTAACCATAGAAGGTATCGACATCCAGGGCCAGCCGCTGGCGATCCACCAGTTCGTCGTTGAGCCAGCCCAGGCGCCCCCGGCTGAGCAGCGCCTGAATCACCGCCACCGTCTGGTAGTCGGGGTCCTGGCGGGCCGGCATCGGGTAGACCTCCACCAGCCAGGGCTGACTGGGGGCACGGTTCTCAATCACACCCCCGCCCCGGGGAGCGACCTCCGGAATCGGTGCCGGGGTTTCGGCCCGCTGCGGCGATCGCAACTGACCGAAATACTGTTCGGCCCAGCGCCGCACCTGCTCGGCCTCAACATCACCGACCACCGCCACCGTCAGGTTCTCCGGGCCGTAGTGACGCTCGAAGAAGCGCTGCACCTGGGGCCGGGTGAGGCCGACGATATCGGCTTTCTCGCCGATCACAGGCCGGGCGTAGGGATGCCCGGCCAGCGCCGTCCCCTTCACCTGCTCCAGCAGCTGACTGACGGGGCTGTTCTCCAGTCGCAGCCGCCGTTCCTCGAGGATCACCGCCTTCTCTTCGGCGAACTCCCGCAGCACCGGCTGCAGGAACCGCTGGGATTCGAGGGCCATCCACAGCTCCAGCTTGTTGGCAGGCAGGCTGCAGTAATAGACCGTGGCGTCGGCACTGGTCATGGCATTGAGACCCACCGCTCCGGCGGTTTCGAGGATGCGGCCGAACTCGTTCACCCGGATGTAACCGGAGGCCTCGTTCTGCAACCGATCCAGCTGCCGATCCAGTTCCGTCACCCGGACCCGGTCACCGGCCCGCTCGGCCACCAGCCGTTCCTGGGCCAGGGTATCCATGCGCGTCAGCAGCACCGACTCCCGCGTCCAGTCGCGGGTACCGATCTCGCGGGTGCCCTTGAAGGCCAGATGTTCGAGGAAGTGGGCAATGCCGGTCTGGCCGTCCGCCTCATCCACCCCACCGACCCGGGCGTAGGTGACCACCGACACCACCGGGGCCTGATGCCGCTCCATCACCACCAGGGTGAGCCCATTGCTGAGCCGGAAGCGGCGGATCGACTGGCGGGCCTGATCCAGATAAGGCTGGATGGCCGGAACGGTGGCGGCGGTGGACAGGGAAGCCGTCGGGGCGGCGATCGCCCCCTGCGGCGGCATCACCCAGAGACTCACCAGCAGCAGCAGGGATGACAGCAGACGGGGGGACGGCGATCGCGGCACAGCGGACCCGGAAATCCATCAGCCCATCCTACGCCGCACCCCCACAGGGTTGCGGGATCCCGGCACCGGGACGATTCTGGTAGTGCCGTTGCCCCGAGCCGACCGTGCAGGACATCCGCCGCTGGACCCGCCGCCTGTTCGCCGCCCTGCTACTGGGGGGCCAGGTGCTGCTGCATCTGCTGCGGGGGAAACTCGAGCGGCGCAACACCCTCGACCAGATGGCGGTGGTCGGCCCCTCCTCCGCCCTGATCACCGTGCTCACCGCCGTCTCGGTCGGGGCCGTCTTCACCATTCAGGTAGCCCGGGAGTTCGTCAATTTCGGCGCCGGCAATCTTGTCGGCGGCCTGCTGTCACTGACGCTGTTCCGGGAGCTGGCACCGGTGCTCACCGGTGTGGTGATCGCCGGTCGCATCGGCTCTGCCTTCACCGCCGAAATCGGCACCATGCAGGTGACCGAACAGATCGACGCCCTCTACATCCTGCGCACTGACCCGGTGGACTATCTGGTGGTGCCGCGCACCCTGGCCTGCCTGATGATGGTGCCGATTCTGACGCTGATCTTCGGCCTGATCGGCCTGCTCAGCGGTGCTCTCGTCGCCCAGGGAGTCTACGGCATTCCCCTGAGCGGCTTCTACGATTCGGTGCGCAACTTCACCGAACCCTGGGACGTGATCAGCAGCCAGGTCAAAGGGCTGGTCTTCGCCTGGCTGGTGGCCTCGGTGGGCTGCAGTTGGGGCCTGACCACCAGCGGCGGAGCCCGGGGCGTGGGCGAGTCGACCACCGGCGCGGTGGTCACCTCGCTGCTGCTGATCTTCGTCAGCGACTTCCTGCTCTCGAAGCTGATGTTCAGCGGCGTCGGCGGTGCCGTCGGGCGGGGCCTCTAGACCCGCACCTTCACCGGCTCAATCCCCCAGATCCAGCGACTGTATTCAGCCACCGTGCGGTCCGAGGAGAAGCGACCGATGCGAGCGGTGTTGAGGATCGACATCCGCCACCAGCGATCGCTGTCCTGGTAGGTCTGGGCCACCTGTTTCTGGCAGTCGACGTAGCTCTGGTAATCCGCCAGCAGGAAGTAGCGGTCCTGGGAGAGCAGTTCGTCGACGAGGGGCCGGAACAGATCCGGTTCGCCGGGGCTGAAGTGGCCGCTGCCAATCCGCTCGAGCACCTCCCGCAGTTCGGCGTTGGCACTGTAGAAGTCCCAGGGCTTGTAGCCTCGCATGCGCAGGCTGGTGACCTCGTCCGCCTTGAGCCCGAACAGGAAGAAGTTGTCGGGGCCCACGGCTTCGCGGATCTCGATGTTGGCCCCATCAAAGGTGCCGATGGTGAGGGCGCCGTTCATCGAGAACTTCATGTTGCCGGTGCCTGAGGCCTCCGTTCCGGCGGTGGAGATCTGCTCGGAGAGATCAGCTCCCGGATAGATCACCTGCCCCAGGGAGACATTGAAGTTGGGGATGAAGACCACCCGCAGCCGTCCGTGGATGTCGGGGTCGCGGTTCACGGTCTCGGCGACGCTGTTGATCAGCTTGATGATCAGCTTCGCCTGCCGGTAGCCGGGCGCTGCCTTACCCGCGAACAGGAAGGTGCGCGGCTGCAGTTGCAGGCCGGGGTTGGACTTGAGCCAGTTGTAGAGGGTGATGATGTGCAGCACCCCGAGCAACTGACGCTTGTACTCGTGGATGCGCTTCACCTGGACATCGAACAGGGAATCGGGGGAGACCTCCACTCCGGTGAGGCGATAGACCATCCGGGCCAGTTCCCGCTTATTGGCCCGCTTCACCACCGCCCACTGGCGACGGAACTCGGCATCGTCGGCCCAGTCCTCCAGGCGGCGCAGCTGCTCAAGGTCGCGCACCCAGCCGTCGCCGATGCGATCGCTGATCAGCGAGGCCAGCCGCGGGTTGCACTGCATCAGCCAGCGGCGGGGGGTGACGCCGTTGGTGATGTTGACGAACTTCTCGGGCCAGAGATCGTTGAAGTCGTGCAGGGTCTCCTGGCGCAGGAGCTGGGTGTGCAGTTCCGCCACGCCGTTGATCGCATGGCTGCCGATGCAGGCCAGATGGGCCATGCGCACCTGGGGCTCAGGTCCCTCCTCGATGATCGACAGCCGCGCCACTCGATCCCCATCGCCGGGGAACCAGGCCCGCACATCCGCCAGGAAGCGACGGTTGATCTCGTAGATGATCTCGAGCAGGCGGGGCAGGGTGCGGGCGAACATCGCCACCGGCCAGCGTTCCAGAGCCTCTGGCAGCAGCGTGTGGTTGGTGTAGGCGAAGGTCTTCTGCACCAGTTCCCAGGCCTGGGGCCAGGGCTGGTGATACTCGTCCACCAGCAGGCGCATCATCTCGGCGATCGCCACGCTCGGGTGGGTGTCGTTGAGCTGCACCGCAAAAGCGTCCGGCAGATCCGTCAGGGGGCGTCCCTGGCGCTCCAGCCGCCGCAGGATATCCTGCAGCGAGGCCGAGACGAAGAAATACTGCTGCTCCAGGCGCAGCACCTTGCCCTGGGGCGTCACATCACTGGGGTAGAGCACCTTGGAAATGGTTTCCGACGCCATCTTGTCGGCGACGGCATCGTCATAGTTGCCCTGGTTGAAGGCTTCGAGATCCAGTTCCGTGGTCGCTTCCGCCTTCCAGAGCCGCAGGGTGGCCACCGAGTCGGTGTCGTAGCCGGGTACTGGGGTGTCGTAGGGCACAGCCCGCACTACCCGCTCCGGAATCCAGGAGACGCAGTAGTGACCGCGGGCGTCGTGGTAGCACTCGGTGTGCCCGCCCAGCTTCACCTCCACCGATTCCTCGCGGCGCATCACCTCCCAGGAGTTACGGAAGTGCAGCCAGCTGTCGGGGATCTCCACCTGCCAGCCGTTGTTCAGCCCCTGGCTGAAGATGCCGAATTCGTAGCGGATGCCGTAGCCGATGGCCGGCAGGTCGAGGGTCGCCAGAGAGTCGAGGAAACAGGCTGCCAGCCGTCCCAGACCACCATTGCCCAGACCGGGTTCCTCCTCCTGCTCGAGCAGCAGATCGAGGTCGAGGCCCACCTCGGCCACCACCTGACGGATGCGCTCGTGGAGATGGAGATTGATCAAGCTGTTGCCCAGGTGCCGCCCCATCAGGAACTCGGCCGAGAGGTAGCAGACCTGCTTAGCCCGCTGCTGGCGGTAGGACTCCTGGCTGGCCAGCCAGCGCTGCAGCAGGCGATCGCGCACGGTGTAGGCGATCGCCTGGTAGTGGTCCCGCAGGCTCGCATCGCGCAGCGGCCGCCCCTGGCTGTAGTAGAGGTGGTTCTCGTAGGCCCGGCGCAGGGTTTCGGGACTGATCGCCGTGCGTTCGTCCTCACAGACAAAGACGGAAGGGTCAACACTGCTGTTGCGGGCGGAGGTCAGAGCGTTGGAGTCGTGAGCCGATGGGTCCATAGCTTCGGCGGGCGGCCCGGGGGGCCGGATCCAATGACATAGCCCCTAATCTAGTGCCGGTTTAACGCCGAAACCATGAAATCCCCATAAAGCTCGGAGCGACGACCGGAGCCGCCTAGAGGCCCTTGGCCGCCATGGTCCGGATCAGATCGAGCATGCGGTTGGAGTACCCCCACTCGTTGTCGTACCAGGAGACGACCTTGAAGAAGCGATCGTTGAGCGCGATCCCCGCCGTCGCATCGAAGATGCTGCTGCAGCTGTCACCCAGGAAGTCGCTGGAGACCACCGGATCCTCGGTGTAGCCGAGAATGCCCTTGAGCGGGCCTGCGGCAGCGGCTTTCATGGCCGCACAGATGGCGTCGTAGCTGGTGGCCTGCTCGGTGCGGAAGGTGAGGTCGACCACGGAGACATCTGCGGTCGGCACCCGGAAGGCCATGCCGGTGAGGCGCCCCTGCAGCTGCGGCAGCACCAGGGTGACGGCCTTGGCGGCACCGGTGCTGGCAGGAATGATGTTCTGCATCGCACTGCGGCCGCCACGCAGATCCTTGCGGCTGGGTCCATCCAGGGTGGGCTGGGTGGCGGTGGCACTGTGAACGGTGCTCATCAGCCCTTCCGCGAGGCCGAAATTCTCGTGGATCACCTTGGCGATCGGGGCCAGGCAGTTGGTGGTGCAGCTGGCGTTGGAAACGATGCGGTGCAGGGCCGGGTCGTACTGATCGGCATTGACGCCGCAGACGAAGGTGGGGACCTTGGCCGGGTCCTTCTCGCTGGTGGGCGCGGAGATCACCACGCGCTTCGCCCCGGCGGTCAGGTGCTTGGACGCCCCTTCCTCACTGATGAACAGACCGGTGGACTCGACCACCACATCGATGCCGAGTTCGCCCCAGGGCAGTTCCTCGGGGTTGCGCACCGAGACGCACTTGATGAACTGGCCATTGACGACCATGCCATCCTCACGCACCTCAACCTCACCGGCGAAGCGACCGTGGGTGGAGTCGTAGCGCAGCAGGTAGGCCAGGTTCGGCGGCGGCACCAGATCGTTGATGGCCACGAACTGGATGTTGGGATCGTTGAGACCGGCGCGGAACACCAGACGGCCGATGCGGCCGAAGCCATTGATGGCGACTTTGACGGGAGCCATGTCGGGAAAGAATTGCAGTGCTGAGCATCCATTGTCGCAGTGACGCTGCCCTCCCTTCGTGAAGCAGTGGTAAAAGCCGTGACGGCAACGGGTCCGGAGGGACGTGATTCAATGAAGCGAAGTTTTGCAACGGCACCCCCGATGAGAAAGGTTGCGCTGCTGCTGGCCAGCTCCTTGGGCGCCTGCAGCATCCGCAAACCGATCGCCAAGGGAGAGGGCCAGCAGAGCAGCCGTCTGACCAAGGTGCTGGCCCGAGGGCGCCTGATCTGCGGCGTCGAAGGCCGGATTCCCGGCTTCAGCTACATCGGCACCGACGGCAACTACAGCGGTCTGGACGTGGACACCTGCAAGGCCGTGGCCGCCGCCCTGTTCGATGACCCCGGCGCCGTCGACTACCGGCCCCTCGACTCCAGTGAACGATTCACTGCCCTGTCCAGCGGCGAAGTGGACATGCTGGCACGCAACACCACCTGGACCCTGAGTCGGGATGCCGCCGGAGGCAACAATCTGGAATTTGCCCCCACGACCTTCTACGACGGGCAGGGGATGCTGGTGACCCAGCGCAGCGGCGTGAAAGGGCTGCGGGACCTCCAGGGCAAGTCGATCTGCGTCGAGACCGGCACCACCACGGAGCTGAATCTGGCGGACCGCATGGCCCAGCTGGGGGTGACCTACCAGGAGGTGAAGTTCCCCAATTCCGACGCCACCTACGCCGCCTACGAGCAGGGCCGCTGCGAAGGGGTCAGTTCCGACCGCTCCCAGCTGGCGGCCCGCCGCAGCAAGATGGCCAACCCAGATGACCATGTTCTGCTGCCGGATGTGCTCTCCAAGGAGCCCCTGGGACCGGTGACGGTGAACAACGACTCCCGCTGGTTCGATGTGGTCAAGTGGGTCACCTTCGCCCTCTTCCAGGCGGAAGAGTTCGGGATCACCCAGGCCAACGTCGGCCAGCAGCGCCAGTCGACAGCCCCTTCCTGGGCGTGGAGGGGGAACTGGGCAGACAGTTGGGCATCGCTCCCGACTTCGCAGCCCGGGCGATCGCCGCCGTCGGCAACTACGGCGAGATCTTCGAGCGCAATGTCGGTCGTAACTCGCCGCTGCAGCTGGACCGCGGCCTCAACCGTCTCTACCGCGACGGCGGCCTGATCTACTCGCCTCCCTTCCGCTGATTTCCCTGCCCTTCATCGGTTCGCACCATGGCCCCACCCCATCGGGAACCACCCTTCTGGCGGGATGACCGCTTCTGGAAAGCCGCCCTACAGGTGGCGGCGATTGTCGTCTTCGTCTACACGGTGGTTGTTCTCGGCGACAACCTGCTCTACAACCTCGAGCTCAAGGGCATCGGCATCGACTTCGGCTGGCTCGGCCAGGCCGCCAGCTTCAACCTGGGCGAATCGCCGATTCCCTTCAGTCGCGACGACAGCTATCTCAGGGCACTGGGCATCGGCCTGCTCAACAGCCTGCGGGTGATCGGTCTGGGGCTGGTGCTCACCACCCTGCTGGGCCTCGCCGCCGGGGCCGCCAGTTTCTCCGGCAACTGGCTGCTGCGCCGCCTCAGCCTGATCTACGTCGAGGTGGTCCGCAACACGCCGCTGCTGCTGCAGCTGATGTTCTGGTACTTCCCGATTCTGCTGGGGGGGCTGCCGGAGGCCAAGGCACCGATGCTGCTGCTGGGCGGCTGGGCCCGACTCAGCCAGGAGGGGCTGGTCCTCGGCGGGCTGCGGCTAACCCTGGAATTCACCGCCCTGCTGGTGGGTCTGGTGGTCTACCACGGCGCGTTCATCACCGAGATCGTCCGCGGCGGCATCCAGGCGGTGCCCCGGGGCCAGTGGGAGGCTGCCGCTGCCCTCGGTCTGCACCGGGGCCGCACCCTGCGCCGGATCGTCATCCCCCAGGCGCTGCAGGTGATCATCCCCTCACTCAACAGCCAGTACGTCAGCTTCGCCAAGAACTCCAGTCTGGCGATCGCCGTCGGCTACCCCGACCTCTACGCCACCGCCCAGACCAGCCTCAACCAGACCGGGCGGGCCGTGGAGGTGTTTCTGCTGCTGATGCTGGTCTACCTGGGGCTGAACCTGCTCATTTCCGGGGCGATGAACCAGCTGAACCGGCTCGTGCAGGTGAAGGAGCGCTAGATGCAGCCACCGACCATGGCCCGCCCCACTCCCGCCGAGTGGCTGCGCCGCAACCTGTTCGGCAGCCCCGTCGACAGCACGATCACCGTCATCCTCACGCTGCTGCTGGGCAGCCTCGCCTGGCGCCTCGGTCACTGGGCACTGGCCGAAGCGGACTGGGCTGTGCTGCAGCGCAGCTGGAGCATTCTCTTCATCGGCCGCTACCCCGTGGCAGAACAGTGGCGGCTCTGGCTGCTGCTGTTCCTGCTCTGCGGGGCGGGCGGCGTCAGTGCCGGTGTCCTGGGCACCACGGATGCCTCTGCCACCCGGTCCCGGCCTCTGATCTGGGCCGGGCTGGGGCTGGCGATCGCCCTCGTCCCCCTGCCGCTGGGGGAACGGCTGCGCCTGCTGCTGGCTGTGGCGCTGGTGCCCACCCTGGCGACGCTGGCCCGGCCGTGGCGATCGCTACGCCTGACAGCAACCCTGCCGGGCCTCTGGGCCGGGCTGTTCCTCCTCGGTCTCTGGCTGATTCAGGGGGGCCTCGGGCTGGTGCCGGTGGCCAGCGGCGACTGGGGCGGGCTGCTACTCACCCTGCTCACCGCCCTAGCCAGCCTGATCTGCGCCTTCCCCCTGGGGGTGCTGCTGGCCCTGGGCCGCCAGAGCGAACTGCCCACCATCCGCCGCTTCTGTGTCGGCTACATCGAACTGTTCCGGGGCGTGCCCCTGATCACCATCCTCTTCTTCGGACAGGTGATGGTACCGCTGTTCTTCGACGAGTCCCTGCGCCTGGACCGGGTGCTGCGCGCCATCGTCGGTCTGACCCTATTTGCCGCCGCCTACCTGGCGGAGAATGTGCGCGGCGGTCTGCAGGCCATCCCCTGCGGGCAGGTGGAAGCCGCCCGTTCCCTGGGGCTGAGCCCCTGGCAGACCACCCTGCGCATCGTCCTGCCCCAGGCTCTGAAGGTGTCGATTCCCGCCGTGGTCGGCCAGTTCATCAGCCTCTTCCAGGACACCACGCTGCTGTCCATCGTCGGTCTGCTGGAGCTGCTGGGCATCGGCCGGGCCGTACTCTCCAACCCGGACAACCTGGGCCGCTACGGCGAAATCTATCTGTTCATCGGTCTGCTCTACTGGGTCTGCTGCTGGGCGATGTCCTGGTGCAGCCGCCGTCTGGAGCAGTCCCTGCAAACCGACCACCGCTAGGAGATCCCCATGGCCGCCAGCCAACCGATGATCGTCGCCGACCGGGTGAACAAGTGGTACGGCAACCAGTTCCATGTGCTGCGGGATGTCAGCCTCACCGTCGAACGTGGCGAGGTAGTGGTGGTGATGGGCCCCTCGGGGTCGGGTAAGTCCACCTTCATCCGCACCTTCAATGCCCTCGAGCCCTACCAGGGCGGCAGCATCACCGTGGATGGAATGGTCCTCAGCCATGATGTGCGCAACATCGACGCCATCCGCCGCGAGGTGGGCATGGTGTTCCAGCAGTTCAATTTGTTTCCCCACCTGACGGTGCTCGAGAACGTCACCCTGGCGCCGATGCTGGTGCGCAAGGTGCCGCGCCCGGAAGCCGAGACCCGAGCCCGGGCTCTACTGGAGCGGGTGGGCATCCACGAGCAGGCGGACAAGTACCCCAACCAGCTCAGCGGCGGGCAGCAGCAGCGGGTGGCGATCGCCCGCTCCCTGGCCATGCAGCCCCGGGTGATGCTGTTCGACGAACCCACCTCGGCCCTGGACCCGGAGATGGTGCGGGAAGTGCTGGCGGTGATGCGCGAACTGGCCCGGGACGGGATGACGATGGTGGTGGTCACCCATGAGGTCGGCTTCGCCCGCGAAGTAGCGGACCGGGTGGTGCTGATGGCCGATGGCCAGATCGTCGAGATCGCCCCGCCGGAGCAGTTCTTCACCCAGCCCCAGCACGAGCGCAGCCGCCAGTTCCTCGCCCAGATTCTCTAGAGGATCAGCTGCCCTGGCCCAGCAGACGCTTCAGGGGTTTGAACACCACATCCGCCTCGAAGTCCCGGGCCT
>CAYZUY010000023.1:0-1080 GCA_964481495.1 uncultured bacterium
CGGGCCGGGCCGCCCACCAGGGCGAAACCGGTCAGGGAGACGGCGGCATCGACGATCGACTGCTCGGGGTTGAGGGGATCGAAGAAGTACTGCTGGACGGGCTTGGAGAAGTCGAGGCCACCGTTGAAGACGGGGATCACCTTGGCGCCGCGGTACTCCATCTCCGAGACCACCGCCACGTAGTGGGCGTCATCACCGGTCACCAGGTGGCTGCGCTGCAGCACCAGACCGATGGTCGGGCCGGTCTTGGTGGCGGGGTCAATATCCTTGCGGGACTGGTACCAGTTCAGGTACTCCTTCAGGTCCTCGAACATCTGGGGCGCCAGGGGGTGCCAGATGCCCTGGTCGGGATAGACCACCGGCTCCTCGAAGGCGACCTCGACATCCGTGTCCTTCCGGAACACGTAGCGGTCAGCGATCATCAGCAGGAAGTTCTCCAGGTTCTCCGGAGAACCGCCCAGCCAGTACTGGAAGCTGAGCATGAAGTTGCGGGCGTCCTGGGCCTTCTCCACCGGCAGGTACTTGAGCACGGTGGGCAGGGTGCGCAGCAGCTTGAGCATGGCGTCCTGGAAACCGGCACCACCCGCTTCCTTGCGCTTCTTCATGAAGCCGGCGATCGCACTCTTGCTCTGACCCAGCTGGGCCATGGAGAAGCTGCCCAGCTTGTTGAGGCGCATCACCTCGGGCATGGAGGGGAAGACGATGGCGGCGTCGAGGCGATCGCGGTGGGGGCGCACAGCCTCCTCCACCTTGCCGGCCAGGTCCTCGATGAAGATCAGCGAAGCGATGAAGATGTTGGCCTCGGCCACATCGGCCTTGAAGGCCTCGTAATTCTCGGGGTCGCGGAGTTCCTCGATCAGGTAGCCGCTGATATCGATGGCAACGGTGGAATTACCGGCGTTGATCGACCGCACGGCGGCGGAGAGCGCGCTCTGATACTGCGGCTCCAGCACCACGTAGACCACCTTCACCAACGACCGGCCGTCGATGCTTTCCGGCTGGATGCGGCGAATCGCGGACTTGACTTGGGTGAACATGCGGTCGGACTCCTTGATGGTTCTCGCGCTGCGCGTCCGCCGA
>CAYZUY010000023.1:1180-12672 GCA_964481495.1 uncultured bacterium
GCCCAGGAGCAGCGCGATCGCCGCCAGCGCCATCCCTGGACCTTCACCGATCTGAACGGCAGCTGGCGGCTGGTGTTCGTGGCGGGCAAACAGCGCCCCGGTCGGGTACGGGTACCAGGGCCCTGGGCCTCCCAGCTGTTCCGCAGCCTCGGGGCCACTCTCAGCTTCAGCGCCCCCGAGACAGGCGAGATCGGACAGGTCCGCAATCAGGTGCAGATCGGTCCACTGCGGCTGCAGTTCCAGGGACCGGCCCGCTTCTGCCTGGGGCGCAACGTACTGCTGTTCGATTTCACGCGGCTGGAGCTGGCCTGGGGCGATCGCACGCTCCGGCAGGGGTTTGTCGGCCGAGGCGAAGCGGGCGAACAAGCCTTTGCCGAAACCCCGGCCCGTCAGCTGCCGCTGTTCGCCTTCTTCTGGATCGGGCAGCGGCGCCTCGCCGCCCGGGGCAAGGGCGGCGGACTGGCGGTCTGGGAGAAAGCCGACTGAAACCGTCGCTCAGGCGATCTCCGGCGCAAACACCGGCGCCGCCACCAGATCCGTCTGAGTGGTGCGGATCTGCTCGGTCAGCTGGTCGATGTAGCGCCGTTCCTCCCGGGGCAAGGGTGGTGGTCTGGCGGTATGGGAGAAGGCCGACTGAAACCGTCGCTCAGGCGATCTCCGGCGCAAACACCGGCGCCGCCACCAGATCCGTCTGGGTGGTGCGGATCTGCTCGGTCAGCTGGTCGATGTAGCGCCGTTCCTCATCGAACAGCCGCTGGAACTGCAGGGCCTCGCCGTTCAGTTCCTCCCAGAGCAGGTGCATCGCCAGGTCCGGGTCTTCATCCCCCAGCGTCGTACCGTCGCTGCTGAGCAGCGTCTCGATGCAGCGCTCCAGGGACTGGATGTTCTGCCGCTGCCAGGAATCGAGCAGGTGACGGCAGCGCTTGTCGCAGCGCAGTTTCTCCAGGCTGGCCGCCGCCTGCCGCACCACCAGGGTCGGGCGCCGCAGGTCGGCTGCGGTCGTCTCGCTCAGGTAGAGCAGCGACTCCATCCGCCGCAGCAGATCCAGGGGCAGGTCCGGGCTCTGGTCGCGCAGAATCGCCAGCAGATCGATTTCGCTCAGCAGTTCCGGTTCACCGCCGCCCCGGTCGATCGCCTGCAGCCCCTCCAGCCCCAGGTGGGCTTCCTCAATCTCCACGACCAGGCCCCAGAGCACCCGGTGCACCTGGATGCCGAAGTTATCCAGGTCCCGCCGCTGCAGTTCCTGACGCACCATCGGCCGGAAGGGTGGGCAGTGCAGGTAGACCCGCAGCAGCTGGGCCTCGGCCAGTTCGCGGCGACTGGTATCGCCTGGTTTCTCCCAGCGGCGCGACTGCCCATGCCAGCGCTGGCCCTTGACCAGCGATCGCAGGTCCTGCTCCAGCTGCAGAGCCTGACGGGACACACCCCGCCCCAGCCGTTCCGCACAGGCCTGGATGTAGTGGCTGCGCAGGGGAGCGTTGGGCAGCTTGCCCAGCAGCGCCACCAGCGCCTGGATCGCCTGCTGGAACTGATCCCCCTGCTCAAGATCCCGATCTGCCAGGATGCGGTCGATCTGCCAGTCGAGCCAGAGGGGAGCGGTGTTCAGCAGCTCCCGGTAGCCCTCGGGCCCGGCCTGCTTCAGGTACTCATCGGCGTCCTTGCCGCCGGGCAGGGTAATCACCCGCAGCTGCAGCTGCCCCTGATAGGCCAGATCCTCGACTTCGCTGATCGCCCGCTCGGCCGCCTTCGTGCCCGCCTTATCGGCGTCGAAGTTGAGCACGATCTGCTTCGACTCGGTGTAGCGCAGCAGCTGGCGCACCTGGGCCGCACTCAGGGCCGTCCCCATCGCCGCCACGGCATTGGTCACCCCCGCCGCGTGCAGGGCAATGACATCGAAGTAACCCTCCACCACCACCGCCTGGTCGAACCCGGCGATCGCCTGGCGGGCCTTGTCGAGCCCGAACAGCACCTGCCCCTTATCGAACAGGGGCGTCTCGGGGGAGTTGAGGTACTTCGGCTCCTCGCCGCTGAGGGTGCGCCCCCCGAAGCCGATCACCCGCCCCTGGGGGTCGTGGATCGGAATCATCAGGCGATCGCGGAAGCGGTCGTAGAAGCCCTTGCCCGAGCGACGCGGCAGAGCCAGACCCGCCTGCTCCACCAGTTCGGCGCTGTAGCGCTGCTGGCCGACCAGATGCTCGTAGAGACCGGCCCAGGCGCCGGGCGCATAGCCCAGCTGGAAACGCTGGATGGTCTCCTCGCTCAGGCCACGCTCCTGCTTCAGGTAGGCCAGGGCCGCTGCCCCCTGGGGCTGGCGCAGGGCGTGCTGGAAGTACTGGGCAGCGCTGGCCACCACCTCATACAGCTGCTCCCGCAGGGAGAGCTGGCGCTGGTACTCCTCCCGCTGCTTCGGCTCCAGGGTCTGGACCGGAATCTGATACCGCTGGGCCAGTCCCAGCACCACCTCGCTGAAGGACTGCTTGCCCAGTTCCATCAGGAACTTGATCGCGTTGCCGCCCGCCCCACAGCTGAAGCAGTAGTAGAACTGCTTGCCCGCACTGACCGTGAAGCTGGGGGACTTGTCGTCATGGAAGGGGCAGAGCCCGACCATGTCCTTGCCCCGCTTCCTGAGCACGACGTGCTCAGAGACGACATCCAGAATGTCGGCCCGCTGTTTCACCGCCTCAACGGTGTCGGGATGCAGCCTCAGGCTATCCATGTGAGCTCGAAGGGAAGCTCCATTCTGCCGGTCGTTCGGGTCCGGCGACAGAGCGCGCGGTCAGCACACCGCTACAGCGGCGGGATGTAGAAGGTGCGCCAGCTCTGTTGCCCCTCGCGTTCCCCGGCCGGACGAGCCAGCCGCCAGGTGCGGGCCTGCACCTGGCGCTGCAGGTAGATTTCGTAGGGGACGTGGGTATTTGAGGGCGTTGCTTCCGCGCCCTCCTGCCGCCAGTCATAGTCGCCCTCAACCCGGAAAGCCGGGCGATCGCCGATGGTCAGGGGGGCCACCGCCACCAACCGCACCCGGCTGACCTTCACCCGGGGCGGCTCCAGCCGCAGCTGCCGACTGAGCTCCTGCTGGGTCTGCTCCAGCTGCACCTGCAGGCCGGCCCGGACCACACCTCGGTCCGGCTGCCCCTGGCAGGCGGTCAGCAGCAACGAGAGCAGAACCACCAGCAGGCCACGCAACATCGGTCGTCGGGTCGTCGAGAATCTCTCCAAGTATAGGTAGGCCCCTTCCCACGCCAGATGCCCGAGTTCGCCCCCTTCGACGACCGCCTCAACTCCTATCTGCAGTCCCTCACCCCCGCTGAGCCACCGCCCCTGGCCGCCCTGCGGGAGCGGCTGCACGACCATCCCCAGAGCCGGATGCAGATTCCACCGGAGGTGAGCCGCCTGCTGGCCCTGCTGATCGGCCTCAGCGGTGCCAGGCAGGTGCTGGAAATCGGCACGTTTCTGGGCACCAGCGGGCTGGCGATCGCCCTGGCCCTGCCCACCGACGGTCGGCTGGTCAGCTGCGATCACCACCCGACCACCAGCCGCCAGGCCCGACAGCACTGGGAGGAGGCCGGGGTGAGCGATCGCATCGACTTCCACTTCGGGGACGCCCTGCAGACCCTCGCCGACCTCACCCGGGAGCAGACCTGCTTCGATCTGGTGTTCATCGACGCCGACAAGCGCCGCACCGGCGACTACCTGGAGGCCAGCCTGCCACTGCTGCGGCCCGGGGGCCTGGTCGTGATCGACAACATCTTCTGGGGCGGCGCCGTCGCCGATCCCGACAGCCCCGATCCCCGGGCCCGCGCCCTGCGGACATTCAATGCGACAATCCGGCAGGATCCGCGCCTGGAGGTCAGCTTCCTGCCCCTGGGTGACGGCCTGGTCCTGGCGCGCAAACTCCCATGATTGGCTTTCTCAGCGGTCGCCACGTCGGCTGCCGGAAACAGGGCAACCGCACCCTGGTGCTGCTCGACGTCAGCGGCGTCGGCTACGAGGTACAGGTGCCGCCGCGCCTGCTGGCGGAGCTGCCCGCCCCCGACTCTCCCCTCACCCTGCACACCCACCTGCAGCCCCGCGAGGACCAGTGGCTGCTGTTCGGCTTCCTCAGCGCCCCCGAGCGGGACCTGTTCCGGCAGCTGATCGCCGTCAGCGGCATCGGCCCCCAGTTGGGGCTGGCCCTGGTGGACAGCCTGGGGCTGAACGAACTGGTGCAGGCCATCGTCGGCGGCAACACCCGCCTGCTGGCCCGCACCCCCGGCGTCGGCCCCAAGACCGCCGAACGCATCGCCCTGGAGCTGAAGAGCCGCCTCGGCGAGTGGCGCCAGGACGCCGGTCTGGCCACCACTCCCAGCGCCACGCCGGTGGGCAGCGTGCAGGAGGATGTGGAGATGACCCTGCTGGCCCTGGGCTACAGCAGTCGCGAGATTCTCCAGGCCCTGGATGCCGTCGGCCGCAGCTCCAGTCTGAGCAAGAGCGGCGACCCGGAAGCCTGGATCCGCGAGGCGATCGCCTGGCTGAGCCAGTAGCCCGCGTGGTAGACTCATAGACTGCTGAAAAACCCCAATACCATGTCCCTGACCCAAGCCCGCACACAGGAACTGATCGGAACCTACCAGGTGCACGGCACCGATACCGGTTCCGCCGAAGTCCAGGTTGCGCTGCTGACCGACCGCATCTCCAAGCTCAGCCAGCACCTGCAGCAGAACAAGAAGGACCACGCGTCCCGCACCGGTCTGCTGAAGATGATTGGCCGCCGCAAGCGCCTGCTGGCCTACCTGAACCGTCAGGATCGCGATCGCTACAAAGCCCTGATCCAACGTCTGGGCATCCGCGGTTAATACCGAAAGAATCCATTGACCATGGCCCCGGAAACCACTCCCGAAAAACAGCGCGAGGCCCTGCCCTTCGAACCGAAAGGTCGGAAGGCCAAGGCCCCCAAAGTTTCGGCGACCGCCACCGCCAGCAGCGGTAGCGCCGCCGAACGCCGTCGTAACCTCTCCCTCGAGGAAACCCGCATTCCTGACGTCGTCAGCAAGCGGATGGTACGACGGATTATCGGGTTCTCCGGTGTGCCCTCCGGTCTCGGCATTCTGGTCTTCGTTGCCAGTTACTGGGTCGTGTCCCACGACCTGTACGCTCTGCCGACTTCCGCGGTCGTGCTGGCCTCCATGGGCTGCTTTGGTCTGGGGGTTCTAGGACTCAGTTACGGAGTCCTATCCGCTTCCTGGGAGGAAGCGGAGGAGGGCAGCGCCCTCGGAGTTGCAGAGTTCAGAACCAACGCCGGTCGGATGATTGCCGCCTGGCGTGAGGGACGAGCGAAGAAATCCTAGGGTTCTGCGGAACCTGAACGGAAATTAACCGGAAGGGGGGCTGGATTCCAGCCCCCCTTCGCTATAACCGGGGCATCTCTCCGCTCCCCGGTGCCACCATGGCCGTCCGCCACCGCTACCAGTTGCACGAACGTCTGCGCCTGATCGACACCCTTGACCACTTCGAACCCCTCCTGGGCGAGGTGACCGCTCTCCATGACGGTCAGATCGAAGTGGAATTCCTGCAGCCCAACCATCCGACCCAGCATCTGAGCTTCGACGAGGCCACCGGCTACGAGAGCGGCCGGCCTCCGGCCCTGGCCCGCTGGCGGGTGGAAGCCCTCAACTAGCCAGCCAGCCGGGCGGCGGCCAGGGCGATCGCCCGGGGGAAGATCCGGTGCTCCTGCTCCTGAATGCGCGCATGGAGCGTCTCCGGCGTGTCCCCCGGCAGCACCGGCACCGCCGCCTGGATCAGAATCGGACCGCTGTCCATCTCCAGAGTGACGATGTGGACCGTGCAGCCCGCCAGGGTGACACCGGCCTCCAGGGCCTGTTCCACGGCCCGGATGCCCTTGAAACTCGGCAGCAGACTGGGGTGGATGTTCACCAGCCGCTCGGGGAAGGCATCCAGCAGCACTTGAGTGATGATCCGCATCCAGCCCGCCATGGCCACCCACTCGACCCCGGCGTCCCGGAAGGCCGCCACAATGGCGCGGTCGAGGTCCTCACGGCTGGCGTAGTCCCGATGGTCGAGCACCCGAACCGGCACCCCCAGCCGCTGCGCCCGGGCCACCGCTCCGGCCTCGGCACGGTTGCAGATCAGCAGGCGTACCTCGGCATTCAGCTCACCCCGGGCGATCGCCGCCGCCAGTGCCTCGAAATTGCTGCCCGACCCCGACGCCATCACTCCCAGGGCCAGGGGCTTCTCCAGGTGCGGCACCCGAGACGGCATCACCAGGGCTTGATCAATCGTTTCCATAGGGAACTTGAGGCACTCTCCCTAGTCTAGGCAACGGGCGAGTGCAACAAAACATGCCATTCCCCCGGCGGCCCGGCAGCAGGATGGTAGGCTGATTCAAGCAATTTGAAAGCTGCTTTCAGAGGCTGGGTGTATGCAAGTCAATGAGCTGGGATTTATCGCGAGCCTGCTGTTCGTGCTTGTCCCGAGTGTGTTTCTGATCATTCTCTACATTCAGACCGCCAGCCGCGAGGGCTAGGCCCCTCGGGTCCGAATGAGCAAACAAAAAGCCACCGTCACCGGTGGCTTTTTGTTTGGGAAGGCCCGGAGATCAGGCCGCCGCAGTCCGCACCAGCAGCACCGGGCAGTTAGCGTAAACCCGCACGTAGTCGGAGATCGAGCCACCCATCAGCCGATCGAGGTCCGGCAGGCCCTTGGCGATGGTGGGACGGCGATCGGGGGAGCCCATCACCAGCAGATCGACCCGGTTCTCGTCCGCCAGATTGCAGATGTCCTGGCCGGCACGGGATCCGGAGATACTGATGGCGCGAGCATTGATGCCCAGTTGGCGGGCCGCCTTCAGGGGCGCCGCCAGCACCGGGTCTTCCTCGGCATTGGCGGGCGGCTTGCCGGTGGTGGCCACATGGGCCAGGATCAGCTCACCGCCCTTGACGTCCCGGGCCAGGAACTGAGCCAGACGGGAGGCTTCCTGGGCGGAACTGGTCTTATCCAGGGCCACCATCACCCGATTGACCCGCTTGACGTAGATGTCATCCTTGACCAGCAGCATCGGTCGCTGGGCCAACTGGAAGACGTACTGGCTGACGGAGTTGGCCAGAATCGACTGCAGCCGCTTCAGACCGCGGGAGCCCATGATGATCAGGTCGACGTTCAGCTCGTCGGCCACTTCGCAGACCACGGTCTTGGCGTCGCCCTGGCGGAGAATGCTGTTCACCCGGCCGGGATCGAGGTGCAGCTTCTGGACCGCTTCGGCCAGTAGCTTGCCGCCCTCTTCCATCTTCACCGCCAGATCCTCGGGGCTGAGCTGAGCCGGCACAACGTGGAGGATGCTGACGGAGGCATGCTTCAGACCGGGGATGTCCAGCAGCATGCGGAGCATTTCCTCCGCATGCCCGGTTCCGGAATCGGCCAGCAAAATCTTGTTGATCATGGGGCTTGATAGAGCGTCAGATCCTGTCGTCCCCCGGGCGATCGCCAGCGATCCGAGCCTGCGGGGACAGTGCCTTCAATATACTTGCCGGAAAGAATTCACCCCGGGCCCGGGAGGGCGACTGTTGAGCAACGCAACAATTCTTCAGCAAGCTTCACCGGGGTTCGACTATCCGGTGCGGGTGCAGCCCCATCACACCGACTATGCCGGCATCGTCTGGCACGGCAGCTACGTCGCCTGGCTGGAGGAAGCCCGGGTGGAGTGTCTGCGGGCCGTCGGCGTCGGCTTCGAGGATCTGGTGGCGCTAGGCATCGACCTGCCGGTGGTGGAACTGAATCTGCGCTACCGCGAGTCGATCCGCATGGGAGCAGCCGTGCGGGTGCGGGTGCTGCTGAGCGCCATCGAGGGCGTGCGCCTGCGCTGGGAGTGCACCATCCTCGGCGAGGACGATCGCCTGCATGCCACCGCCGAGGTCACCCTCGTACCTGTGGATCGGGAGCGGGGACGCATCCTGCGGCGGATGCCCCCACATCTGGAGGAAGCGCTGAGCCGCCTGCAGTCGCGCTTCGGGCCCGGCTGAGTCAGGCCTGGGCCAGGACCGTCGCCGCAATCCGGTCCGCTGCCCCGGGCAGTCCCATGCGCTGCCGTCCCAGGTGGGCGATCGCCTGCCGCCGGGTCGGGTTCTCCAGCAGATCCACCGCCAGCGGCAGTAGCTCCGCCGCCGTCTGCGGCGCCGGGGTAACCGTGCTGCCCAACAGTCGCGTCTGGGCTTCGGCAAAACCGGCCGTGAACTGAGGCCCCGGCCCCGGGAAACTGATCACCGGGCACCCCAGGCCCACCGCCTGTTCGGTCGCCGTGCCCGCCGTCGCCAGGGCCAGCTGGGCCAGGTGCAGAAACGGCCCGAAGTGCTGCCGTCCCAGGTGCAGTCGCGCCTCCGCCCGGGCCGAGCTGCGCACGTCCGGCCGCAGCGGCGGCACCGGCGTCCAGCCCCGCACCGCCAGAGCCTGCTCCAGCGGTCCCAGGGGCAGGGAGGGGGCGATCGCCGCCAGGGCCTGCAGCCCCGGCCAGCGCGACTGTAGGGTCCGCAGGCCCCCCAGCAGCCGTTCCCAGTTGCCCCAGCATTCGGGAGGACGGGAGCCCGGCAGCAGCAGCACCCGTGGGCCCGTCTCCCCGAGTGCCTCCACAAGATCCGTCGCCGGGGCCGCAAGGCCATCCATCATCGGATTCCCCAGGTCCTGCACCGGGGCCCCGAACCCCTGCAGCAGCCGTGCCGTCAGCCCATCCCGGGGGAATACCGCCCGGCAGCGGGGGTGGCGCATCAGCCAGCGGTCCCAGGGGTCGAAGATGCTCTGCTGCCAGCGCTGCCAGATCAGAGCCCGGGGGCGGGGGTCCGGCAGCGGTCCCTGGTCATCCCGCCAGTAGTAGTCGGACTTGGCTGTGGGCACGAAGCAGTAGGGCAGCCCGCTGCCCCAGGCGAACAGCAGCGGCACGATATCGCCCACCGCCAGCACCACCCCGTCCTGACGGCTCCAGCGCCGCATCGCCTGCCACTGGCCCCAGGTGAGCTGCACCAGACCGCCGCCGACATCCCGCAGCAGCTGACGCGGGTCCATATAGATAAAGCCCCCGGAGGGCAAGGCCCGCTGGGGTCCGATAGCCGTGGCCGGGAGGCTGCGCAGGGCATGGCCTTCACCCACCAGGGCGAGCGTCGAAAGCTGCAGATCCGGCTGCCGGGCGGTCATGGCCTCGAGGATGCGCCGGGCAATCACGTCCTCACCATGGCCATTGCTGATGCAGAGCAGACGCATCGGGACCTTGATTCCTGCAGCCGGTTTGCTAAAGTATACGAATGTCGGTTCGTGCAGCCTAGGTGTTGCCGTGACTGGCGGCATAGCCAAGTGGTAAGGCAAAGGTCTGCAAAACCTTCATCCCCCGGTTCGAATCCGGGTGCCGCCTTCTTCATAACGCAGTGATCAGAAAGCCCCCTCGGAATCGAGGGAGCTTCGCTGTTTCTAGGCCGGCAGGCCCTGCAGGGTCCCGGTTTCGCCGGGCACCACTTCACCCAGACGCCAGCCCTGCAGACCGGCCCCGGCGAACTGCGCCAGAGTGGATTCCGCCGCCTCCAGCGGAACGATCACCACGAAGCCGACACCCATATTGAAGGTGTTGAACATCTCCGGCAGAGCCACGTTCCCCTGCTCCGCCAGCCAGCGGAACAGCGGCGGAATCTCCCAGCTGCTGCAGTCGATGCGCACCGACAGGTTCTCCGGCAGGCAGCGGGGCAGGTTCTCCGGCAGTCCACCGCCGGTGATGTGCGCCATGGCATGGATCGGCAGTCCGGCCCGACGGGCCGCCAGCACCGGCTGGACGTAGAGCTGGGTCGGCGTCAGGAAGACCTCACCCAGGCTGCGGCCGCCGAAGGCCTCGGGGGTGGCGCTCCAGTCGAACCCGGCATCCGCCAGAATGCGGCGCACCAGACTGTAGCCATTGCTGTGCACCCCAGAGCTGGGCAGGGCGATCGCCACATCCCCGGCCTGCACCCGCGAGCCGTCGAGGATTTCCGACTTCTCGACGATGCCGACGGCAAAACCCGCCAGGTCATACTCACCGGGCTGATAGAAGCCGGGCATTTCGGCAGTCTCACCGCCCAGCAGGGCACAGCCGCTGATCCGGCAGCCCTCGGCGATGCCGGCCACCACCGCCGTCAGCTGGTCCTGGTTGAGCTTGCCGGTGGCGATGTAATCAAGGAAATAGAGCGGCTCGGCCCCCGCCGTCAGAATGTCGTTGACGCACATGGCCACGAGGTCGATGCCGACGGTGCTGTGGCGGTCCGTCTGATGGGCGATCTTCAGCTTCGTGCCCACCCCGTCAGTTCCGGACACCAGCACCGGCTGACGATACCCGGCAGGAATCTCGAAGAAGCCCCCGAAGCCGCCGATGCCGCCAAGCACGCCGGGCCGACGGGTGGAAGCGACCAGATCGCTGATGCCGGTGACAAAGGCGCGTCCCGCCTCAACATCCACACCGGCAGCTCGATAATCCATGCAGTCCTCGCTTCGCAACAGGCCAATCTGACCATTCTACCGAGCAGAACCAGGGCCTTCGCTTAACAGGTCTCCGGCCAGCGCGTCAAGGATCGATAAAGTTCTGAAAAGATCCGTCGTTGGCCGATTCTCGGAGATCCCTGTCCCCATCAGGGCTGCGTGAAAAAATGGACATTTTAATGTTTCAGCCTGTAAATTTCGCGACCGTCCTGGGTAGGGGACCCCGTGGTACGGTGTGGGGGTTCGTATCCCCCAGGTGAATAGAAACGGGTGCCTGACGGAACAGGTCTCGGAAGTCGTTCAACCGTTCGGTGGTTCGTGCATCCGAAGCATTCTCTTTCGTCACGGGCTCAGTCTCCATCCGCCGGTAACCCTCCCCCGGGAGGCGGTGTGAGTCTCCGGTCCATCTCCGGATAGGCCAGAAACTCCTGGATGAAGTTCCGACTGACTCGCCGGTGCTCTTTCGTGTGTTATGCGAAAGAAACTCTTCAGTGGTCTGACTTCCGCACTCGTCGTGACTGGAACGAGTCTGGTGCCCGCCAGCCGCGCGGAACAGGTCCCAACCGCAGCCCATCGGACTGCCGTGTTGAATGCCCAGGCGATCGCCTCGGCTAATCTCTCCCAGCCGGATACCGACGTCCTCAAGGTCGGCTCCACCCTGGAGTCCCAGGGTAATCGCGTCGCCACTCCCGTCCTCGCCAAGGTTCAACGCCACGAGTACCAGGGACGTGAAGCGGCCACGCTCTACGTCAGAAACCTGCCGATTCTCACCTTCCTCGGTGACCGTCTCAGCCCGGCCCAGGAGGAACGAAAGCTTCCTTCTCCGTCGCTGTACCTGGCCCGTCGGGAATCCGCTCCCTCCTCCGCACTGCTGCGCGCCTCCACGGTTGCTGCCCGGCTGAATGACCGCCTCGACAGCGGCAGCCTTGAAGGCACCGATATCGGTGTCCGCTGGGACGCCCGCCAGCGCAGCCACAGCATCAGGATCAGCCCGGCCGTGGTCCAGCGCAGGC
>CAYZUY010000023.1:12682-19001 GCA_964481495.1 uncultured bacterium
CGGTGCTCGTGTCCACGCAGCACCACGATGGCGTCGATCGCGACACCGTCATCCCCGGCGTGGCTGCCAGCGGCAACAAGGCCCTGCTGGTCGCCAACCGTCTGCGCCGCACCCTGGGGGCTTCCCCTCTGGATGACGCCAGCCAGGCCATGGGCAACTTCCTCGGTCAGGTGGTAGCCACTGCCTCCGGCTGGGCCTCCTGGTATGGCCCCGGCTTCCATGGCAACCGCACCGCCAACGGCGAACGGTTCAACATGAATGACCTGACGGCTGCCCACCGCACCTTGCCCTTCGGCACCCGTGTGCGGGTGACCAACGTCGCCAACGGCAGCTCCGTGGTCGTGCGCATCAACGATCGCGGTCCGTTCCACGGTAACCGGGTCATGGACCTGTCCCGCGGTGCCGCCAGCGTCATCGGCCTGACCGCCAGCGGGGTTGGCCGCATCCGCATGGAAATCCTCGACGGTCGTCAGCAGACCGCGATGAACTACTAGGGCGATCGCCCCCATGCCCATGGCAGGATCGGAGATTCCGGTCCTGCTTTTTTGTGTCTTCGAGTCCGTCCATGGAACTGCTGGAAAGCAGCCAGGCGCTGCGGCGCTGGCGCTCCACCCGCCCCGACAGCGTCGGCTTCGTCCCCACCATGGGGGCCCTGCACACCGGTCACGCCAGCCTGATCCGCCGGGCCACCACCGAGAACCAGGATGTCCTGGTCAGCATCTTCGTCAATCCGACCCAGTTCGCCCCGGGGGAGGATCTGGATCGCTACCCCCGCACCCTGGCAGCGGACCTCGACCTCTGTGACTCTCTGGGGGTCACGGCCGTCTTTCTGCCCGGCGTGGAAGATCTCTACGGTCGGGCCGACCTGGGAGCCGGGCCCAGTGAGGCGCTCACCCAGGTGCAGCCACCCGTGCAGCTCACACAGGGCCTCTGCGGCCGCAGCCGACCGACCCACTTCAGCGGTGTAGCCACGGTCGTCACCAAACTGCTCAATCTGGCCCGGCCGACTCGCGCCTACTTCGGTCGTAAGGACGCCCAGCAGTTGGTGATCATCCGCCGCATGGCAAAGGACCTGAACCTGCCGGGCGAGATCATCGGCTGCCCGATCGTGCGTGAACCCGACGGTCTGGCGATGAGTTCGCGCAACCGCTACCTCAGCCCGGCCGAGCGGTCGCAGGCCGTGGCCCTCTGCCGGGGGCTGAACCGGGCCGAGGCCCTACTGCGGCAGGGCGTTCACGATGCCAGAGAATTGATCGCAGCCGTTGCCGCCTGCCTGCAGGAGCAGCCGGACCTCCGCACCGACTACATCGAGCTGGTGGAGCCCGACACGCTGCAACCGCTGGCCACTGTCCAATCCCAGGCGCTACTCGCTGTCGCTGTCTACCTGGGCCAAACCCGCCTGATCGATAACCGCATGCTTTCCACCCGCCAACCGATCATTGCCATCGACGGCCCCGCCGGTGCCGGCAAATCCACCGTCACCAAACTTGTGGCGCGGGACCTGGGCCTGCTCTACCTCGACACCGGTGCCATGTACCGCTCGGTCACCTGGGCCGCCCGTCAGCAGGGCATCGCGCCCGATGATGCGATCGCCCTCACCCGTCTGCTGGCGGACTTTGACCTGGAGCTGAAGCCGGATCGGCTGGAGGATGGCAGCCTGATCACCCGCGTCTTTGTAGCCGGGGAGGAAATCACCACCGCCATCCGCACCCCTGAGGTCACCGCCCAGGTCTCCACCGTCGCCGCCCAGGCGCCGGTGCGGGAGTTTCTGGTGCGGATGCAGCGCAAGCTGGGCGATCGCGGCGGTCTGGTGGCCGAAGGCCGTGACATCGGCACCAATGTCTTCCCCCAGGCAGAGGTGAAGATCTTCCTCACCGCCACCCCGGCCGAGCGGGCCCGCCGCCGGGCCCGGGATCTGGAGGCCCAGGGGCTGACGGACATCGACCTGACGGCTCTTGAGCAGGAGATCCGTGACCGCGATCACCAGGACAGTACCCGCGAGATCGCCCCGCTGCGGCAAGCCGAAGATGCCTACGAGCTGATCACCGACGGCATGGGCATCGAACAGGTGGTCGCCGGGATCTGCGATCGCTACCGGGCCATCGTCGGTTAGTCGAACTCAATCGCGTCCGGGTCATCCGGCTGCAGCGTCGATGGGGTCGCCGGTGCAGGCACGGATGCTGCCGGGGCCTCGACGACAGCCGGAGGCGGCTCAGTCACCGCATCAGCGGAGACTTCGGGAGGTCCAGCCGGGGCAGGGACGGGTTCCGCAACCTGGGACTCAGCCCCGGGCACCGGAACCTCGGATTCCTCAGGACGCAGCCGGGTCTGCAGATTCTGCAGCTGAGTCCCCGCCTCACGTCCCAGATCCTGGGCCTGCTGCTGCAGTTGCTGCAGTTGGGTGCGGGCGCGATCGCCGAACAGCCGAGCCATGGCGCCCAGGCGCTCCTGGGGTGTCGGCTGAGCGGCTGCCGGTGTGGGAGCCTGGCGAGGTGTCGGAACTGTCTCCTCAAGTACGGGGCTGGCAGAAGGCAGTTCAGGAGCCAGAGCCCCCGCCGGTTCCGGCTGCGGAGCGGGGGCAGTAGGTTCCGGCTTCGTCTCATCCGCCACCGCAGCAGGCGGCTGCGGTTCCGGGGCCTCAATAGCAGGCGACTCCACCTCGGGAACCGGGCTCTCAGACTTGGCTGTTGCGGGAGCCTCCGTCTCAGCGGGCTGCGATGCTTCGACCGGCTGTTCCACCACCGGGGTTGCCGGTGGCTCGCTGGTGGGCTGCGGCACTGCCTCGACCGGGGCCGGTTCCGGCTCGGTAGGAACCACATAATCCGGGTCGACGATGCCCCCCGCCTGAACCGCCGTCAGGTCACCCCTCACCAGACGGTCGAGGGTCGCAGCCCCACCCGGCTCGTAGTCGAAGAAGCGCACGGTGGTGTTGAAGGGGGTGGCGATCGCCTCGCCACTCTCATCCAGCAGCTCCGTCTTCACCCAGTTGCGGCCCGGCTGGAACCCCTTCAGCCAGATCGGCTGCCAGTCCTCGAGGGTGAAGCTCTCCCCGTTCACCGTCACCCGCACCCGCCAGTCCGCAATCTCCGGATCAACCTGGGCCAGTTCGTGCAGAGGCGCGTTGGTGAGATAGAAGTCGAGCAGAATCGGCTCGGCCCCATAGCGACCGCTGGGGCGGCTGTAGGTCAGCAGCGGCTGGGCCGGGTCCGGGCGATTGCCGGGGCTGGGGGTGGCGACATGAAAGGTCACCTGGGCGTAGGCCCCCTCATTCTTGAAGCTCTCGTGCCAGGGACGGCTGGCAAACACCCGCAGCGTGTGAGTGCCTGGGCTGAGGCCCTCCAGCACCACCGGCGAATCCGGGTCATAGACGGGCTGATAGGCCCCATCATCCAGAATCAGGTGCAGATGCGGCCCCAGGCCGAGATCGGCATCGCGGAAGATCGGCAGGTCCCGCACCTGCAGCTTCACTTCGACACGATCGCTCTCCAGCGTGCTGTCGGGACGGGGGCTGAGAATCGCCACCTGGGGACGGTAACGGTCCAGGCTTCGGCGCAGCCGGGCGATCGCCTCGGGCACCGGAGCCTCGCTCAGTCGGCCGACCATCTTCACGGGAGTGACCTCCGGCAGCGGGCGCCCCGGAGGCAGCGCCGATTCCCCGCAGGCAGTCAGGCCCAGAGCCAGCGCGGCCAGCAGGGCCAGCAGCCGACCCCCGAGGCGTCCCAGATGCACGGTGATATTTCCTGTACGAAATCTGCGGGAGCGAAGGGCGTGAATTACGGCCCCGTCCCAAGGGCACTATAGCGGACCCGCATAGCACTTTTCGAGGGAAAATGGGGACGGGGATCGGCGTCAACAGACCCCCCGGGATCCGGCGAGAAGCCTTGTCCTGAAAGCTCTTTGAATTATTGTTAATCCTCGCCCGGGCCCTTCAGAGGCCAACCCTATAATCCTCAGAATAGAGCTCCCCCCCGAGCTTGTTCCGCTGGTGCTGCGCATTTGCACAGCCCGGAGGAACCGTCCGGAACCTGGTTTAAGTGGTCCGCTGCTTAGGTCGGTTTTTCAACTTGGGTCTCCAGGTGCTGTTGTGCAAGATGCCCAGGCTTCCGCGATGAGGAATGTCCGTCCGCGGACATGCGGGGAGGAGGAGGCCTCATTCCTTGCTATGAGAGGAGAGTCTCAATGACAATCAGCCCACCGGAGCGTGAAGCGAAGGTGAAGGTGACGGTCGACAAGGATCCGGTTGCGACTTCCTTCGAGAAGTGGGGCAAGCCGGGTCATTTTGATCGCACCCTGGCGAAGGGTCCCAAAACCACGACCTGGGTTTGGAACCTGCACGCCAATGCCCACGACTTCGACAGCCACACGAGCGACCTCGAAGACATCTCCCGCAAGATCTTCAGCGCTCACTTCGGCCACCTGGCCATCATCTTCATCTGGCTGAGCGGTGCCTACTACCATGGCGCCCGCTTCTCCAACTACAGCGGCTGGCTGGCTGACCCCACTCACGTCAAGCCCAGCGCCCAGGTTGTCTGGCCCATCTTCGGCCAGGAAATCCTGAATGCCGACGTCGGCGCCGGTTTCCACGGCATCCAGATCACTTCCGGTCTGTTCCAGCTGTGGCGCGCCAGCGGCTACACCAATGAATATCAGCTGTATGTGACCGCCATCGGCGCCCTCGTCATGGCCGGTCTGATGCTGTTTGCAGGCTGGTTCCACTACCACAAGGCTGCTCCGAAGCTTGAGTGGTTCCAGAACGCCGAATCGATGCTGAACCACCACCTGGCTGGTCTGCTCGGTCTGGGCTGCCTCTCCTGGGCAGGCCACCAGATTCACGTTTCCCTGCCCGTCAACGCTCTGATGGACGCCATCGACGCCGGCAAACCGCTGACGCTCAACGGCAAGACCATCGCCAGCGTGGCGGACATCCCCCTGCCCCACGAATTTCTCGACGTCAATCTGATTTCGCAGATCTTCCCGGGCTTCAAGGCAGGCATCAACGCGTTCTTCACCCTCAACTGGGGTGCCTACGCTGACTTCCTGACCTTCAAGGGTGGTCTGAACCCGGTGACCGGCGGCCTCTGGCTGACCGACACCGCCCACCACCACCTCGCCCTTGCCGTGCTGTTCATCGTGGCTGGCCACATGTACCGCACCAACTGGGGCATCGGCCACAGCCTGAAGGAAATCCTCGAAGCCCACAAGGGCCCCTTCACCGGCGAAGGCCACAAGGGTCTGTACGAAGTGCTGACCACCAGCTGGCACGCTCAGCTGGCCGTGAACCTGGCTGTGCTCGGTTCCATCAGCATCATCGTCGCCCACCACATGTACGCGATGCCTCCGTATCCGTACATCGCCACCGACTACCCGACCATGCTGTCGCTGTTCACCCACCACGTGTGGATCGGCGGCTTCCTGATCGTGGGTGCCGGTGCTCACGCCGCGATCTACTTCGTCCGTGACTACGATCCGGCGAAGAACGTCAACAACCTGATCGACCGCGTCCTGCGTCACCGCGATGCGATCATCAGCCACCTGAACTGGGTGTGCATCTGGCTGGGCTTCCACAGCTTCGGCCTGTACATCCACAACGACACCATGCGTGCGCTGGGTCGTCCCCAGGACATGTTCAGCGACTCTGCGATCTCCCTGCAGCCGATCTTCGCGCAGTGGATCCAGAACCTGCATGCTCTGGCCCCCGGCAACACCGCTCCCAACGCGCTGGCCGCTGTCAGCCAGGTCTTCGGTGGCGACATCGTCGCTGTCGGTGGCAAGGTTGCTGCTGCTCCCATCGCTCTGGGCACGGCGGACTTCATGGTCCACCACATTCACGCCTTCACCATCCACGTGACGGTGCTGATTCTCCTCAAGGGTGTGCTCTACTCCCGTAGCAGCCGCCTGATTCCGGACAAGGCCAACCTCGGCTTCCGGTTCCCCTGCGACGGCCCCGGCCGTGGCGGCACCTGCCAGGTTTCCGGTTGGGACCATGTGTTCCTGGGCCTGTTCTGGATGTACAACTCCCTGTCCATCGTGATCTTCCACTTCTCCTGGAAGATGCAGAGCGATGTCTGGGGCAACGTGCTTCCCGACGGTTCCGTGGCTCACATCACCAACGGCAACTTCGCCACCAGCGCAATCACCATCAACGGTTGGCTGCGTGACTTCCTGTGGGCTCAGGCCTCCCAGGTCATCAACTCCTACGGCAGCTCCACGAGCGCCTACGGTCTGATGTTCCTCGGTGCCCACTTCGTCTGGGCCTTCTCCCTCATGTTCCTGTTCAGCGGCCGCGGCTACTGGCAGGAGCTGATCGAGTCCATCGTCT
>CAYZUY010000024.1:0-18674 GCA_964481495.1 uncultured bacterium
CGGCAACCACATCGAGATGGGTCTGCACGTCTTCTTCTTCAACTACGCCAACCTCTTCGCCCTGATGAAGAAGGTGGGAGCGTTCGAGAACCTGCTGCCCAAGGACCACACCCACGTCTTCGTCAACAAGGGTGGCGAGCTGGGGGAACTGGACTTCCGCTTCGCTCTCGGCGCTCCCTTCAATGGTCTGAAGGCCTTCTTCACCACCTCCCAGCTCACGGCCATCGACAAGATTCAGAACTCCCTGGCTCTGGCCACCAGCCCGATCGTGCGCGGTCTGGTGGACTACGAGGGCGCCATGAAACAGATCCGCGACCTCGACCGGATCAGCTTCGCCGACTGGTTCCGCAGCCACGGTGGCAACGACGGCAGTCTGAAGCGGATGTGGAACCCGATCGCCTACGCCCTGGGCTTCATCGACACCGAGGAGATTTCGGCCCGCTGCATGCTGACCATCTTCCTGATGTTCGCCGCCAAGACCGAGGCCTCGAAGCTGAACCTACTGGCAGGTTCGCCTCACAACTACCTGCTCAAGCCGCTGCTCGACTACATCGAGGCCCGCGGTGGCAAGCTGCATCTGCGCCGCCGGGTGAAGGAAGTCGAGTACAGCGAGGTGGATGGTCAGACCCGGGTCACGGCCCTGGCGATCGCCGACGGCGACTCCGTCGAGCGGGTCGAAGCCGACGCCTATCTGGCCGCCTGCGACGTGCCCGGCATCCAGCGTCTGCTGCCCGAGGGCTGGCGCCGCTGGAGCGAATTCGACAACATCTACAAACTCACCGCTGTCCCCGTCGCCACGGTGCAGCTGCGCTTCGACGGCTGGGTGACGGAACTGCAGGCTGAGCAGGCGATGACCACCCTGGGTCAGGCCCGGGGGCTCGACAACCTGCTCTACACCGCTGACGCAGACTTCTCCTGCTTCGCCGACCTCGCCCTGGCCAGCCCGAAGGACTACTACCGCGAGGGCCAGGGGTCACTGCTGCAGTGCGTGCTCACCCCCGGTGATCCCTTCATCGCCCGCAACCCCGAGGAGATTGCCCAGCACGTCCTGGCCCAGGTGCATGCGCTCTTCCCCTCCTCGCGCAAACTGACCATGACCTGGTCCAACGTCGTCAAACTGGCCCAGTCCCTCTACCGGGAAGCCCCGGGCATGGACCCCTTCCGCCCCGACCAGAAGACGCCGATCAGCAACTTCTTCCTGGCGGGCAGCTACACCCAGCAGGACTACATCGACAGCATGGAAGGCGCCACCATGTCCGGGCGGCAGGCGGCCCGAGCGATTCTCGCAGCGGCGGCCTGAGATGGCCAGCTGGCTGGAGCACAGTTGTCAGGTGGACGTGCCGGTACCCGTGGCCCGGGCCTGGGCTCTCTGGTCCGACCTCGCCCTGATGCCCCGCTGGATGCCCTGGATACGCTCCGTGCAGGTGGACGCTGCCCAGCCGGAGCTGTCCCGCTGGACCCTGGCAGCCCAGGGGCTGGAGTTCAGCTGGCAGTCGCGCATTGTGCGTCAGGTGCCGAATCAGATCATCCAGTGGGAAGCCGTCGACGGACTGCCCAACCGGGGCGCGATCCAGGCCTGCGTCGTCCGACTCTCAATTGCCTACCAGTTGCCCTCCATGCTGCAGGTGCTCGACAACCTGGTGCTCGGTCGGTTCGTGGAATCCACGCTGGAAGCAGACCTGGCCCGCTTCCGGGACTACGCCATCACCGGTCCGAGCCCGACCTGAACCTGCACAATTCCGTAGATCTGCGATGGCGACCCCCTGACCTGCGCCGATAGGCTGAAGCTGCCTCCGCCATTCCGCGCAGTCGGATCAGCGGCGGCTCTACTCTGCTCACCGGATCCGGGGGCCGCCCGCGCCATGACCGAGGCCAATCTGCGTCAGGAAACCCTGGAACTGCTGCACCGTTATCGGGAGAGTGGCGATCGCCGTCTGCGGGACCGGCTGGTGAAACTCAACCTCGGGCTGGTGCGGCGGGAGGCCCACCACTGGCAGCAGCGATGCAGCGAGAACTTCGAGGATCTGGTGCAGGTGGGCTGCCTGGGGCTGATGCAGGCGATCGAACGCTTCGACCTGAGCAAGGGCCACGCCTTCAGTTCCTTCGCCATCCCCTGCATCCGCGGCGAAATCCGCCACTACCTGCGCGATCGCAGCAGCCCGCTGCGCATGCCCCGACGCTGGGCCGAACTGCAGCAGCAGTCGGAGGGCATCAACCGGGAGCTGGAGCAGCGGCTGCACCGGCTGCCCAGCCCCACAGAAACCGCCACAGCCCTGGGCATCAGCGAGGAGGAATGGCAGCAGATCCGCCTCGCCCAGCGCAACCGCCATCCCCTCAGCCTCGACCTGCCGGTGCGGGATGAGGCGGACCACGCCATCAGCCTGGGCGAACTGATTCCCGACCCCCAGGGGCAATCGCGTCAGCTGGCCCAGGAGGATCATCTGCGCCTTACCCAGGCCATGGAGCAACTGGAGGAGCGGACCCGTCAGGTACTCGAAGCGGTCTTCCTCGAGGATCTGCACCAGAAGGATGTGGCTGAACGGCTGGGGGTAAGCGTGGTCACGGTCTCCCGTCAGGTGCGAAAGGGCATCCGGGCGCTGCAGCAGCTGCTGGGCAATGACGGGTGACAGTCTGCGATGCTTCGGGCAAGCTGAAGGGCAACCAGACAGTTGCCGAGCCATGTTGGACCAGGGACGTTCTCTCATGCTGCTACCCGCCGCTGTGGCCCTGGCGGCCTGTGCCGGAGCTTCCAGTGCCCGACCCGGTGTGGAGACGATCGTTGCCGCCGCCGTGACCCCAGCGGCCGTGGTTACACCCCAACCGCAGCGCAGCCCCGGCCTGATTCCCGCCGTTGAGGGGCCGCAGCGGCTGAACCAGGCGGAACTGGGGCGGTCCGATCCCTTCGGCAGCGTCATGCCACCCCCACCGGCCGCGACCGTACCCGGCAGCGCCGGTCAACCCGGAACCCCCATCACCGGTACAGCAACTCCCGTCCTGACCCCACCGATCCTGACGGGCGTGCTCGAAAGTGGCGGCCAGCGCCGGGCCCTCGTGCAGCTGAACAGCGGTGCCAGTGCCACCGTGAGCGTGGGCGATCGCCTGCCCAACGGCTGGCAGGTCGTCGCCATCGACAGTCGGGGTCCGCAACCAACCGTCTGGTTCCGAGCCGCGCGGACGGGACGCCCCATTGCCAGTCGTATGGCGATCGCCGGTCTGCTGTGAAGATTGCTCAGGCCAAAGCCGCTAGGGCATCCCGCCAGGGGGCGAACGTCTCCAGCAGCGCAGGCTGAGCCACCAGCAGCGTCGGGTAGGCCTGGGTGGCATAGTCCACACCGGGCCGCAGGGGAAAGGGATGCTCGCGCAGCCAGTGCCAGGGCAAGCCGACAGCCCGGGCGATCGCCACCAGGGCCGCCACGTCCCAGACCCGGGGCGTCGCTTCCAGAGCCCCCACGGTCGAGCCCTCGATCACCGACAGTAGGTTGTAGGTAGCTACCCCCAGCATGCGGATTTTGCAGGGAAACGCCTGCTCATGGACCGAAGCAGCCTGAAGGACCCCGATGCTACGGGTGCAGAAGCTGAACAGATGACTGGCACTGAAGGTCGCCGCAGGCACCAAAGCGGTCCTGTTCACCTCGGCCAGCGTTGGCCCTGTCAGACCAACCGTCGCAGGGCAGAGCCCCCGATAGGTACGCCCCAGCACCGGCAGATGCACCACCCCCAGCACCGGCTGTCCCCGATACAACAGCGCTACAGAAATAGCCCAGATGGGAATGCCCCGGGCGAAATTGGTGGTTCCATCCAGCGGGTCCACAACCCAGACCCATTCGCTCGCCGGCATGGTCTGGCCGAGTTCCTCGGTCAGGAACCCGGCTTCAGGCAGCAACTCACTGAGCAGGTTCCGCAGGTCCCGATCGGAGCGGCGATCGCACTCGGTCACCAGACTGCCGTCTGCCTTGGCCTCGGCCGCGACCCGACCGAAGGTGGCCTGCTGGTCGGCACCAATCCGTTCGGCCCCGACCTGCACCGCACTCAGCAGCGTCAGCCAGCGGTGTTCGTCCATCTTCTGCGACCCTACTGCGGGTAGGTCACAGCCGGATAGTTGCTGACCTGACGCACCATGCGGGCGTAGGCGGTGTTGTAGGTGATGATCGCACTCAACCGCTGGGACTCGGCTCGGGTCAGGTCGCGTTGGGCATCAATTACTTCCGTCTGGGTGCCGACACCGGCCTGGAACCGCAGCCGGGCCAGACGCAGCGCTTCCTTGGCCTGAGCCACAGAGACCTTGGTGGTGCCGACGTTGGTGATACTCGACTGCAGGTCGTAGAACTGCTCCTCCACCGAGCGCCGGATGTCGTTACGGGTATTGGTGAAGGTCTGCTCCGCGATCGCGGCATTCAGTTCCTGCTGTCGCGCCCGAGCCATCGCCGCACCGCCGTCGTAGAACGGCCAGTTCAGCACCAGACCGACGTTGTAGCTGTACCCGTTCTGGTTCTGACTGGGGATGATGTTATTGAATAAAGCCTGTCGGCCCGTTTCACCAGACGTGTTGTTAGTGCTGTTGGTGAAGCTGGTGCCCGTCCCGGCCTGCAGGGCCAGCGAGGGCAGAATCTGACCGCGCGCCGCATCAGCCCGGTTCAGGCTCACCTCCCGCTGCACCAGCAGGTTCTCCAGCTCCGCTCGGTTCTGGAAGGCCGCAACGATGCTCTCCTCCAGCGTCGGTTTCCAGATCGCCACCATCTCCACGGGGTCCGCCGCCAGCAGATTGACGTTCTGGGGCGTGTTCAGCAGGGCTGCCAGGGCGCGCCGCTGCTTATCCTGGGCCGCCAGGGCAGACACCAGGTTCTGCTGGTCGGTGGCCAACTGCACTTCCTGACGCAGGACGTCGAACTGGGTCCCGACCCCGGCCTTGAGCAGGGCCCGCGCATCCTTGAGACTGACCAGGGACGCCCGCACGGCCTCCTCCTGAATGCGGGCCTGCTGGTCGGCGTTCTGGAGCGCGTAGTAGGTTTCGGCTACCCGCAGCTTCAGATCCTCGAACTCCTTCTCATAGGCCAGATCCGCCTGACGGACCTGTCCCACGGCAGCCGCGTAGGTAGCCCCGCGGGTGAAGTTGAACAGGGTGTAGTTGAAGTTCAGAGAACCGGTCAGTTGAGACTGGCTGGTAGTGCTGAAGTACTGCTCACCGTTGTTGAAGCTGGACCCCCCGGCACTATTGATGGTGACCAGGTTACCGTTCTGCTGATAGGTGGCCTGACCGGTGACACCCAGAGTCGGCAGGAACTGAGCAAACACCTCACGCTGCACAGCCCGGGCCTGATCCAGCTCCAGCTGGCGTACCTGCAGGGTCGGATTGTTCTGGCGGGCCAGTTCGATCGCTTCCTTGAGGGTGATCGGCTGAACCGTCTTGATTTGTACCTGGGCAGGTTGATTCGGCAACTGCAGGGGGTTGGGATTAGCCTGCAGTTCCTTGAGCAGCCGCTGGTCAACGGTAGGGTTGGCGGGGGGAACCGCAGCAGATGTAGGCATCGGTGCCGTCTTCAGGGCCGGGCTGACGGCCTGTAGGGTCGTCACCGGAGTTCCGGCTGGCGGAACGCTTGGCAAAGCCGCCGCACCCAGGGTGAAGCTGGTCGTGGGCACCGCCTGGGGGGCGAGGGGTGGAGTCTCTGCTGCTACGGCTGCAGACGGCAGCACCAGACCGCAGATAAGCGGCAGGGAACCGAGCAGAGAGAGTCTGAGTACCATAGCCCCGGGTTGGTAACGAAAACTTCACAGCAGCGAAGCTGCCCAATCTTACGACCTCCGGCAAGCTGTGCCAACGGCGGTTCAGGAACAGGTCACCTGCGCCAGCAGACCCTCGATGCCAGTCGCCACGCAGATTTCCACCCCCAGTGCCTGCTGCACCTGGGCAACAGTGCAGTCGTCCAGAAACAGAGTATCGCCGTGCTTGAGCATCACGGATGGCAGGAGCAGAGCATCTCCCAGGTCGCGATCGCCCAGCCCCTCGATCAGATCCTGGCCGGTAAGCAGCCCCGTGACTGTCAGGTGCTGCCCCCAGTAGCGGCTGGCTAGCCCGATCAGGGTCACCTCCAGCCCATCCACCTGATTCAGACGCTCGACCAGCGGTGCAAAGGCCTGCTCGACCACGTTGCCCACCACCCAGGTGAAGCGGCGTGGGGTCGGCAGAGCCACCGGTAGCTGCCGGTCCGCTGCCGCCAGGAAACCGTCGATGAAGGAGCGGATCGAACCGACGCCGTTCTCTAGCTGCGGGTACTGCTCGTAGTCGGTACTGGTGGGCAGTTCCTGGCCAGCAATCAGAAACCACTCGTCTGCCAGCCAGGCAAAGCGGGTACCCAGAGTCGCCTCGAACTCATCCTGCAGAGCCTGGACCTGGGCGATGGTGGCGCGGGCATCCTCCGGGGTCACCGGCCGCAGTTCCGCCAGATTCTCCCGGAAGCGGGTCAGGCCCACCGGGACCACCGCCGCCGACAGCACCGCGGGCAGTTCACCCCGATGGTGAGCCGCCAGATCCCGCAGCGTCGTCTCCAGATGCTGACGATCATTGATATCCGGGCAGACAACCACCTGGGCATGGATCTGCAGCCCTCGCTCCTCGAACCAGCCCAGTTGCTGCCGGATCTGGCCCGCCCGGGGATTCTTGAGCAGGCGTTCCCGAATCTCGGGCTCCGTGGCGTGGACAGAGACGAACAGCGGCGAGAGCCGCATCGCCTCGATCCGCTGCCATTCGCGATCGCTCAGGTTGGTGAGGGTGAGGTAGGAGCCGTAGAGGAAGCTCAGCCGGTAGTCATCGTCCTTGTAGTAAAGGCTCTCGCGTTTACCGGGGGGCTGCTGGTCGATGAAGCAGAAGGGGCAGCGGTTGTTGCACTGAATCAGCCCGTCGAAAAGGGCGGTCTCGAACTCCAGCCCCAGGCCCTCGTCATAGTCCTTCTCGATTTCGATCACGTGGGTGCGATCGCGCCGGTCAAGGACCTCAAGCTCCAGATAGTCGTCGGCGCAGAGGAACTGATAGTCGATCAGGTCCCGGGGCGGCTGGCCGTTGATCGCAACAATCCGGTCACCGGGCTCGAAACCGATCTCCTCGGCGATGGACCCGGGTTCGACCCGAGCGATGCGGGCGGGCTGGATGCGGCTATCGCTCATGGCGGGGAGGGGGCAGCAGAAACCTCAACTATTCTGGATCGCCCCACCGGCCAGCAGGGCCAGGAGGGCAGCACCGAAGGCCAGCCGATACCAGACGAAGATCCAGGTGGTGTGCTGCTGCAGGAAGCGCAGCAGCCAGGCGATCGCCAGCCAGGAGAAGACCAGAGCCGAAATCACCCCGACCAGGGCCGGACCGACGGCAATCGGACCGGCCAGGGCATCCTTCAGCTCCACCAGCCCCGCCAGGGTGATCGCCGGAATGCCCAGCAGGAACGAGAACCGGGCCGCAGCGGCTCGCTCCAGTCCTAGGGCCAGCCCTGCCGTCAGGGTCGCACCGGAGCGGGAGACCCCGGGGACGATGGCCATCGCTTGCCCGATGCCCATCAGCAGCCCATCCCGCCAGCGCAGACCGGCGAAGCCGCGATGGTGACGGGCCAGTCGCTCCGCCAGTCCGAGCAGACTGGCCATAACGAAGGAGACGATGGCGATCGACTGGAGACTGCGCAGGGGCGAGTGATCGTAGTCGGGCACCAATTTTTTGATCAGAAGCCCCAGCAGCACAATCGGCAGGGTCCCGATGGCGATGCCGATGGCCATCTGACCTTCCTGGCTGGTCCAGTCGCCGCTGCGCAGGGAACGGAGACTGCCCTGGAGCACCGCCAGGAGATCCTTCCGAAAGTAGGCGAGCACGGCAACGATGCTGCCCAGCTGAATCACGGCAGTGTAGGAGGAACCGGGATCGCCCCAGCCCAGCAGCACCGGCACAACTTTAAGGTGGGCAGAGCTGCTGATCGGCAGAAACTCGGTGGCGCCCTGGACGAATCCCAGCACAATCGCCTTCCACCAGGTGATCTCCGCTGCGCGTTCGGCCACGGTCATCAGCAGAGGGGCAGGCATGGGCGATCGCCAGGAACAGTTGCGAGCAATCCTACCGCCCGGGGTCGGTCCGGGATCACCGTGGTAATGTAACCAAAGGTGAAGTTTCTTAACGCTCTCCCCTTGGTTGTCTCGCTGGCTCCGACTGCACCCCCCGCCCGGGTCGCAACCGCCGCCCCCGCGAACCAGCACTGGTATTTCTGGGGAAGCGCTCTCTTTCTGGTTTCCGTTCCCGTCTTCTTCCAGGCTCCACTGGTGCGCGAATGGCCGCACCTGAGTCTGGCCCTCTCCGCCCTCTGGTTCTGGCTGGGCGATCGACTCTACCGCAACCCCCAACGCCAGATCTGGGGTGACCTGCTGCTGGGCTTCGGCTGGAGCTGGTTGGCGGGATCGCTCTACTGGGGCTGGCTGCGCTGGGAGCCGCTTCTGCACCTGCCGGTGGAAGCCATCGGTCTGCCCATCGCCCTCTGGGGCCTGCGCAGCGGCTGGGGCCGCATCGGTCACTGGTTCTACCTCGGCTCCCTGCTGGGCACCTGCATCACCGACGGTTATTTCTACCTGATCGACGTCATCCCCCACTGGCGGCGGATCATGCTGGCCACGCCGACCGAAGTGCCGAGCATCTTCCAGGAGGCCCTGCTGCACCTGCGAACCCCCTGGGGCGTGACCTGGGCGATCGCCCTGGCCCTGCTGCTGCTGGCGATCGCCCGACTGCCCCAGTCCCGCAGCGATCTGCACCGCTGGACCTTCTCCGGCACGATCGTCGGCACCCTGCTGGTGGACGCTCTGTTCGGTCTGGCGGCCAGCTTGTGACAACCTGAAACGGTTGGGCCGTGGCTCGCCTGGCTTAAGGTAGGCTTATGGTTACCGAATTCCCGTCGGGTGGTCCGAGACCGGAACGCCCACCTACCCCCCAGGTCTCGGCACGGCTGATTCCGTTCCCCGCCGGGAGGCAGTAGGCAAACGTGATTCCCGTGAGAGCTCGAGAGGTTAACAGAGGAATGAAGCGGTTCGCTCGTATCGTCCTGTCCACCGTACTGATGCTCGGTCTTGCCCTGGGTTGGGGTAGCAGCGCCCAAGCCGCCATCAGCGGTATGCCCGTGTTCGCTGCCGACATCATCAACACGGCGGACGAAGCCCGTCTGGAGGCCGCCGGCAAGATCGACCTCAACAACACCAACGTCCGCGCCTTTCAGCAGTACCCCGGGATGTACCCCAACCTGGCCCGCAAGATCGTGCTGGGTGGTCCCTACCAGTCCGTCGATGATGTCCTCAGCCTCGATCTGAGCGACCGTCAGAAGGAACTGTTCAACCAGAACAAGGACAACTTCACTGTCCTGCCTCCCGTTGATGCCCTTGTGGAAGGTGGCGACCGGATCAACAACGGTATCTACCGCTAAGGTCATGTCTTCGGGTCGCTCTGCGACCGGCCCGCTGTCCCGCAGGGGCAGCGGGCTTCTTTTTTTCTCCTATCACCCACCACTCCCGGCCATCACCTTTGAGTGAGCTCTCCTCCATCAACCCACTCCACGCCTGCTACGACGCCATCGTGGTCGGGGCTGGCGCCGCAGGACTCTACACCGCCCTCTGTCTGCCCAGCCACTGGTCGGTGGCACTGATCGCCAAGGATCTGCCCCGCAGGTCGGCCAGCGACTGGGCCCAGGGCGGCATGGCGGCGGTGACGGCGCCGGACGACAGCCCGGACCTGCATTACCAGGACACCCTGCGGGCGGGGGCCGGACTCTGCGAACCGGCAGCGGTCCGCATGCTGGTGGAGGCCGGTCAGGCCAGTGTCCAGGCCCTGCTGCACCTGGGTGTAGCCTTCGACCGTCAGAACGGTGAGACCCTGGCCCTGACCCTGGAGGCAGCCCACTCCCGACGGCGGGTGCTGCACGCCGCCGACACCACCGGCCGGGCCATGGTGACCACACTGCTGGAGCAGGTGCTGGCCCGCCCGAACATCGAGGTGATCTCCGAAGCGTTCGTGCTGGATGTCCGGCAGGAGGACGGCCGGGTCCGGGGCCTGCTGCTCAGTCGCAACGGCCGGATCGAACAGCTCGGGTCAGCCACGGTAATCCTGGCCTGCGGCGGCGGCGGTCAGGTGTTCGCCCACACCACCAACCCCCCCCTGAGTACGGGGGACGGCGTGGCGATCGCCTGGCGGACCGGGGCGACCCTGCGGGATCTGGAGTTCTTCCAGTTCCACCCGACGGCGCTGCTGCTGCCGGGAGCCCCCCGCTTCCTGATCAGTGAGGCGGTGCGGGGCGAGGGTGCCCATCTGGTCGATCAGCACGGCGATCGCTTCGCCCTGCGCTACCACCCCGATGGCGAACTAGCGCCCCGGGATGTGGTCAGCCGGGCCATCTACCGCCATCTGCTCGAAACCGGCGATCCCTGCGTCTATCTGGACCTGAGCCCGATTCCCGAGGAACGGGTCCGACTGCGCTTCCCCAACATCCTCGCCTTCTGCCGCCGCTACGGCCTCGACCCGCTGCAGCAGCCGATTCCGGTCGCTCCGGCTGCTCACTACTGGATGGGGGGAGTGCAGACCGACCTGCAGGGAGGCACGGACATCAACGGCCTCTATGCCGTCGGCGAAGCCGCCAGCACCGGCGTCCACGGGGCCAATCGTCTGGCCAGCAACTCGCTGCTCGAGTGCATCGTCTTCGGTCAGGCCCTGGCCCGGATCCCGGCCCGCACCCCCCCCACCGCCACCGGCGGCCCGGCGCTGGCGCCGCTGCCATTCCCCGATCTGGCGCTGGAGCGGGAACGGCAGTCCCTGCAGCAACTGCTCTGGCAGGGGGCGGGCATCTGCCGTACTGCCGCCGGTATGGATCAGGCCCTGCAGGGACTGGAGGCTATCGAGACCCGCTTCCACCACTGTCGGCTCACCCAGGCCCTGGAGCAGGCGATCGCCCGCGGCGCCTGCGGCGATACCGGCCAGGATCAGGCCACCCTACGCAGCTGGGGGGAACTGCGCAACCTGCTCACCGTCAGTCGGCTGATTCTCCAGGGAGCCCTGATGCGGGAGGAAAGCCGGGGCGGCCATTACCGGGAGGACTTCCCCGAAACCGACGATGTCCACTGGCACTGCCATACGGCGGTGCAGGGCCAGTCCTGGCAGCAGCAGCCCCTGCAGTCGATCTGAGGCCGGGTCAGTCCTGCCACTCCCAGTAGAGCAGACGCAGATCAGCAGCCTGATCCAGCCAGACCTGCAGCTCTTCCCCCAGCTCCGCAGCCCGGTGACGACGGCACCAGCTCACCCGATCCGCCAGTTGGGGCAGGTCCGCTCCGCCATCGTCCCGGGCGGGCAGACCGCTGCCCGCCAGCAGCAGCAGCGGTCGCCGCAGTTCGGCGCGCAGCTGTTCCAGAGCGGCCGGGTCGAGGGGCCAGTGGCAGACCACCAGCAGGGACTCGCCCGCCAGGGGTTCCAGGGCGGCCAGCACCACCGTAGGCAGGCTGTGGGCCACCCGAATCTGGCTGTGAAGCGGCACCGACCAGCGCCGCCCTTCCCGTTCCTGCCGCCGCAGCCAGCGCCGCCAGGGGCGTGGGGCAGCGGCCCCGCGCAGATCGGCCCGATCCGGCAGCAGCAGCGGCAGCAGACAGTCCAGCTGCCAGCGCCGCCGATGGGCAAAGGCCAGCAGGGCGCTCAGATTCGTCGGGCCGTCGAGCACCAGCAGCAGGCGCAGACCGGCCCGGCCGGGAGCCTGGGTGCGGTAGATCAGGCGGGCAGGCTGCCGCTGGGGCGCCGCCGTCAGCCAGCGGCCCGCCAGTTGCTCCGCCTCAGCCCGGATAATATCGGCGCGGGTGATGATGCCGAGCAGGCGATCGCCCTGCACCACCGGCAGACGACTGACCTGATGCCGACTGAGCAGGTAGAGCACGCGCCCCAGGACTTCGTCGGGGCCGACGGTCACCGGACGGGGGGTCATCACTGTCGCCAGGGGTAGATGGTCATCGGTTCCGGGGACATAGCCGTCCAGATCCGACTGGCTGACCACACCCACGAGGCGATCGCCCTCCAGCACCGGAAAGCCCCGGTGGCTGGAGCCGGAGAAGATGCGGCGCACCTCCCCCAGGGGCAGGTAGCTGGCCAGGGTCTCTACCGGCGTGCACATCACCGCCCGGGCCGGTAGCTGCAGACTGGCCGCCAGCCCGGAGCCGGTCTCGCTGGCCAGGGTCGCTGCCGGGGTCTGACCCGGCAGCAGTGCCATGGAGACGCTGTAGGCCACACCCGCTGCCACCATCAGCGGCAGCACCAGAGTGAAGTCGCGGGTCATCTCGAAGACGATCACGATGGCGGTGATCGGGCCCCGGTTGAGCCCGGCGAAAAAGGCCGCCATGCCCGCCAGGGCGTAGGTGGAGGGCGATCGCAGCAGCGACCAGCCCAGCATCTGCTGCAGGTCGATCAGCCCCAGGGACAGGCTCAGACCGAGGCTGGAACCGAGGACCAGGGCAGGTGCGAACAGACCGCCCGAAGCTCCGGAAGCCGCCGCCACCAGGGTCATCAGGAAGTTTACCGCCAGGGTAGCCAGGGCGATCTGCCAGTCGCGGGGGATGGTGACCACAAAGGGGTGGTCGAGAATCTGGCGCAGGTCCATCGGCAGCAGTGCCAGGGTAAGGGCACAGAGGGCTCCGGCCAGGGCCGTGCGCACCCAGGGCAGACTGGGCAGACGATCATCGAGCCATTGGCGACTGAACTGCAGACTGCGGTTGAACCCGGCCGCCAGTACGCCTGCCAGCAGACCGATCAGCGCCACCAGCGGCAATTCCAGCGGGGTCAGGGGCTCCGACGTGGCAAGGATGCCACTGACGAACACCAGCCCTTCACCCCCCAGCAACCCTGAAACAACAGAACCGGAGAAGGAGGCCAGGATGGCGGTGCCCAGCGTCAGCCCGGAGACATCCCGCAGCAGTTGTTCAAGCACCAGCATCACCCCGGCCAGGGGCGCGTGGAAGCCCGCCGCCAGACCAGCGGCGGCTCCAGCGGCAATCAGCTGACGGCGATACTCCGGCGAGGTGGGGATGCGGCGGCTGAATTCCGTGGCCAGGGAGGCCCCCACCATCACGGTCGGGCCCTGACGGCCCAGGGGCATACCGGACCCGTTGACCAGAATCGTGCTCAGCAGTTTGACCGCCGCCACCCGCGCCCCGAGGGTCCCGCCGGACTGGCGCAGGGCCGCCTGCAGTTGGGGCACACCACTGCCCTCGGCCTCCGGGGCCAGCCGCTGCACCATCAGCCCGGCCAGGCCACCGAACAGTCCGCCGACCAGGGGATAGAGCCACCCCGGCAGCAGCCCCGGACTGCGCAGCTGACTCAAGCCCTCGGCGCCGATCCGCAGCAGGTAGGCGCTGGCTCCCGCCAGCACGCCGATCAGCAGCGCTTCGGCGATCGCCCACTCCTGGGGCCGTCCGAAACGCAGGCGCGGGGCAGGCATGGGCAGCTCCTGCTAGTCCCGCCCGGTCAGCGAGATGTCCTGCAGGCGCAGCGACGGCGTCCAGCTGGAGCCGGTCCAGCGACTGTCGCTGCCGAGAGCCAGGGGCGCCGCCAGCACCCGGTAGACATTGCCGGAAATCATCGTGTCCTTGAGCCGTCCGACGATCTCACCCTTGCGGATGCGGTAGGCCAGATCGAGGTTGACCGAGAAATCGCCGGAGATATCGGCGCCGCCGCCCAGCAGCTGGTCGACCAGAATCCCGTCCTCAATACCGCGGATCAGGTCTTCGAGACTCTCCGTGCCCGGCTCCACCACCAGATTCGCCAGGGCGGGCTGGGCCGCGCTACCGAGATCCGGCCGGAAGCCGTTACCGGTGCTGCCGGTGCCCAGCCTGCGACCGCAGCGGCGATCGCTGTAGAAGGCCCGCAGCTGACCGTCCTCAACCAGGGTCAGGGCCTGGGTGACCGTGCCTTCGTCATCGAAGGGGCAGTCGTAGGGCGCCATGGACGGGTCTTGGCGCAGGGTCAGGGCCGGATTCAGCACCATCTGACCGAGGCGATCGCCCCAGGGCGAGGCACCGTCGAGCACCTGCCGACCGTTCAGGGCCGCCTGCACCGTGCCCCAGACGAGGTCCGTCGCCTTGGCCGCCAGCAGCACCGGCACCGCCGAGCGGGGCACTGACGCCGAGCGGCGGGCCCAGTCGAGACGCCGCAGAATCTCCCGGGTCAGGGTCTCGGGGTCGAACAGCTGGCGTCCGATCCCGTCTTCACCCACCGCCAGGAAGTCATCCCCCCGGATCCACTGGGCTTCCAGGTAGGCGCTGACCGTGGCATCCGTCTGGGTGAGGTCGAGGCCACGACTGTCGAGCAGCCGCACCGTTTCCTGTTCGCAGCTCCATTCGCCGTTGCAGATCAGCTCAGGGTGAGCCTCCCGCAGCTGGGCGATCGCCGCACGACCGGACGCAATCAGATCTGCCACCGGCACCCGATCGCCGCTGCTGGGCAGCACCTGCCGCCGCACCTCGCCCCCCAGGAATTCCTCCGGCGGGTGCAGGGCACTAACGGCGATCGCCCGATCCACCAGGGCCTGGGGGTCCACCGGGCCGTAGGCCACGGCGGTGCCAGGGCGGCCGTGGCACCAGACCCGCAGGGAGACGCCCTCCGCCTGTACCGACTCCAGCTGCTTGAGGCGGTTCGCCTCGAAGAACACCGGCTCCGAGTGACTGGCGGTGGCGTAGACTTCCGCCCGCTCAGCCCCGGAGCGGGCGGCCAGATCGAGCAACTGCTCCGGGTCGAGGGCGGGCTGCAGCGGTTCGAGCATCGCGCCTAGGCCAGCTCCAGGGACTGCATCAGCCAGAACCCGGCGAACTCCTCGCTCTCGGGCGATGACTGCACCGCCAGGAAGTGAACCCCACGGGCCGCACGCTGGGCCTGATCGAAACGCTCGGCTTCGGCCCGCAGCTCGGGCTGGTTCAGGGCCGCCAGAATCCAGCGTTCACTGCCGCCGGTCTCGAGCAGCAGCCGGCCCTCTTCGGCATCCCAGGTAACCGCAGCCAGATCGAGGCCGGACATCCAGGCCGCCAGGGGCAGAGCCCGGTTGGAGTAGACCAGCAGTCCCGGAACGGCATCATCAGGGCCGAGCCCCAACGCCTCGGGCGCGAAGCCCTCCCCGAACCCGATGGACCATTCGTTCCAGTCGGCGAAGTCGCGCACTTTGAGGCTGACCAGGGCCCAGCGATCGCCCCGCAGGGCATCGGGCAGCGGCTGGGCCGCCTCGGGCGGGTACTGCACCGAGGGACTGCCCCCCTTCTGGTAACCGGGGTCCAGGGCGTAGACATCGTTCTGGCGCTGCTCCAGCCAGTGGGCCAGGGTGACCGTGCGGCGGCTGAGGCTGCTGGGGATGCCCAGGTCCTGACAGGCCTTGGTGATCATGTTGTTCATCGCCCGGCGGAAGAAGCGGATGCGCTCCGGCGGACGCCCGGAAGCGGCGATCGCCTTGCGCACGGCATCCACCAGCCGGGCGGAGTTGACCTCGCTGCCCGCACACCACTCGGCGTAGCGGAACAGCTCTCCCGTGGGCTGCAGCGGTGAGAGAGGCGCCTCCTGGATGAGGATTTCCCAGCGTTTCTTCCCGGCCTCGTCCAGCACCGGTCGGGAGTAGAAGTCCAGTTCCCAGATGGTGGTCATCGGCTCAGCCCGCCGCCAGTTGCTTACGGGCCCGCTCGGCCCGGTCGGCGGCGGTGGCGATCACCTCGGCGGCGTTCTCCAGCATCTCGCCGGGGAAGTTCTCCAGCACCTTGGTGGACAGGGAAATGCGGCCCCGGGCCTCGTCCATGGCCACGACCAGGGCCTGAATCGCCTGACCGGGCTGGAACACCGTCGCCAGATCCTTCACGAACTGGTTGCTGACCTGATTGATGTGCAGCAGTGCCGTGGTGCCGTCGAGGTCCACGAACACGCCGAAGGGCTTGAAGCCGCTGACCCGGCCGCTGACCAACTGACCCACCTCAAGCTGACTGAAGCGGGCACTGCGCACCGCCAGCCGCTCGGAGAGAACCAGCTTGCGGTCGGCCGGGTTCACCTCCAGGAAGGTGGCGCTCAACTGCTGGCCCACCAGCCCGTCCAGGTTCTCCTTCTCGTTCAGGTGGGAGCGGGGAATGAAGCCGCGCAGGCCCATCAGGTCGACGGTGACGCCGCCCTTGTTGGTGCCGGTGACACGCACGGACACGGACTTGCCGCTTTCCTTCAGATCTTCGACCTCAGTCCAGGCCCGGCGCAGTTCCAGCGCTCGGATAGAGATGGTTACCTGGCCGTCGGCGTTCTGATCGCGCACCACCAGAAACTCGAATTCCTCACCCTGGGGCAGGGCGGCCTGCAGATCCAGCACCGGCTGCAGGGAGGCTTCCTTGGTGGGCAGAAAGGCAGCGGACTTACCGCCGATGTCCACCCAGGCCCCGTCATTGCTGTAGTCGTAGACCTTTCCGCGGACCACCTGCCCCCGCTGGAAGTCGACGCTGTTCTGCTCCAGCGCCCGGGCGAAGTCGTCGAGGGAGAAGGGTGCGGAAGTCATGTTCGGTCTAGAAAGAAAGAGTCTGCGAAGCTTCTCTACTATAGTCGTCGGCTTCCGGGCGCCCCTGTGCCGGAGACTCCGTTCATGCTGCACGGCTACCTGCCCCCGCACCGTTTTCTGCCCTACCTGCGCTGGACCGAGGTCGCCCACCTGCCCCAGCGGGAACAGACCGTGATTCTGCTGCCGATCGGGGCGATCGAGCAGCACGGGCCCCACCTGCCCCTGGCGGTGGACAGTCTGCTGGTGACGGCGGTCTTGGGTGCCGCCCTGGCACAGCTGGATGCGACCATTCCGGCCTATGCCCTGGCCCCGCTCTGCTACGGAAAATCCAACGAGCACAGCGGCTTCCCCGGCACGATCAGCCTCAGTGCTGCCACCCTGCTGAGCCAGATTTCGGAGATTGCCGCCAGTCTGTACGCCAGCGGCTTCCGGAAGCTGGCCCTGGTCAACGGCCACGGCGGCCAGCCCCAGGTACTCGAGATCGCCGCCCGGGACCTGCGGGTGCACCACCCAGACCTGCAGGTATTTCCGCTCTTTCTCTGGAGTGTCCCCCACCGCATCGGGGAACTGCTGACCCCTGAGGAAGCCGCCCGGGGCATCCACGCCGGGGATGCGGAGACCAGCCTGCTGCTGCACCTGCTGCCGGACACGGTCGACATGACCCAGGCCCGCCCCGATGGTCTCGCGACCCAGCCCCCGGCCGAAGCCCTGCTCAGCCTGGAGGGAGCCCTACCCTACGCCTGGCTGACCCGGGACCTGAGCGCCAGCGGCACCATCGGTGATCCGAGCACCGCCAGCGCCGCCAAGGGGGCGCAGATCTTCAGTCAGCTGGTGGCGGGCTGGGTGAGGGCGATCGCTGCCCTGCACCACCATGAGCAGCCACCGGTGCCCGCGCCGTCCGACCCGGTCTAGCGCCGCCCGTCACGGCCGCTAAAGTGTAGAGTGGTTCAACGACTCCACAGTGCCGACCGGGTTCTGTGCGGAGCGATTGGAAGGAGACTCCCGACCCATGCTGCAGCTTGAAGCCAGCCTTGAACTGGACTTTCAGAGTGAGGCCTATAAAGACGCCTACAGCCGCATCAACGCCATCGTGATCGAAGGTGAGCAGGAAGCCTACGACAACTATCTGCAGCTGGCGGAAATGCTGCCCGATCATCAGGCGGAGCTGGTCAAGCTCTCCAAGATGGAGCTGAAGCACATGAAGGGGTTCCAGGCCTGCGGCCGTAACCTCTCGGTCACTCCGGACATGACCTTCGCCAAGGACTTCTTCCAGCAGCTGCACCAGAACTTCCAGGATGCGGCCGCCACCGGCAAGCTGGTCACCTGCCTGCTGATCCAGGCGCTGATCATCGAGTGCTTCGCGATCGCTGCCTACAACATCTACATCCCGGTCGCCGACGACTTCGCCCGCAAGATCACCGAGGGCGTGGTCAAGGACGAATACCTGCACCGCAACTTCGGTGAGGTCTGGCTGCAGGCGAACTTCGCCGAGGCCAAGGCGGAACTCGAGGAAGCCAACAAGCAGAATCTGCCCCTGGTCTGGAAGATGCTCAACCGGGTCGCTGATGATGCCCGCAAGCTCGGTATGGAGCGCGAGGCCCTGGTTGAAGACTTCATGATCGCCTACGGCGAAGCCCTCTCCAGCATCGGCTTCAGCACCCCGGAAATCATGCGCATGTCGGCCCACGGTCTGGCCGCCGCCTGATTCCTGTTATTCCACCCGCCCGGGTGATTCCCCTGGATCTTCTGCTGCATGTTCGGTCTCATCGGTCACCTGACGAATCTGGATCACGCCCAACGGGTGGCACGGGATCTGGGCTATCCGGAGTACGCCGACCAGGGCGTCGAGTTCTGGGCCAGTGCCCCGCCCCAGATCGTCGATGAGATCCAGGTCACCAGTCTTACTGGTCAGGTGATCGAGGGCCGCTACGTCGAGTCCTGCTTCCTGCCGGAAATGCTGGCCGCCCGTCGCTTCAAGACAGCGGCCCGCAAGGTGCTCAACGCCATGGCCCACGCCCAGAAGAACGGCATCCACATCTCGGCCCTGGGCGGTTTCACCTCGATCATCTTCGAGAACTTCGAGCTCTCGAAGCTGCCCCAGGTGCGCGACGTCACCCTCGACTTCTCCCGTTT
>CAYZUY010000025.1:0-9585 GCA_964481495.1 uncultured bacterium
CCACCCAGCCATCCTGGGCCAGGGCCACCAGCAGGGCCGGCACCGCCCCGAGAATCGGTCCCAGGAAGGGAATCAGGTTGGTGAACCCGGCGATCGCCCCCAGGCCGATGGCGTAATCACCCAGGCCCACCGCCTTCAGCCCCAGGGCCGTCAGCACCGCCAGAATCAGCGAGACAAGAATGCGACCGCGGATGTAGCCGCCCATGCGTCCGCCTACCGGGCCGGTGAGGCCCATCAGCCGCTGGTCCCAGGGAGCCGGGAAGAGATTGACCACCCCCCGGGCCAGAGCCCGGCTGTCGACCACCATGTAGGCCGACAGCAGCAGCCCGAGAATGACGCTGAACAGCGCCCCCACCAGACTGCGGGTGAGGCCGTAGGACTGCTGTAGCAGCTTGCGGCTGGTGCCTAGCAGCCAGGTGACCACATCCTCGGGATTGACCAGACCGGTGACGAACTCCGGCGCGGGCAGATTGAGGCGATCGCTCCACTCCAGCAGCAGCGGCTGCAGATGAGAGATCAGCTCCGGCAGCTGGTCGAGCAGCAGGGCAATCTGGCCCACCACCAGTGGCCCGCCCGCCGCCACCGTTCCGGTCAGCAGCGCCACGAGCACCACCAGGGTGAGCAAAACCCCCAGCCAGCGGGGCAGCCGCCAGCGCTCCAGGGCATCGACCAGCGGTTCGATCGAGGCGGCCACGACGATGGCACACATGACGATCAGCAGCAGCCCCCGCAGCTGCCAGCCCACCAGCAGCACCCCCACCACCGCCATCAGCAGCAGGATTCCGGGCAGGGTTAGAACAATGCGGCGATCGCCCACGCTAGGCCTCCGGTGGCAGTTCCAGGGAAATCCGGCCCAGGGTGCCCTTGCGGAACTCGTTGAGCAGCTGCCGGGCCACCCGTTCCCGGTCATTGCGGAAGCGCTCCGCCGCCGCCGCCGCAATGAAATCCTCACCGCTTCCGGCACTGACCGCCACCCCGTAGCGGTCCTCGAACAGGGCCAGATCCACCCCGCTACGCGGGTCCGTCGCCAGTTCCTTCAGAGACTCCAGCAGCAGCGCCGCCACCCGCTGATTGTCGTAGGCGGCATCACCGATGTCGTCGCAGAGGGCCAGCTTCAGGGCTGCATCCTGGTCATCCAGCTTCGAGGGCAGCACCCCCGGCGCATCCAGCAGATCGAGGTGGTCGCCCACCCGCACCCAGCGCAGCGCCTTGGTCACCCCAGCCTTGCGGGCGCTTTCCACCACCCGCTTACCCACCAGGCGGTTGATCAGCGCCGACTTGCCGACGTTGGGAAAGCCGATCACCACCGCCCGCACCGAGCGGGGCAGCATTCCCCGGGATTTACGGCGGTTGTTCATCGCCGCCCCGGCATTCTGGGCCGCCTTCGAGACTCCGGGAATCCCCTTACCCCGCTGAGCATCACTGAACCAGGGGCGCTGCCCCTGCTGCTCGAACCAGGCAATCCAGGCATCCCGGGCCGCGTCGGTAATCATGTCAATGCGGTTGAGGATCAGCACCCGCTCCTTTTCCCCCGCCCAGGTCTGCAGCTGGGGGTGGCAGGTGGCCAGGGGGATACGGGCGTCCCGCACCTCGAGAATCACATCCACCCGCTTCAGCTGCTCCTGCAGTTGCCGCTCGGCCTTGGCGATATGGCCGGGATACCACTGGATGGCCGGAGTACTCATCTAGGGCACCACCAGCACGGGGCAGGGGGCGAGGTTGATCACTCGGTTGGTGACGCTCTCGGAGGCGCCTTCGCTGGTCAGCCCCAGGCCCCGGCAGGCCATGACGATCAGGTCCGCCTCGATCTCATCGGCGACATCGCAGATCGCGAAGGGCGGATTGCCGCCGCGCTCCAGACACTCCACCGTGATTCCCTGCTCGGCGAACAGGGCCTTACCCTTATCGAGCATCGCCGCAATCTCGGACTCCTCGGCGGCATCGGCCACCACCGAAAGCAGCACCAGACGGCTCTGATACTGCTGTACGAGGTGGATCACCAGGCCGGTGGCCTCCCAGGCCTCACGGCTGCGATCGATGGGGAACAGAATGGTCTGGAACATAGGGCGGGGTCCGCGGTTTGGTCCGGTAGACGCTCTCAGTAATAATGATTAACTGGAAATCCCGTACCCATCGAGTGGTCACCGTTCGGAGTTCCGAACGGGCAGCCACGGATCCGTCCTGTACGAGTCCGGTTCCATACCGGATTCGCGCTTCAACGGCAGGATGGCAACCGGCCTTCCGGAGGGTGCCAGACCCGACGGAAACGGGATTCCGGCCAGTTTCGACTGCTGAAGTTAGGAGTAACACACCGTGGCTAAGAAGACCCTTGCCAGCCTGTCGGCCAGCGACCTCCAGGGCAAGCGCGTGCTTGTGCGCGTGGACTTCAACGTTCCCCTCGACGGTAACGGCGCCATCACCGACGACACCCGCATCCGCGCCGCACTGCCCACGATCCGGGATCTGGTCTCCAAGGGTGCCAAGGTGATCCTCGCCAGCCACTTCGGCCGTCCCAAGGGTCAGGTGAACGAGAGCATGCGCCTCACCCCCGTCGCCGCCCGTCTGTCCGAACTGCTGGGCAAGCCCGTGGTCAAGACCGACAGCTGCATCGGCGCCGGTGTGAAGAACCAGGTCGACTCCATGGTCGACGGTCAGGTGATCCTGCTCGAGAACGTCCGCTTCTTCGCTGAAGAGGAGAAGAACGAGGAGGAGTTCGCCAAGGCGCTGGCATCCGTGGCCGATGCCTACGTCAACGATGCCTTCGGCACCGCCCACCGGGCCCACGCCTCCACCGAGGGTGTGACCAAGTACCTCAACCCCTGCGTCGCCGGTTACCTGATGGAGAAGGAACTGCAGTACCTGCAGGCCGCCATCGATAATCCCCAGCGTCCCCTGGCCGCCATCGTCGGCGGTTCCAAGGTCTCCAGCAAGATCGGCGTGCTGGAAACCCTGATCGAGAAGTGCGACACCATCCTCGTCGGTGGCGGCATGATCTTCACCTTCTACAAGGCCAAGGGTCTGTCGGTCGGCGGCTCCCTGGTGGAGGACGACAAGCTGGATCTGGCCCGCGAACTGATGGCCAAGGCCGAAGCCAAGGGCGTCAAGTTCCTGCTGCCCGTCGACGTCGTGGTGGCTGACAAGTTCGCCCCCGATGCCAACAGCAAGGTCGTGGCCGTTGATGCCATTCCCGATGGCTGGATGGGTCTCGACATCGGTCCCGACTCCGTCAAGGAATTCCAGGCCGCTCTGGGCGAAGTCAAGAGCGTGATCTGGAACGGTCCCATGGGCGTGTTCGAGTTCGACCAGTTCGCCAAGGGTACCGAGGCGATCGCCAACACCCTCGCCGGTCTGACCAGCAAGGGCTGCACCACGATCATCGGCGGCGGCGACTCCGTGGCGGCAGTCGAGAAGGTGGGCGTGGCCGAGAAGATGAGCCACATCTCCACCGGCGGCGGCGCCAGCCTGGAACTGCTCGAAGGTAAGGTGCTGCCCGGCGTGGCCGCTCTGAACGAAGGCTGATTCCGGTTTCCGTTCCACTGAACTGAACGGCGGCGGGGCTCTTCTGGGGCTCCGCCGCTTTTCTGTGGGTAGGTGGGCACGGTAAGCCCGTCAGTGGCGATCGCACCATGACCTACCACCTGCGCATGCTGGATCTGCCCGCCAGTGAGCGGCCCCGGGAACGGCTGCTCACCTACGGTGCCGGGCATCTCTCGGAGGCAGAACTGCTGGCGGTGCTGCTGGCCACCGGCCAGGGCAGCGGCGGTCTCTCCGCCAGTGGCCTCGGTCAGCTGCTGCTGCACCACCTGGGCGAGCACCACCGCGACCCGCTGGCGGCGCTGCAGAGCCTCGGCCCCACCGAGCTGGTGGCCATCCCGGGCATCGGTCCGGCCAAGGCAGCTACCATCCTGGCGGCGGTGGAACTGGGCAAACGTGTCTGCCAGCGACCACCCCTGGAGCAGGAGCCGATCGACTCCCCGGCCCGGGCAGCGGCGGCTCTGGGGCCGGAGCTGATGTGGGCGCAGCAGGAGCAGTTCGCGGTGCTGCTGCTGGATGTGAAGCACCGGGCGATCGCCAGCCGGGTGATTTCCTGCGGCACCGCCACCGAAACCATCGCCCACCCGCGGGATGTCTTCCGGGAAGCCATCCGCCGCGGGGCCGTGCGCCTGATCGTGGCCCATAACCACCCCAGCGGCGAGGTGGAGCCGAGTGGGGCTGACCTCAGCCTCACCCGCCAGCTGCTCCAGGCCGCGAAGCTGCTGGCCATTCCCCTGCTCGATCACCTGATTCTGGGCCAGGGACGCATCCGCAGCCTGCGGGAGAGCACCTCACTCTGGCAGGAAATCCCCCAGGGGGACTAGACAAGGCGGAGATGATCCGGCAGGATAGTTAAGCACTGAGGGCGATTAACTCAGCGGTAGAGTACATCCTTCACACGGATGGAGTCACTGGTTCAAGTCCAGTATCGCCCATACTTTTTCTGACCTCAGTCAGTATTGAGCCGGTAACCGACGGCTCTCACGGTCACGATCAGCTGCGGAGCCTGGGGGTCTGTTTCCAGCTTCTTGCGCAGCGAGAGTACGTGGGTATCGACGGTGCGGGGATTATCCACCCGATCCGGCCAGGCCCGCTCCAGCAGTTCTGCCCGGGTGAGGGTGTCGCCCCCGGCCTGGATCAGTACGTAGAGCAGACTGAACTCCTGGGGAGTCAGATCCACCGTCTGGTTGCCGCGGGTGATGCGACGCTGTACCGGGTCCACCATCAGGTCCCGCAGCTGCAGCAGGCTGCCGGAAGTCGAGCCGTTGCCCTGGCGCCGCAGCAGCGCCCGCACCCGGGCCTGGAACTCCTGCAGACCGAAGGGTTTGACGAGGTAGTCGTCCGCCCCCGCATCCAGACCGCTGACCACATCCGGCTCCCGATTGCGGGCTGACAGCAGCAGAATCGGGATCGGACTCTGCTCCCGCAGCCAGCGGCAGAACTCCAGACCGCCGCCGTCGCTGAGATCAGCATCGAGAATCACCAGTTGGGCCCGGCCCTGCTGCAGCCACTCCCGGGCTGCCCGCAGAGAGGACACACCCTCGCAATCCCAACCCAGCTGTCCCAGGTTCCAGGCAATCAGCGATCGCAGGTGATCATTCGCCTCGACAACCAGGACAGTCACAACAGACACAGAAAACCGGGTTCAGAACAGGCGAAGTGAGTTTACCAACCGTTTCCGCCCTTTGAGGTATCCCCGGGGACGTCTTCAGGGTTTGCTGACAATGATGGTGCGATGTCGGGGATCGGATTCCAGCGAGCAGCGCAGCTCGAACCCGACCCGCTGCAGCAGCGCTTCCACATCCAACGGATAGTATTCGTCACTCCAGGGCTCGGTGCTCTTCATCAGCGTGAACAGCACCGGCGGCAGATTGCGGATCACCTCGGAGCCGGGGTTGTTGTCGACAATCGCCAGACAGCCACCAGGCCGCAGCAGGCGCAGGGCCTCGCGGGCGATCGCCTCCGTGGCCCGGTTGGGCAGCTCGTGCATCACGAACTGCAGCGTGATCAGATCGAAGCTGGCCTCGGGCAGACCCGTATCCTCCGCCAGCCCCTGGCGCCACTCGATCTCCCCGGCCGGATCGCGATGCTGCGCCACCGCCAGCATGTAGGGCGACAGATCAAGGCCGACGGTGCGGGGGGCCTGTCCCTGGTGCCGTCGGTAGAAGTCCCGCAGGGTACGGGTGGAGATGCCGACGGAGCAGCCGAGATCGAGAACATCGTTCACCCGGTCGGGTCCGTACTCCGCCAACCGCTGGTGGAAGCTATCCCGCAGCCGATCCTGGGCCTGCTGCCAGGTGAGATCCTCATCGGGCCAGATGCGCAGGGCCATGGAGTAGGTCGCCGGTTCCGCCTCGTAGGCGGCCAGCCAGCAGAGGTTGCCCTCGTCGTAGGCATGGAAGGGCACCTGGTAGTAGTCGGGGTAGGCCGCCGTGCAGGGCGGTAAGGCCAGGGGCTGCTGCTGCAGGTCCTCGACGGTTTCCCGCCAGGCGACGCCTTTGCGCTCCGCTGTGCGGATCAGGGTGCGGCGGGCCTGCTGCTTCATCAGGGCGTAGAGCGGGCGGGTAGCGATCAGGGCATTGACCAGCTTGGAGAGCCAGTCGTCCCCGGCCCAGGCCGGTCGCAGGGAGGAAGCAGCGGTCATGGGTAGCTTGGCAGTCGACAGTGCCGATCCTACCGAGTCTGGGGATGGCGGCCGAGAAAATCGCCGATCAGGTAGAGCGATCCGCTGAGAATCACCGGCGCCCCGGCGGCGTAGACAACCTCGAAGGCCTGCTCCGGGGTATCGGCGATCGCCCCCGTCACCCCCAGACGGTCGGCGATCGCAGCCAGTGCCGCCGGGTCCGCTGCCGTATGGCCGGGAATCGGCACCGCCCAAAGGCGATCGCCGGGGGTCAGCAGCCGCTGCAGCACCTCGGCGTATTCCTTGTTGGCCAACATGCCGATCACCCAGTGGCGGGCCTGCCCAGCAAAGCGGCGGTCCACATAACGGCGCAGTTCCGTAGCCGCTCCCGGATTGTGGGCGCCATCGATCAGCAGTGGCTGCCCATCCCAGGTCGCCCACTGCAGCCGTCCGGGCCAGCGGGTGGTCGCGAAGGCCTCTGCAATCGCCGCATCGGAAATGGCCCAACCCTGGCGCTGCAGTGCTCGCAGCAGGCCCAGGGCCACCGCCGCATTACTGCGCTGGAAGTCGCCGGGCAGCGCGAGGCGGAAACGCAGATCATCGGCCAGGAGATCATCCCCCAGGGGGATCGCCGCAGCGACCCGGTGCAGGGGCGCACCGACACAAGCGGCCCGCTCTTCCACCACAGCGTCGGCGTCCGGGGGCAGGGGACCGACCACCGCCGGGCAGCCGGGCTTGAGAATCCCGGCCTTCTCGGCCGCGATCGCGGCTAGGGTGTCCCCCAGCACCTCCCGGTGCTCGAGGCTGAGGCTGACGATGGCCGTGGCCAGGGGGCGATCGCAAACGTTGGTGGCATCCAGGCGGCCACCGAGGCCCACCTCCAGCACCGCCACGTCCACCCGCTGCTCCGCCAGCCAGAGCCAGGCAGCCGCAGTCACCAGTTCGAACACGGTCGGGGGCTGACCGGGCGGAATCGCCGCAATCACCCGCTGCAGCAGGACACGCAGCTCGGCAGGGGCGATCGCCTCGCCATCGATGCGGAAGCGTTCACACCAGCTGACCAGATGGGGGGAGCTGTACCAGCCGGTGCGATAGCCCGCCTGCTGCAATGCCCGGGCCACCAGCGCACAGACGGACCCCTTGCCGTTACTGCCCGCCACATGCACCACCGGCACCCGCTGCTGGGGATCACCCAAAGCGGCCAGCAGCAAGCGCATCCGCTCCAGACCCAGGTCGACTCCCCGGGGGCCAAAGGGGGCCAGAAGATCCTCCAGATCGACCGGTGGCGGCAGCAGGCTGTCGGTGATCAGGCGCACAGGCGGGCCAGACAGCGATCCGTCAGGGCCAGAGCCTCGTCGATTTCCTCAGCGGTGACGATCAGCGGCGGCACGTAGCGCACCACGGTGGCCCCGGCCGGCACCAGCAGCAGGCCTTCGGCCATCGCCGCCTTGACCAGATCGATGGGCGCCAGACCACCATCCGCCTTCAGGACCAGACCATTGATCAGGCCCCAGCCCCGGGCCTGCTCCAGCACCTGGGGATAGCGGGCCACCAGCGCCTGCAGACCAGCCCGCAGCTGTTCACCCCGAGCGGTCGCATTCGCCAGCAGGCCATCCCGCTCCAGCACGGCGGCAATCGTCAGACCGGCGCGGCAGGCGAGGGGGTTGCCCCCGAAGGTGCTGGCGTGTTCGCCAGGGCGGAGAATGTCGCAGCTGGCCTTGACCAGCAGCGCCCCGATCGGCACGCCACCGCCCAGCCCCTTGGCCACGGTGAAGGCATCGGGCTCAATGCCCAGGTTCTCGTAGCCCCAGAGGCGACCGCTGCGGCCCATACCCACCTGCACCTCATCGAGGATCAGCAGGATGCGGCGTTCGTCGCAGATCTCGCGGATGCGACGGAAGTAGGCGCGATCGCCGGGGTTGACGCCACCCTCGCCCTGCAGGGGCTCAAGCAGAATCGCCGCCACCTTCGGGCCCTCGGCCTCCAGTTGAGCCAGCAGTGCCTCCAGGGCGGCGATGTCGTTGTAGGGGGAGTAAGCAAACCCCTGCACCATCGGCTCGAAGCCCTGATGGTATTTAGGCTGACCGGTGGCGGTGACCGCCGCCAGGGTCCGGCCGTGGAAGCTGGACTGGGCGGTGACAATCACCGGGTCCTGGATGTTCAGAACGGTGTTGCCGTACTTGCGGGCCAGCTTGATCGCCGCTTCGTTCGCCTCGGCCCCGGAATTGCAGAAGAAGACCCGATCCGCGCAGGAGTGCTCCGTCAGCCAGCGGGCCAGGGCTCCCTGCTCGGGCACGTAGTAGAGGTTGGAGACGTGGTGCAGCTTGCCGATCTGGTCGGCGATCGCCGCCACCAGATCCGGGTGGGCGTGCCCCAGGGTGCAGGTGGCAATGCCCGCCACGAAATCGAGATAACCCTTACCCTCGACATCCCAGACACGGCAACCGCGACCATGATCGAGCGCGATCGGGAAGCGCCCGTAGGTGGTCATCACATGGGCGTCAAACTCCGCCGGGCTGAACGCGGCGGTCGGGATCAGCGTTTCGGGGCTCACGAGCGGCTCCTGCAGGGGATCCGCCAATTATAGAATTCCGGCCGGTTGCCGCGGCCGGAATTCGCGCCGATATGCCCGGATGCTGAATCCCGTCGGTCAGTCGACCGCCTGCCGGGCCCGGGCCAGGGACAGCCGCACCTGCTCGAAGCCGGTACCGCCGTAGCTGTTGCGGGCCGCAATTACCTGCTGCGGGGCGATCGCCGCGTAGATATCCGCCTCGAAGGCCGGGTGCAGCTGCTGCCACTCGTCCAGGCTGAGGTCCTTGAGCAGCTTGCCCTGGGCCAGACTGGCCTTCACCACCTTGCCGACGAGGTTGTAGGCCTCCCGGAAGGGAACGCCCTTGGCCGCCAGATAGTCCGCCACGTCGGTGGCATTAGAGAAGTCCTCGGCCACAGCCTCCGCCAGCCGCTGGGGCCGGAAGGTCAGGCCTTCCTCAAACAGGATGGTCATCGCCTCCAGACAGACGGACACGGTGTCGACCGCGTCGAACAGCCCTTCCTTGTCCTCCTGCAGGTCCTTGTTGTAGGCCAGGGGCAGCCCCTTCATCACCACCAGCATGGCCTGCAGGTGGCCGAACACCCGGCCGGTCTTGCCCCGCACCAGTTCCGGCACATCCGGGTTCTTCTTCTGGGGCATGATGCTGCTGCCGGTGGCGCAGCGGTCCGTGAGACTGACGAAGCGGAATTCCTCCGAGGCCCAGAGGATGACCTCCTCCGAGAGGCGGCTGAGGTGCACCAGGATCAGGCTGGCCGCTGCCAGAAACTCGACGGCGAAGTCGCGATCGCTGACCGCATCGAGGCTGTTGCCGTAGACCGACTCGAAGCCCAGCAGCTTCGCCGAGTAGTGGCGGTCGATGGGGAAGGTTGTGCCCGCC
>CAYZUY010000025.1:9595-18171 GCA_964481495.1 uncultured bacterium
GCTAGGGCCCCGGCCCCGAGGGGACAGATGTTCACCCGTTTGCGCACATCGCCAAGGCGATCCCAGTCGCGCTGGGCCATCTCGATGTAGGCCAGCAGATGGTGGGCCAGACTGATCGGCTGGGCCCGCTGCAGGTGGGTGTAGCCGGGGATCGGAGTCTCGACGTTCGCCTCGGCCAGGGTCAGCAGCACCCGCTGGAAGCGGCGCAGCTGCTCCCGGATGGCATCGATCTGACCGCGCAGCCAGAGGCGGGTGTCGGTGCCCACCTGATCGTTGCGGGAACGGGCGGTGTGCAGCTTCTTGCCTAGGTCGCCCAGTTGCTGGGTGAGGCGGTGCTCGACGAAGAAGTGTACGTCCTCGTCATCGAGGGTGGGCTCGATCTCACCGGCCTGGTAATCCTCCAGCACCTGGGCCAGACCGGCCACCAGGCGATCACCCTCCTCCGCCGTCAGCACCCCCTGGCGGGCCAGCATGCGGGCATGGGCCTGGGACCCGGCGATGTCCGCCTCGATCAGCCGGATATCGAAACCGACGCTGGCATTGAAGCGGGCGATCGCCGGGTGCAGGGTTTCTTCGAATCGCTGGCTCCAGGCCTTGGCGGTGGGGTCGGATTGGGCGGACAAGGGTCGGTCCTGCGGCACAACTCACCGATCATACGGCGCGCCCCTCAGCCGTAGGAGGAGAGGCGGCTGAAGACATAGCCGATCAGGAAGCCGACGGCCAGGGCCCAGGCCTGACCCGTATTCACGAAGTGCTCCCAGGCCTGGCGGACCTCAACGAAGATGGCGTCCGACTGGGGCAGAGCAGCCCCCAGCAGCAGAACCAGACCGAACATCCAGGGGTGCGAGCGCATCGGGAGCACCGGGAAACCGACGTTTCTAGGGAGCCCGCTTCTGCTGCGGATAGCTCAGCGATCGCTGACGCGCATCACCACCAGGGTCATATCGTCCTGGCGGGGCTGGTCCCCGGCAAAGTGCTGCACCGCGCCGAATAGCCGCTCCAGAATGCTCTGGGCCGTGACCTGCTGCTCGCAGGCCTGCCGGAACGCCTGCAGCAGGTTCTCCTCGTCGAAGCGATCGCCCTGATCGTTGGCGGCGTCAGTGAAGCCGTCGGTGTAGTAGAGGACGACATCTCCCGGCTGCAGCACCACATCCGCCTGTTCGTAGCGGCTGGCGGCATCCAGGCCAATCAGCATGCCCAGGGTGTCGAGCCGGTGAATGTGATGGTCGGCGGCCCGCCAGAGCAGGGGCGGGTTGTGGGCGGCATTGCTGAACAGCAGACGTCGGGTGCCCGGATCGTACTCGGAGTAGAAGAGCGTCACGAAGCGGTTGGCGTGCTCCAGATCCGAGTAGATCACCCGGTTGAGGTTCTGCAGCACCCGCGCCGGAGCATGACCGTTGAGCACCTCGGCCCGCAGCATGCCCCGCAGCATCGTCATGATCAGACCGGCGGGCACGCCCTTGCCCATGACATCGCCGATGGCGATACCCCAGTGGGTTTCCCGCCCCAGGGTCTGGAGGATGAAGTCGTAGTAGTCACCACCGACGTGGCTGGCATTGCGGCAGCGGGCCGCCAGATCGAGCCCCGGGATGGCCGGGCAGTGGCGGGGGAGCAGCTGCAGCTGGATTTCGGCCCCAATCTCCATCTCCCGATCGAGGCGTTCCCGCTGGCGCAGTTCGGTGGTCAGTTCCTCGTTCTCGATCGCCACGGCCGCCTGATCCGCCACCAGCCGCACCAGTTTCTGGCGGGCTTCGGTCCAGGTGTAGGTGCGATCGCGACTATAGACGTAGAGTCGCCCCCGCTGCTGCTGCTTGCTCAGCACGGTGGTGGCGAACAGCTGAGCCCCGCTGTCCAGCGCATCGAGGATCAGCCGATCCAGCTCGGCGATGTGTGCCTCGATCGGCTGACGCTGCAACTGCAACTGACGGATGCCCAGGCGCACCTGCTCACTCAGACGCGGCTCGGAGGCATGCAGCTGCTCCAGCCAGAGACGACCATCCGGGCGGAAGACCACCAGGATCGCCCCATCAGCGTCACTGACCCGGCTGGCGATCCAGGGAATCAGCTCTAGGAACTGGGCCAGATTGGTGAAGCTGCGCAGGGCATACCCCAGGGACGTGAGCAGATCCTGGGTCTTACGCTGCTCCCGATCGAGTCGGGACACCAGTTGTTTGAGGGCCAGAACCGGCGACAGCGAATCCATCGGAGCGCTGAGGGGCTCCGACTCGGAAGGCTGAAGGGTTGGCCGAATGGGCATCAGAGGCGCCGGGGCGCGGAATTTCCCAACGGTTATAGCACCTCACCCCCACCGCAGCAGAGGCCTACGCCAAATGGCGTAACTCTAGCCGTCGATCAGCGCCTGGACGAACTCGAAACTGGAGAAGGGCCGCAGATCGGCAATCCCTTCTCCGGCGCCGATGAAGCGGATGGGCAGCCCCAGTTCCTGGACAATCGCCAGGGCCACACCGCCCTTGGCCGTACCGTCCAGCTTGGTGAGAATCACCCCGGAGAGGTTGGCGGCCTCGGCGAACACCTTGGCCTGACGCAGACCGTTCTGACCCTGGGTGGCGTCGAGCACCAGCAGCGACTCGACCTGCGCCTCGGGCGCCTTACGGTCGATGATCCGCCGGATCTTGCTCAACTCCTCCATCAGGTTCTTCTTGTTCTGCAGACGCCCGGCGGTGTCCACCAGCAGCAGCTCGGTGCCCCGGGACTGGGCAGCGGAAATGCCATCGAAGACCACAGCGGCCGGGTCGGTGTTCTGGCCAGGGTTGCAGATCACCTCCACACCGGTGCGCTCACCCCAGACCTGAACCTGCTGCACCGCCGCCGCCCGGAAGGTGTCGGCCGCTGCAATCAGCGTCGAGTAATCGGATTTGCGGGCCAGATGCGCCAGCTTGCCGATGGTGGTGGTCTTGCCGACCCCGTTCACCCCCGCCATCAGCCAGATGTTCAGCCGACCCTTCTCGGGGGCCAGTACCCAGGTGTCCTGGCTGGCCAGGGGCGCATCGAGGATTTCCCGCAGCAGCAGTTTCAGGTAGGCGATCGCCTGCTGGGTGGGCAGAGCCTCCTCCCGCAGTTTTGCCTGCAGCCGACCGACGATCAGGTCCGTAGCCTCGACGCCGACATCAGCCTGAAGGAGCAGGGATTCCAGCTCCATCACCGCGTCTTCATCCATCGGCCCCTGACCGACCAGATCGCGCATCTGGTTAACAAAGCCGCGGCGAGTCTTGTCGAGGCCGAAGCGCAGGTTGGTCAGCCAGTCGATCTCCTCGGCGGAAATCTCTTCGGGGCGACGCCCCTGGGCCGCCAGCACCTCCGCCGACCAGAGGAAGTTCTCGTCGAAGGTCAGCCCCGGCCGTTCGGGCACTGGCGGCAGCTCCGGCTCGGGTTCTTCCTCAACCGGCAGTTCCACCTCCTCGAAGGCCTCGGCCTTGAGGCTCTCCAGGCGGGCTTCCCGCTCCGCCTCGGCTCGGGCCAGGATCGAGCCCAGCGGCGCTGGGACAGCGGGGACAACCTCCGGTTCCGCTGCGGGAGCAGGTTCCGGTTCCGGCACGATTTCGGCCACGACCGGTTCCGGCGCCGGGGTAGACTCCGGTGCAATCGTAGGGGTGGCTTCCTCAGCCGCTGCAGTCACATCCGCAGTCTCAGACTCGGCAGCCTGGTCCTTCAGGTTCTGGAAGGCCGACCGCGCCCAGGCGAGATAGTCATCGGCCGTGGCATCTGCAGCGGTGGCCGCCGCCGACTCTGCTTCGGCAGACTCCTCCGGAGTTACGTTGGCCTCCGGTTCAGCGGGTGGCTGCGGCTCAGCCGCGGGCTGAGGGGCGTTGAAGCTGCGGCGGAACCAGTCGAAAACCATGGGGATGCAGAAGCGGCAAATCAGGCTTGGGGGGCAGCCGCATCTCCGCTCAGACGGTCGGCGAAGCGGCGGAGAACGCCGTTAATCAGGCGTCGACCCTCCTCATCACTGTACCGTTTCGCCAGTTCCACAGCCTCGTTGATGGCGATCGCCTCGGGCAGCCCGAAGTGGCGCACTTCCACCACCGCCAGCCGCAGGATGTCCTGATCGATGCGGGGCAGCCGGTGCAGCTGCCAACCCTGCATCACCTCGTTCAGCTGCTGGTCAAGGCTCTCCCGTTCCGCAGCCACGCGCTGCACCAGGGCCAGGGCCTGATCCTGCACCGCCGCCTCACCGGCTACCTGCACGAAGGTGGGCAGGTCCAGAGCCGCACCGAGGCGATTGATCGCCACTTCCGTCAGCCGGATCGCTTCCTCGGCCATGGCCCGCCCGCTGGCCAGCTGCTGGCGCTCCTCCTCCAGGGACTGCTTACCGGCGGCCTGATCGGGGCTTTCCAGACGGCTGCGCAGCAGCTGTTCATTGGCCTGCACCAGTTCCGAGGACGCATTCTCCAGGCTGTCCCGGGTCTCGGTGGCCAGGGTGCGGATAGCGGCCGGCAGCAATCCCGCAAAATCCGTCTGTTCCAGTTTCTGGGACTTCTGGGGCAACTGGCTGAGGCTGAGCAGGGCGAGTTCCCGAGCGATCCGGCGCGGTTGCATAAGCAGAGGAGAAATGGCGGAACAGCAAAATCCCCTACCGAATGGCAGGGGACCAGAGACAATCCTATCGTCTGGGGTCAGCCGTCGGGTCAGACCTCGCCGCTTCCACCGGCGGTGGGCAGCAGTTCCGGCGCCACCACCGGCTCCTCCGGCAGCACTGGGTTCGGGGTGACAATCCCCCCGGAGATCAGGATTTTGAAGGCATCCTCGACCGAGAGGCTGAGGGTAATCGTCTCGGCCTCCGGCACCACGGCATACCAACCGGTCGTCGGATTGGGGGTGGTGGGCACAAATACGCTCAGCAGCGGACCATCGACCACCGCCTGGATGGTGGCATCCACCTGGCCGGTGACGAAGCCAATCGCCCAGACTCCGGGGCGGGGATACTCCAGCAGCACCACCCCACGGAACTTGCTGCTCGAATCCTTGAGCAGGGTTTCAAGCAGTTGCTTCAGGGTCTTGTAGACCGAACCGGCAAAGGGAATGCGCTGCAGGGTGCGCTCGCCGAAGTCGAGCAGGAAGCGACCGATGAAGTTCCGCGCCATCAGGCCGATCAGCAGGATCGCCAGCAGGGGCACCGTCAGACCCACCCCCAGATTGACCAGATCCGACACCAGCGGGTCGAGATCGTTGAAGGGGTTGACCTGTTTGGGAATGCGGGTGAGGAAGTCCACCACCCAGCGGGAGACCACCGCCGTCAGCCAGATGGTGGTGGCCAGGGGAATGACCACCAGAAGACCGGCAATCAGGTCGTTCTTCAGGTCCTGCTGGAACCGCTGGGCAAAGCCCGGGGGATTGGAGTCTTCCGGAAAGGCCATGGGACGCGAAAGGGGGTCGGGAGAAGTCCCGGAGACCTGCCGAGGCAGACGACCGGGATGGGTGGATTATCGCAATCCCCGGGCTCAGTCTGCCGAGGGGCGGGTGGTCCAGAAGACAACTGCATAGCCGGTGGCCAGCAGCAGCGACATCAGCGTGTTCTTGACGACCTGCCGCAGGAAGTCAGCCTGGGCCTTCTCCATCTGGGGGGCGGCCGCCGCCTTCATCTGGGTGATGGCCATCTGCTTCTGCTGCTCCAGCTGGGCCTTGAGGCGCTCCTTCAGCTGGGTGGGGTTCTTCTGCAGCTGGTCATAGTCCTTGAGCAGTTCCGGCGGCAGCTGACCGCTGGCCTTGCCCTGCTCCAGCTGCTGCTTGAGCTGCTCGGGGGTCATCTGGTCCAGCTGGCTGGTCACCTGATTCAGCTGCGGCTCGATCTGCATCTTGATCTGCTGCTGCAGTTGCTGATCGACCTTGGCACGGGCCGCATCCAGATTGAAGAACCCGAAGATGATGGTGAGCGCGAAGACCACCGCCAGCAGAACCGCGGCGAACCGGGCCACCAGACGCAGCGGGGCTTCCCACACCGGTGCTCCTTCGCCGTTCTGCTGCCGCCACCACTGGCCGACGAAAATCAGCGTCAGGCCCACCAGCGGCACGATGCCCCGATCCACCAGCGTCTGGAGCAGACCGAGTTTCCAGTCACTGCTGGCGAAGTCGAAGGGAAGCAGGTAGATGATGTAGTCGGTCAGCACCGACAGCACCAGAATGCTGCCGACCACCTCCAGGAGGCGGGGCAGACGGCGCGCTGGGGCGAAGGTCATGGAAGGAACCGATGGGCGAACAGGGCCAGTTTAGCCCCGGGGTGGGTCCGCCTTTTCCGCAGAATGACGGTAGTTTTCCGAGAGGTCCCATGGGCATCACCCGCGAACAGCTCCAGGCCCAGGCGATCGCCCTGGGATTCCACAAACTGGGCATCGCGGCGGTGGCCCAGGCCGACTGGGCCCGGGAGCAGCAGCAGCATCTGCGCCGCTGGCTGGACCAGGGCTACCAGGCGGATATGGCCTGGATGGCAAGCGATCGCCGCCAGCGGGTTGAGGCACTGCTGCCGGGGGTGCGTAGCGTCATCTGCCTGGCGGTCAACTATTACAGTCCCGAGCAGCGTCCCGAGGGGGAGGGCTACGCCCGCATCTCCCGCTACGGCTGGGGCCGCGATTACCACCGCCTGCTGCACAAACGGCTGAAGAAGCTCGGCCTCTGGCTGGAGGCCCAGGTCCCCGGCTGCCGCACCCGCTGGTACGCCGACACCGGGCCGATTCAGGACAAGGTCTGGGCCCAGCAGGCCGGCCTGGGCTGGATCGCCAAGAACGGCAATCTGCTCACCCGCGAGTACGGCTCCTGGGTGTTCCTGGGGGAGATTCTCACCGACCTCGAGTTCGATCCGGACCCGGTCCACACCGCCCACTGCGGCAGTTGCCGTCGCTGTCTGGATGCCTGCCCGACCGGAGCGATCGTCGAACCCCATGTGGTCGACGCCAACCGCTGCATCGCCTATCACACGATCGAGAACCGGGCCGAGCAGTTACCGCAGGCGATCGCCGACCACATGCAGGGCTGGGTGGCCGGCTGCGACCTCTGCCAGGACTGCTGCCCCTGGAACCAGCGCTTCGCCACCCCGACCGATGAGCCAGGCTTCGCCCCCTATCCCTGGAACATCGCTCCCACCCTGGCGGAGCTGGCGGCCCTGAGTGACGAGGAATGGGAACGGCGCTTCACCGGCTCTGCCCTGCGCCGGATCAAGCCCGCCATGCTGCGGCGCAACGCCCGGGCCGCCCTGGGATGCGCGTCTGCGGAATCGGGATAAGCTACCCATGTCTCTGCCAGAACTGCCCGTGACCCGCCTTCCCCGTCCCGCCGGATTTGCCCTGCCCCGTTTCCGCTGGCCGGCCCTGGCGACGGCGGTGCTGGTCACTCTGCTTACCGCCCGTCCCAGTCCGGCCCTGGTCCCCTACGTTCCCCAGCTGAACTTCGCCCATCTGGCGGAGCAGGGACGGCTGCTGGCCCAGGACGCCGCCCGCATGCTGCAGATGCAGCAGTTCGCGATCGCCCAGCGGCAGGCCCTGCTGGCAGTGGAGCTGGCCCCCGATGACGGCCGAGCCTGGCTGGTGCTGGCCGAGGCCAGTCTGCGCCTGGACGATCTGCCCCAGGCCACCCGGGCCCTGGAAAAGGCACGGCAGCTGGCCCCGAAGGAGGCCGGGGTGCTGTTCGCCCTCGGCACCGTCAGCTTCCGGCAGCAGACCTACGAGAAAGCCATCGAATACTTCCAGCGCGGCCTGGAGATGAAGCCGGAGTCTCCGGGCGCCCTCTTCGATCTGGGCAACGTCTATCTGGTGCAGAAGCGCTACCCCGAGGCCGTGCGCCAGTTCCAGAAAGCGATCGAGCTGCGTCGGGACTTCTGGGAAGCCTGGAACAACATCGGCCTGATCGGCTTTGAGCAGGGCAACGAAGCCACCGCCCTGAGTTCCTGGGACAAGGCACTGCAGCTGAACGCCCAGGCGGCGGAGACCCGACTGGCCCGGGCAGCGCTGTTCTTCCAGCAGGGCAAAACCAGCGAGGCTCTGGAGCAGGCCCGTCAGGCCCTGAGCACCGACCCCCGCTACGTCGACCCGGCCTACCAGAAGCAGCAGCTGTGGGGCGATCGCCTGCTCAAGGTCACCGCCAGCCTGCTGGGCCAGCCCCAGCTGAGCGAGGCCGTCGCTGAAGCTCGCCAGCGCCAGCTTGAGCTGAATCAGGCGGAGTAGGGCATCAGCCCCGATTTGGGGCGGTTCCGGGCTTCCGCTATCCTAGGCCTCAATCCGAACTCCCCTGCCGCCGGACCGGGCGGTGATCCATGACCGATCCGCTCGATCCCTTCGCCCCGGAACGTATCATCCCCACGGCCCTGCACCAGGAGATGCAGCGGTCGTATCTGGAATACGCCATGAGCGTGATCGTCGGCCGGGCCCTGCCCGACGCCCGCGACGGTCTCAAGCCGGTCCAGCGCCGCATCCTCTACGCCATGCACGAGCTGGGGCTGACCCCGGATCGGCCCTTCCGCAAATGCGCTCGCGTGGTCGGGGACGTGCTCGGCAAGTACCACCCCCACGGCGATCAGGCGGTGTACGACGCCCTGGTGCGGCTGGTGCAGACCTTCGCCAGCCGCAACC
>CAYZUY010000026.1:0-18033 GCA_964481495.1 uncultured bacterium
CACTGCCGACGGCAGCAACGGCGCCACCGCCCTGCGCCAGACCCTGACCACCCTGCTGGAGCAGCAGGACTCCCTGACGCCCCTGACCCTGATCGAGCAGTTCCCCTCACGCCGCCTGACGGTGGACCTCACCCAGGGCATCGCCCTGGCCCGGGAGCTGGCCCGGCTGTTCCCGGAGCGGGAACGGCTGTTCGAGCAGCTGCGCCGCACCCTGGCGGACAGCGAGGACCGCAACCCCGGGGTCGTCCCCGTCAGCGGCGGCGAGGTGCGTGCCTACCCGGTACGGGTGCTGGAGGAGAACTGGAGCGACTCTGCCCGGCAACGGCCCGTACCGACGACGATCTACCAGCCCCAGGGGCGGGCCTTCCCGCCGGTGGTGCTGCTGTCCCACGGGCTGGGTGAAGACCGCCTCAGCTTCGCCTATCTGGGCCGCTTCCTGGCTAGCCAGGGGTTTCTGGTGGCGGTGCCCGAGCATGTCGGCAGCAGCGCCGCAGCCAGCCGCAGCCTGTTCACCAGCGAGGCCCGAGATCAGCCCGCTGCCGAACTACTGGACCGACCCCAGGATCTGCAGTTCGTGCTGGCTCAGCTGGGGGCGGACCCCCTGCTGCGCTCCGCAGCCAATCTCAACCGGGTGGCGGTGATCGGCCATTCCTACGGCGGCTACACCGGTCTGGCCCTGGCGGGCGCCCGTTTCAACCGCCCCCGACTGGAGGCCTTCTGCCTCAACCCCACCCGCCTCACCAGTTCCCTGAATCTGGCCGCGGCCTTCCAGTGCAAGGCCCTGGAACTGGACCCCCGCCAGCCACTCAACCCGGACAGCCGCATCCGGGCGGTGATCGCCCTCAATCCGCCCCTGAGCCAGTGGTTCGGCCCGGAGGGACTGGCCAGCGTCAGCGTGCCGGTGCTGGTGCTCGGCAGCAGCAACGACATCTTCGTGCCGGTGGTCGACGAGCAGATCGAGCCCTTCCGCTGGCTGGGCAGCCGCCGCCGCTACCTGGCCCTGCTCGATAACGGCACCCACTTCTCGGTCATGGACGCGGCCGCCCCCGGCACCCAGATGCAGCTGCCACCGGATGTGGTCGGCCCGGACCCGGCGATCGCCCACCGCTACGTCGAGCAGCTCAGCCTCGTCTTCCTGCGGCGCTACCTGAACGAGGAGCGGATCGACATCCCGCGACTGGATGGCGAGTTCGCCCGCCAGCTCAGCGATCCGGCCATGCCCCTCTACCTGCTTGAGCGCTGGCCCGCAACACTGACCATCCCCGGCGCTCAGTAGCGGATGCGCGGGTCGATCAGGGCATTGAGGGCGTCCACCGCCACACTGGCCAGCACCACCAGCAGGGCGAAGAAGACCACAATTCCCTGCACCGTGCTGTAATCCCGCAGGCTGATCGCCTCGAACAGGCGGTTGGCCAGTCCCGGCCAGGCGTAGGTGGTCTCGATCAGCAGCGCCCCGCCCAGCAGCGCCGCCAGGGTCAGGCCCAGCACCGTCACCAGCGGAATCAGCGCATTGCGCAGGGCGTGGTTGAACAGAATCCGCCGCTCGGGGATGCCCCGGGCCCGAGCCGCATCGACATAGTCGGACTGCAGAGCCAGACGCAGATTGACCCGACCGATGCGCTCGAAGATTCCGCTCAGCAGCAGCCCCAGCGTCCCGGCGGGTAGGGCCAGATACCAGAGCGCCAGACCACAGGCCCGCCAGTCGCCCTGCAGCAGCGCATCAAAGGTGTAGAGCCCGGTGGGCCCCAGGGGCGGGTCGAGGGTGACCGGATAGCGGGTGCCGATCGGGAACCAGCCCAACTGCACGGCAAACAGCAGCTGCACCAGCATCGCCGCCCAGAAGGGGGGCAGAGCGTAGGTGATGATCCCGAACAACCGACCGGCGGCATCGCGACGGCTGTCGGGGCGCGCGGCGGTGGCCAATCCCACCCCCAGACCCAGCACCAGGGCAATGATCAGGCTGGCGATCGCCAGTTCCGCCGTGGCCGGAAAGTGGCGGGCGATGATCGCCGTCACCCGTTCCCCCTGGCTGGTGAGGGAAGTGCCCAGGTCACCGCGCAGCAGATCCCCGAGGTAGTGAAGGTACTGCAGCGGTAGGGGCAGGTTCAGCCCCAGTTGGGCCCGCAGCTGCTGGCGCACCTCCGGGGGGGCTTTCGGGCCGAGGATGGCATCGACGGGATCACCGGGCGTAGCCCGCAGCAGCAGGAACACCAGGGTGGCGATCGCCCAGAGCATCAGCGGCGCCAACAGCACCCGGCTCAGAAGGTAGGACTGGAGCGACTTAGCGCGCGACATGGGCTCTGGAGAACTCGCCGAAGGAAATCAGACCGGTCACCTGCAGGCCCCGACCCCGTACATCCGGGCGGGTGAAGAGGTACTCCCGGTTCACCCAGAGGGGCAGGTAGGGCACATCCTCCGCCACCTGGCGCTGGATGCGGGTGAGCAGTTGCTGGCGTGGCCCGGGAGCGGCGATCGCCCCGGACTGCTCCAGCCAGCGCTGCACCGTCGGCTGCCAGTAGAAGGAGCCCATCTGGCGACTGGCGCCGTCCTGACAGCCCTCCCGGTCATTGCCCCGCTGGCAGGCGAGAAACGGCTGCAGGTAGTTGTCGGGATCGAAGAAATCCGGCGCCCAATCGAGCAGGAACAGGGGGTAGGCCCCCTTGTCCAGATTCTGGTAGGCAGTGGTCGACTCCACCCCCTGAATCTCCAGCTGCATCAGCCCACCCAGGCGGCGCTGCACGGCGGCCCGCAGGGTACTGGCCACCAGTTCGCCGCTGCTGGTGTTGGAGCGATACCAGAGGGTGAGCCGCAGCGGCCGTCGGACGCTGTAGCCGAGACCGGTGAGCAACCGCCGGGCCAGGGCGGGGTCGCCCGCCGCTCCGTAGCGTTCGAAGGCCGGGACTGCGCTGGGGAAAGCCGGGGGCACGAGACTGTAGAGCGGCTCCACCTGCCCGGCAAACACCCGCTGGTCGAGCAGAGGGCGATCCAGCGCTGCCGCCAGAGCCTGACGCACCGGACGCTGGTCGAGGGGAGTACTGGTGAGGTTGACACTCAGGAAACTGACCGCCAGTCCCTGTCCGGCCACCACCCGCACCCGCCCCTGCCGGGCCTGCTGCTGCAGCGCCCGCACCTGATCGACATCCAGTCCGCCCAGAGTGACATCCACCAGACCGGTGCCCAGGGCGTTGTAGAGGGTGGCGCCGCTGGTAAACAGCTGCAGGTCGATACCACCGTTAGCCGGGCGGCCCCCCCAGTAATCCGGGAAGGGCTCCAGACGCAAGCGATCGCTGCCCCGGCTCACCAGCCGGTAGGGGCCGGTACCGACGAATCGCTCGGTCTCAAAGGCCCCGGCCCCGAGCCGGTAAACCCGGGGCGACACGGCGCAGAGCCCCGGGAAGGTGAGCAGGGACAGGAAAGGAGCGAAGGGGCGGGTCAGCCGAATCTCCAGGGTGTAGGGATCGGGAGTCGCGATCGCCGCGATCCGGTCTGCCAGCAGCACCGACGCCTGCCCGCCGTTGCGCTGGAAGCGGCGCAGGGAGAAGGCCATCGCCGCTGCATCGAAGCGGCTGCCATCGTGGAAGCGCACATCCCGGCGCAGGGGAATCCGGTAGGTGAGGCCATCGGCGCTGACCTGGGGCAGAGCCGTCGCCAGTTGCGGAACGATGCGGGTGGTGCCGGGAGCGTAGGTGTAGAGGCGATCGCCCAGGTTCTGGAACAGGGTCGCCGCCAGACTTTCGTAGGCATCGGCCGGGTCGAGGGTACGCAGCCGACCGGTGCTGCCCAGCACGAGGCGATCGCCCCGGGGCGGCAGCAGGGACTGGCAGCCCCCCAGCAGGGTCGCCAGCAGCGTCAGCAGAACCAGGGGGCGCCTCATCCGTCGACCCGGGTGAAGGTGTGCTCAACCCGGGCGGTGCGCCCGGACTCCTCCCGCAGGGTCTCGGTGCAGCGCAGGACAGCAGTTCCTACCTGACACTCGAAGCGACTGCGGTCGGCAACGGCCGAGCCGGGCGCCGACCACTCACCCCGGAAGCGATCCGGCCGGGGGAACGTGCCCCGCACGAGCAGGCAGGGGCGATCGCCTGTCGGACAGAAGCGCAGGTAGGTATCACCGAGGCTGAGCAGGCCTTCCTCCGGCTGCGGAGCGGCGGTCAGGGGGCGCCGCGCCAGGAACTCCTGCTCACTGTGGCGCACCCGGTCCACCCGGTAGCGGGGCCAGTCGGCAGCCTGACAGGCCGCCAGCCCCAGCAGCAGCACCCCGGTCAGTCCGATCCGCCTGCGATGATGTCGCCTGTTCACCCCTGCACCTCTGCGGCCAGCCCGCTCACTTCCGATAGAACAGCTTCAGACTGTCGGGATCACCGACGAAGCGCCAGTGCCAGGGCTCGTAGCTCACGCCCTGGGCATTACCCCGGGGGAAGGAGAGCTCGAAGTTGAAGCGGTTGGCATGGGCCTGCAGCCAGCGGAAGGCCGGCGTGTCCTCGAAGCTGGGCTCAACGTGGGTGGCGGGGCGATCGCCATCACCGATGTCGAGGGCGTAGCCGGTGTGATGTTCGCTGTAGCCCGGCGGCGCACTGACCTTGGCCCGCTCCTGCACCGACTGGTTGCGCTCCGACTTCACCCCGAAATAGATCCCCTGCTGCTCCTGCCGGGAGCGGAACCCCGACAGTGGGACCAGCCGCACCCCATCCGCCAGGGCCGCCTGCTGCATGGCCCGGAAGGCCTCGGCCGCTGCCGGGCGCAGCTGCACCCCCGCCAGGGGGGTCAGTTGCTCTGCCCTGGCATCCGCGTAGGGATGGTGCCCGAGCAGGGTGCCGTCCCGGGCCGGGGTCGGCAGAGAGCCCGCCCCCGGTACCGGGGTGGGACGGCGCAGGATGGCCCCGACCGCCACCGCCGCTGCCACCAGGGCGATCGCCCCCAGCAGCACCAGGGGCCGACGGCTCGGGGCCTTGGGGGTTGGCCGCCGCTCCCGCTCCGCAAAGGGAATATCGTCACCGAACTCAAGGGCCATGGGGGGCGGGTGCCGGAAACCGTCTCAGATTCTATCCCGCACGTCCAGGCCGGGAACGCCGCAGCAGACCCTTGCGGGGACTGAACAGCAGCGCCAGCAGAAAGACCCCGAAGGCCACTAGGGAGATCGTCGCCCCCGAGGGCAGATTCGCCCAGTAGCTGAGGAACAGACCACCCACCGCCGAAACCATGCCCAGCAGCGCCGCTGCCAGCAGCATCTCGTGCAGTTCCCGTACCAGCAGGTAGGCCGCCAGGGCCGGGCAGGCGATCAGGGCAATCACGAGAATCACGCCCACCGACTGCATACCGGCGATGATCGTCAGCGTGATCGCCCCGGTCATCCCCAGACGGATACGCCCCACCGGCAGCCCCAGGGCCTGGGCCCCCGCCGGATCGAAAGAGTAGTAGAGCAGGGGGCGATAGAAGCCCAGCATCAGCCCCATCAGCAGCAGGGCGATCGCCCCGGTGCGCCAGAGGTCCGCATCAGTGACGCTGAGCAGATCCCCGAACAGGAAGGCTTCGAGATTGAGGCGGCTACCCAACACCGGCACCAGCAGCACTCCCAGGGCGAAGAAGCTGGCCAGGACCGCATTCATCGCTGCCTCGGGCCGGATCACCTGCAGCGACTCGATACCGTTGAGTACCAGCGTGCTGGCCAGGCCCGAGAGGAAGGCACCGATGCTCAGATCCCAGCCCAGAGCCCCGGCAATCACCACCCCCGGCAGCACCGAGTGAGAGATCACATTGGCCAGGAACCCGAGCCGCTGCACCACCAGCCAGCTGCCCACCAGCGGACAGAGGCAACCGCTGAGCAGGGCCATGCCCAGGGCCCGCCGGAAGAATTCGAATCCCAGGGGAACCGTCAGCCAGTCGGGCATGGACGCCTTCCACAGACAAGACAGGCACAACGGACAGACCGACGTCGGGGCTCACCGCTGTAGCCTCGATGCTATCCGCTTTAACCGTCAGCGATTATCGTGGTTGCTGCTTTTGCTTTGCTCCGAACTTCAACCTCATCAAGGTCAGACGCCGCTTGAGCCGATCCTCCCTCGCCGCCACCCCCCCCCGCACCCGCCGCACGGGACTGCTGATGCCCCTGCTGGTCGCTATGGGCATTTCCGCTGGAGCCGGGGTGATGGCCGGGCTGGCCGTGAGCGACCTCAGCGGGGGCCAGCGCAGCGTCGCCAGCACCGGCAATGACATCTCCCAGCGTCCTCCGGCGGCGGCTCCCGTCACCGAGGTGCCCAGCGACTATCCCCTGGCGGTGCTGGAGGATCAGGCCAAACCCTTCCACTACGTCAAGCAGGACAACGCCTTCGTGGCGATCGCCGCGCCCCGCCGCCTCACCTTCGATGCCCTCGAAGGCTGGGACCGCGAGGATGAGGCCTATAAGGACAGGCAGGCCTACCTCTACATCTCCGGACCGATGTACGAGGCCAGCAGCCCCTCGGAGCGCAACAATCGCTGGCGACCCCTGGGCGATCTGAAGCTGGCCAGCCGGACGCTGATGAGCGCCAACCGGGCCGCCGCCCGCAGCCGCGCCTTCATCGCCATCGATCAGGCCGGCCAGGCCCACTTCGGCTACGGCGAACTCACCCCCGAGCGGGAGCAGCGCTACGACATCTTCATCGGCGGGCTGCACGCTCTCTACAACGACCGCGAAGCCGCCCCACCCAGTTACCGCCCTGCCTACGAGAGCAGCGCCGGTCAGTCCGTGCGCGCCTACCTGCCCCGCACGCGAATCATCTACGGCCTCACCCCCCGGGGCAATCTGGTCTTCGTGATGAGCTACGGCGGCTGGACCCTGGAGCAGGCCGAGCAGTTCAGCCGTGAACAGGGGCTCGTGGCCGCTTACCTACCGGACCACGCCTCCAAGTCCCGCTTCATCGTCCCCGGGCAGTACGCCTACTCCTCCTACGACGTCAACGGCCCCACCCAGGGCGCCCTCAGCTTCGCCCACGTTCCCTACATGCTGCGGCTGGCGGACTACGGCAGCCAGCCCCGAGTCGTTCTCACCAACCGCAACTGGGCGCCTCGCTGCAGTCCCTGGAACTGCTGGCTGCAGCAGTTGACCCAGCGGCTCGGTCTCTAAGCCGGGTGGCCGCCTAGAACCGGAACGTGGTCTTCACCAGCGGCACCACCAGATTCCCGGTCACGAACTGGGCCCGGTTGAAGGGATTGGGTGCCCCCCCGGTGACGTTGGTGACCAGATAGATCGCCGGGGTCAGCGAGATGCCGTCCGTGATCTGGTAGCGATAGTAGGTTTCGACTGCGAAGTTGCCGCTGTCCACACCGCCGGGCTGGGTCGAGGCCGTGACGTAGGGAGCCTGACCGAAGGCGAAACCGAACTCATTACCCGTCCCGAACAGGTTGGGCATCTGCAGCCCCAGGTTCCAGGCCTGGACGGTGCTGGTGTTACCGTAGGCCGCCAGGAAACTGATGCCGTAGGCCGCACTGACCACCATCTCGGGGGCGATCGCCCACCCGACCCCGAGACCGAGGTTACTGCTGCCCACCAGCGCCGAGGGGTCATCCGTGGGACCGGTGTAGGCCCGGAAGGTGCCGTAGTTGACCCCACCGTAGGACTGGGTGTCCTGGGGCAGGTAGGACGGACCGTTACGGTAGGCGTAGGCCAGGGCTCCGATCACCCGGCCGTCGGCCGACCGGTAGGCAAACTGGGCGGTGGCCTGTAACCCAGTGGAGAAGAGGCCCCCATTGCCGATGGTCGAGTCCAGCCCGCCGTTCACACCGGCATTCTGAGCCGAGTAGACCGCCCCGAAGCTCCAGGTAGCCGTCAGCGGCAGGTTGAAGCCCAGCGAGGCCACCGGCGCGGCATCCGAATCCGAGAAGATGTTCGGTAGGCCGGTGGTGAACAGGTAGGAAATCTGGGAGTTGTAGAACGTCCCGTCGGTACCCAGCACATCGATGGCGCGGGTGTTGGCCGCACCGACCACGACGTTCACGGGCCCCAGCGGAAACGCGTACTTCAGGCCATCGATGGCAAAGCTGGGTGACACCGACGTTCCGGGCCCATTCAGGGCATCAAGGTTGAGCGTCCCGGCCGGCAGGAAGGGATAACCGCCGCCGGGGGTGGCTGCATCCACCGCCGCACCCAGGTTGGAGGGCGAGTTGATGGTGTTGGCGGTCATCGTCAGGGAGAGCAGATCCCGGCCGCTGAAGCTGGTGTTGAAGCTGAGGGAGGTCTTGGTGGCGAAGGAGGTGCCGGTGTCGGTCCCGGCGGGGTTATAGGCCTTGGACAGCAGCATGTTCACCTCACCCTTGAGTTGGGTGGTGGTGCTGAACGAGCGGGCCTCCAAGCTGCCTACCCGGGCCTCGAGGGCATCCACCCGGCCCCTGAGGTCGGCCAGTTCCGGCTGGAACTCCTGCACCAGCCGTTTCACCGGTTCCAGGTCCTCCCGGGAGGCAACCGTTGTCCCGAGCCGGGCAAGGCAGGCGCTCAGCCCGACGGCGAACTCGAAACGGCTCAGGGCCCGGCCACCCTGAAGTGTCCGGTCAGGGTCGCCGACGATGCAACCGTAGCGCTCCCCCAGAGACTGCAGTGCCTGATAAGCCCAATCTGTCGGTCGGACATCGCTCAACCGGGCCATACCCGTGACCGGAGTGGCAGCCATGGCCGGCAGTGCCACCCGATCCGCCTTATCTAGAGTGGCCATGTCTGCAGCGATCGCCCCGGGAGCCAGCAGACAGCCCGCCACCACTGCCCAACTGCTGAGCCAGCATCCCATCATCTCCTCCCCACACCTGCCGCCCCGGACCAGGGGGCTGCAGCCCAGCATAGGCCGGCCCCTGGGGGCCGGCATGCCCCATGCGGGCATACCGGATTGTGCCGCTCGGGATCCTGCGCTGAGATCACTCTGATGCTCGCAACCTGCCCATGCTTACGCTTCCGCTGCTGGCCCTGCACATCCCGGATGGATTTCTCAGCCCGGGGCTCGCCGTCGCGGGCTGGGCGATCGCGCTGGTGATCATCACCCTCGTTCTGCGGGACGGGCGGCGCCGTCAGGGAGATGCCCTGGCCGCTCACCTGGGCGTGGCCGCCGCCTTCGTCTTCGCCGCCCAGATGATCAACTTCCCGATTCCCGGCGGCACCAGCGGTCACCTGCTGGGCGGCACGCTGCTGGGCATCCTGCTGGGCTGCCGCAGTGCCAGCCTGGCCCTGGCCCTGGTCTTTGCCGTACAGGCCCTGGTCTTCCAGGACGGCGGCATCGCCAGCTTCGGGATCAACTACCTGAACATGGGCCTGATCGGCTGCTGGGGTGGCACGGCCCTCTGGCGGGGGCTCTGCCGTCTGGGGTTGAGCCAGGAAGCCGCGGCCGCGATCGCAGGCTGGGCGGCGGTGGTACTGGCGGCGATCGCCTGCGCCCTGCAGTTGGCCGCCTCCGGCACCGTACCCCTAGCCACGGCTCTGCCGGCCCTGCTGGGCTGGCACCTGCTGATCGGCATCGGCGAGGGTGCCATCACCGCCGCCGTGGTCGGTTTCCTGGGCCGGGTACGCCCAGACCTGCTGCAGGCAGCTCCCCAACCGGCCTGGAGATAACCCATGCAGTCCCGATTCCCCCGCATCGACCGTCGTCTGGGCCTACTGGTCGCCCTCGGTCTCGCCGCCCTGCTCTCCCCCTTCGCCAGTGCCCTGCCCGACGGTCTGGACCGCGTCGCTGCCGATCTGAGCTTCGAGGAGCGGGCCCACCCCGAGCCCCTGGGACGGCGTCTGCCCACCGCCCGCCTGTTCGATGAATATCAGCTGCGCGGCGTCCCCCAACCCCTGGCCACCCCCCTGGCTGGCGTAATCGGCACTCTACTCTGCTTCGGGCTGGGTCGCGCCCTCGGCGGCCCGCGCCGCAGGTGAATTTCGCCATCATTCCCCGGCGCCTGGCCCTGAGCAGTCTGCTGCTGGTGCTGCTGGCCTTCACCCCCGCCGACCGTCTGCTCACCCTGGGAGCCTACACGCTGCTGCTGATCGGGACCTGCGGCCGTGACTGGCGCTGGCCCCACTGGCCGGAACTGCTGTTTCTGCTGCTGCTGTTTCCGACCCTGCTACAGCGGGGCTGGGTCCTGGCCCTGGCGATCGCCGCCAAGGCCCTGCTGACCGTGATCGGTCTGCGGGCCCTGGCCCGCCGCTACCCGCTTTCCACCCTGCTGGGATTCCTTGCCCGTCTTGGCGTGCCCCGGGACCTGCTCGGGGCCGCCCTGGTGATGCGACAGCAGGGGGTGATGCTGCAGCACGACAGTCTGCAGCTGCAGCGGGCCGCCCGGCTGCGGGGCCTGAGCCTGAACCGGCACCATGCCCGGCTGGTCAGCGGCGCGATGATCGGCGGCCTGTTCCTGCGCAGCCTGGAACGGGGTGAGCGGGTGCAGCGGGCGCTGCAGCTGCGCGGTGGTGGCCAGGAACTGCCACTGCCCCGGCTAGAGTGGCAGGCGGGGCAGCGGCGATCGCTGCTGTTCGGCACCCTGGTGCTGCTGTCCCTGCAGTTCCTGCCGCCCCTGTCACTGTGAACGTCTCCTGTCAGCAGCTCAGCTACCGCTATCCCGATGGCACCGGGGCGATCGCCGACCTCAACCGCAGCCTGCACAGCGGCGAGCGGGTCGCCCTGGTGGGTGCCAACGGCTCCGGCAAGTCGACCCTGCTGCTGCTGCTCACCGGTCTGCTGGCACCCGGCCAGGGTGAGGTGCGGCTGGCGGACCAGCCCCTGACTCCCCGCAGCCACCGGGCCCTACAGTCCCGCCTCGGGCTCGTCTTCCAGACCCCCGCCGACCAGCTGTTCATGCCCACCCTGCTGGAGGACGTGATGGCGGGCCCCCTGGCCCACGGCCGCAGCCCGGAGTCCGCCCGTCAGCAGGCCGTCGCGGCCCTAGAACGGGTCGGGCTCGATGCTGGACGGCACGGGCCCCGCTTCCCAGGACACCTCTCGGGCGGGGAGCAGCAGCGCGGGGCGATCGCCGGGCTGCTGGCCATGGAGGCGGAACTGCTGCTGCTCGATGAGCCGACGGCCCACCTCGATCCACGCACCCGGCGGGAGCTGCTCACCCTGCTGCAGACCCTGCCCCAGACCCTGATCGTGGCCACCCACGACCTCGACTTTGCCCTCGATCTCTGCCCCCGCACGCTGGTGCTGTCCGCCGGTCAGCTGGTGGCGGATGGCCCCACAGAAGCGATCTTCGAGCGGGATGACGACCTGCGGGCCTGGGGTCTGGAGCCACCCCTGAGCTGGCGCTGGCGCCCTCAGCCGCCATCCACCTTCCCCCGGAAGACGATGTAGTTGTAGAGGTTGTAGAACAGCATGATCGGGATCAGCACCCCGATGAAGACGATCATGAACACCAGGGCACTGGGCGAAGCCGCCGCCTCATAGATCGTCACCGAGGGCGGAATGATGTACGGGAACACCAGCAGCCCCAGCCCGGCGAAGGTGAGCAGGAACAGGAGCGCCGTCCAGACAAAGGGCCAGACCTCCTGGCGGCGGGCCACACTGCGGTAGAGCTGGACGATCAGGGCGATCGCCAGCAGCGGGATGGCCACGAACACCGGCAGCAGCGGCGTTTCGAACAGACGGCTGCGCAGCTCCGTCGAGACGAAGGGTGTCGTGGCGGTGATCAGCATCCCCCCCAGCAGGGTGGTGGCCGCCGCAATCCGGGTGGTGCGGTAGTAGGTCTCCTGCAGCGCACCACTAGTCTTCATCACCAGATAGGTGGAGCCGATCAGCACGTAGCCCTGCACCAGGGTGGCCGCCACCAGCAGCGAGTGCCAGTTGAGCCAGAGAAAGCGGGGACCGACGTAGTGCCCGGAGGCGTCCGTGGGCAGGCCGGAGAGCACCGTCCCCAGGCAAAGCCCCTGGCCCACTGCCGCCAGGGTACTACCCGCCGCGAAGGCGAGATTCCAGAGGCGCTTGTTGTCGGCGTTCTCGCGGAACTCGAAGGCAACGGCCCGGAAGATCAGGCCGAAGATCATCAGCAGAATCGGCCAGTAGAGGGCGGTGAGAATCGTGCCGTAGGCCAGGGGAAAGGCCCCGAACAGGGCACCTCCCATCAGCACCAGCCAGGTCTCGTTAGCGTCCCAGACGTTGCCGAGGCTGGTCATCAGCAGGGTGCGCCGTTTCTCGTCCGCCGCTGTCAGGGAGAGAATCCCCACCCCAAGGTCGAAGCCGTCGAGCAGCACGTAGAGGAAGAGAAACAGGGCCAGAATCACGAACCAGACCTGGGGCAGGAACTGTTCCAGGGCTTCCATGCTCAGACCTCCTCGGTACTGACGGGGCGCCGGTCCGGCTGCAGACGCAGACCGACGGACCCACTGGGCGGCTCCAGGGTCAGATTCGGCCCCTCGATCAGCAGCTTGCGGGCGAAGAAGATCGCCGTTACCAGCAGCACGCTGTAGATGCTGCAGAAGCTGAGCAGCGAGGCCAGCACCTCCCCGGCCGGGATGTCACTGGCCGCCTCAGCGGTGCGCAGCACCCCGTAGACCAGCCAGGGCTGACGGCCGACGCAGCGTACAATCCAGCCGCACTCCACCGCCAGATACCCGGCGGGAGCCGCCAGAATCCAGGCCCACAGCAGCCAGGACTGCCCTGCCAGATACTCCGGCTGCAGCCGCCCCCGCAGCCACTGCAGCATGGTCACCGCCATCAGGGCAACCACCCCGAAGCCGACCGCCACCATGATCCGGAAGGAGTAGAACACCAGCCCCACCTGGGAGGGGCGATCGCCGGGGGCCCATTCCTTCAGCCCCAGCAGCGGCTGGGCAAGCTTCGGCCGCAGTTCCAGAATCCAGCCCAGCGCCCCGGGGACAGACAGGTCCCAGCGGTTGCGCTCGGCCCGCACATCGGGGGCCGCCAGCACAGCCCAGGGTGCCGCCTCCCCAGCCGGGATGGTTTCCCACTGCGCTTCCATCGCCGCCAGTTTGGTGGGCTGGTACTGACGCACCTGCACGCCGCTCTCGTGCCCGGCCCAGACCTGCAGGGGGGCGATCGCCAGCAGCACCGCCAGGGCGATCTTCAACGAGGTGAGAAAGAAGTCCCGGTGGCGATCGCGCAGCAGATACCCGGCACTGACCGCCGCCACCACCAGCATCGAGGTCTCGAAGGTGGCCAGGAAGGTGTGCAGCACACTGCGGGCCATGAACGGGTTGAGGATCGCCTGGAAGTAGTCGCTGACCAGAAACTTGCCATCGGCAACGCTGCCCCCCGCAGGGGTCTGCAGCCAGGAGTTGGCGGTGATGATCCAGAAGGTGGAGAGGTTAGCCCCGAAGGCGACCATGATCGTCGCCAGATAGTGGATCGCCGCCGGAACCCGTCCCCAGCCGAAGAGCATGATCCCCAGGAACCCGGCTTCGAGCATGAAGGCCATCGAACCCTCGAAGCCGAGGATGCTGCCGAAGAAGTCACCGCTGAACTCGCTGAAGGGCGCCCAGTTGGTGCCGAACTGGAACTCCATCGGCAGGCCCGAGGCAACACCGATCCCGAAGTTGAGCACGTAGAGCTTCGACCAGAAACGGGCGTGGCGGTAGTAATCCGCCCGGCCGGTCTTCAGCCACAGCCCTTCGACAATCACCAGGAAGATCGCCATCCCGGTGGTCAGGATCGGCCAGAGCATGTGGAAGATGGCTGTCACCGCAAACTGCAGCCGCGACAGGACCACCGTGTCCTGAAGAAATTCCATCGCCGTAGAAAAAGGTTTGACCCACTCTAGCCGGGGGATCGCCACCGTGCCCGGCCATACCGGAGCAGTGTGTTCAGAGGCACACGCTTCACCCCACCCACCCCAGCGGCCTGACGGGGTAGCAGACTCACCTCAAGCCAGATGCCAGTCAATCACGCGCAGATCATCATGCGCAGCATGCGCAAGCATGTTGACAGACGCAAAAACAGGCATAACATTGTTTTAGGGCTTACTCTATGCATTGCATTGATTCTTTTTATGGGTTTCAGCTATGAACGCTGAGGTCAGCAATCAAGCGGTGGACCAACACCTGCTGAACGAGGCCATACACCTCACGGTGCAGGGCCTGGTCTGCGAACGGATGCTGCTCGTGCGCGCCCTGGCGGCGGCCCGCCGTCGACTAGGTCTCAGTCGCGAAGCACTGGCTGAGCAGACCGGCATCGCCCTGGCTCACCTCACCCGGATTGAAATGGGCGACCACGCCATTGCGGCAGAGGAACAGCACATCCTGGCCTCCGCTCTGCAGGTTCCGATTGCCCTACTGGAGCCGCTGGGCCCACTGCCCGCAATTGAGCTGCACGCCATTCCGTTGCAGAAACCAGATCCTTCTCGTGGCGTGCTTGTGCCGTGGCCATCCAGGCCAGATCTGAGGCTCCTGAAGCACTAGGGAATGAGGTCCTGCAGACCGCAGGAGCCAATCTCCTGGCGGGGAGCGTAGGCCCGCAGCAGCCGCTGGGGCTCCAGCACCTCCACCGGGTCACCGGCCGCCACCACCGTGCGGTTGATCAGCACCAGCCGGTCGTAGCGCCGCAGGGCTTCTCCCCATTCATGACTGCAGACCACCAGGGTGTGCCCGCTGGCGCGCAGCTGGTCGAACAGTCCCTGCAGAATCAGTTCCGTGCGCCGGTCGACCCCGGTCAGAGGCTCATCAAGCAGCAGCAGTTCCGCCCGCTGCACCAGGGCCCGCGCCAGAAACACCCGCTGCTGGCGATCGCGCAGGTCCGTGATCTCCAGACGCTCCAGTGCCGCTTCCACCCGCTCACTGCGGTGGCGACCCCAGCCGAGACGGCCCCGCTCCAGACCCAGTCGCACCACGGTCTCGGCAGTGATCGGATAGCTCCAGTCAACGCTCGAGCGCTGGGGTACGTAGGCAATCCGTCGTCGCACCCGCGCCACCGGCTGACCGTCCCAGGTGATGCTGCCCGCCGCGATCGGCACCAGCCCGAGGATCGCCTTCAGCAGCGTGCTCTTGCCCGCCCCATTCGGCCCGATCAGACCCACCAGTTGCCCACGCCCCAGGTGCAGACAGAGATCATCCAGGGCAATCCGGTCCCGGTAGGCAACCCTGAGATGGCAGCAGTCGAGCATTGCCGGAATGGGAATCGTTTTCAGCCCCGATCATAGTGTGGCGGGTGCGGCGATCGCCACGACCGGGCACCTTGGAGGCAACTCCCCGGTGGGCGCAAGCGTCCATAGGTACAGAGCCCACCCGAGACTCGCCATGATCCGTCGCCGCACCCTGTTCTCTGCTCTCGCGCTGCTGCTGGCAGCGACCACCATGACCCTCGCTGCCCCCACCACCGCCATGCTGATCGGCGAAGTCCGGGAAGTGACCGGCAACCTCATGCCCGGCCCGGGTCCCCACAGCCTGCCCCGCCCCTTCCAGGGCAAGGTCTGGGTTGTCCGGGGCGAGTGGCCCGGCCAGGGACCCTTCCTGACCAAGAGCACCCTGCCCGTCGGGGCCAGCCAGCGGGTGACCACCGATACTGCCGGGAACTTCCGTCTCAGCCTGCCACCGGGTACCTACACCGTCTTTCTGGAAACGCCCCGGGGCCTCTACCGCAACGAATTCGACGGTCGCGGCTACTACGTCCCCACCGTCCTCCGGGCCGGTGAGACCACCCGCATCCAGCTGCTGATGGATGCCGGGGCAGTCTACTGAGTCCGTTTGCCGGAAAACAAAACGGGAGCCCCCGCAGGAGCTCCCGTTACGCTTCACGATGGGATCAGGGCTCAGGTGCCCTCGTTCCAGCTGTTGATGTAGTGGATCTGCTCAGCGGTGAGGCTGTCGATGCTGATGCCCATGGCCTTCAGCTTCAGAGCCGCAATTTCACCATCGATCTCCTGGGGAATCGAGTAGAGACCGGGCTCCAGCTTGCCCTGGTTCTTGACCAGGTATTCCACGGCCAGGGCCTGGTTGGCGAAGCTCATGTCCATCACGGCGCTGGGGTGGCCTTCCGCCGCCGCCAGGTTGACCAGACGGCCTTCGCCGAGCACCACCACGGACTTGCCACCGGGCAGGGTGTATTCCTCGGTGAAGGGACGCACCACCTTCACGGACTCGCTCAGTTGCTTGAGACCAGCGATGTCGATTTCGATGTCGAAGTGACCGCTGTTGCAGACGATCGCCCCGTCCTTCATCGACTGGAAGTGCTCGGTGCGGATCACGTGCTTGTTGCCGGTGACCGTGATGAACAGGTCGCCCAGGGGCGCAGCCTGATCCATGGGCAGGACGCGGAAGCCGTCCATCACCGCTTCGATCGCCTTGACGGGATCGATTTCGGTGACGATCACGTTGGCGCCCATGCCAGCGGCGCGACTGGCAGTGCCCTTGCCGCACCAGCCGTACCCGGCGACCACCACGGTCTTACCGGCCAGGAGGATGTTGGTGGCCCGGATGATGCCGTCCAGGGTGGACTGACCGGTGCCGTAGCGGTTGTCGAAGAAGTGCTTGGTGTCAGCGTCGTTGACGTTCATCGCCGGGAAGGTCAGCACCCCGTCCTTGAGCATCGCCTTGAGGCGGACGATGCCGGTGGTGGTTTCCTCGGTGGTGCCGATCAGGTCGGCGATCTGGTCCTGACGCTCGGTGATCAGGGTGGCGACCACGTCGGAACCGTCATCGATGATGATGTTCGGCTTGTGGTCGAGCGCCGTCTGGACGTGGCGGTGGTAGGTGGCGTTGTCCTCACCCTTGATCGCGAACACGGGAATCCCGTAGTCGGCCACCAGACTGGCGGCAGTGTCGTCCTGGGTGGAGAGGGGATTGCTGGCGATCAGAATCGCGTCGGCACCGGCGTTCTTGAGGGCGATCGCCAGGTGGGCGGTTTCGGTGGTGACGTGGCAGCAGGCCACCAGACGGATACCTGCCAGGGGCTTCTCAGCCAGGAAGCGCTCCTGGATCTGGCGCAGCACCGGCATTTCCCGGCCGGCCCACTCGATCCGCTGCTTACCCAGGGGAGCGAGGCTGATGTCCTTGATGTCGTACTTGAGTGCGGTCGCGGTCATTGGTTTAGACGAATGAAGGGCGACGAAATGCCGACCCGGTGTCCCGGGCCGAAGCCCTTCCAGCTTACCAGCGGGGTCGGGCTGGCGCGCTCGCGCCGGAACTGGCAGGATCGCCTGAACCGCTTCTGGAGAGTGCGATGCAGCTGACGGCGACCGAATGCGAACACCTGCGGTCCGCCCTGGCGGACTGGCCGCTGGCCCTGCGCAGTCTGGAGGCTATCGAGGCCTGCGACGGCGATGTCGAGGATGCCGCCATCGATCTGGCCCTGAAGAGTGGGCTGGAGCCGGATACCTGCGATCGCTGGCTGGAGGGGCTGGCGAAGCGATTCAGGCCAGTGCTGTGCGATCGCCAGCGGCGTTCGGAGCTGGCCTCGGCTGCGCTACCGGCCCTGCTGGAACTGCTGACGGAGGGCAGCGACTGTCCGCCGCTGCTGGCTTTGCCTGTGGCTTTGCTGGTGCGGGAGCAGGGGGTGGAGAGGTTCTGTCGGAGCTTCGACGAGAAACTCGCCTAAGCCCAGCGGCGATCGCCCTGGGCTCGCAGAGCTTCGATGATCCGGCTGTTGGCCTTGGGGAAGGGGAACTGATCGATTGCGGCCAGGGTGGTCCAGCGGATTTCGTCGCACTCGATCGTTTGGGGTTCGCCACTCAGGTGACGGCAGTGGTGGACCTGCAACGACACCTTGAAGTGGCTGTAGGCGTGATCGACGGTGATCAGGTGCTCCTCGACGGAGATTTCGATGCCCAGTTCCTCCTGGACCTCACGGGCGATGCAGGCCTGCACCGTCTCGCCGGGCTCAATCTTGCCACCGGGGAATTCCCAGAGGCCGCCCAGCAGGCCTTCGGCCTTGCGCCGGTCAATCAGAATCTCGCCCCGGTCGTTCCAGATCACGGCCACGCCGATCTGCTTGGTGGGGATGGGGGCGCTGCTTTCGCGCAGGGGGAGCTGTTCCGTCATGCCCTGATTGTAGGCGGCACAGTGCTGCTGCCAGGGACAGAGCAGACAGTTGGGCTGGCGGGGGGTACAGACCGTGGCCCCCAGGTCCATCAGCGCCTGGTTGAAGTCCCGGGGAT
>CAYZUY010000027.1:0-12018 GCA_964481495.1 uncultured bacterium
GGAGCAGACCATCGGTGGTCAGGGCCTGCAGCCGCGACTCGGTGTACCGCATCGCTGCCGGGGGATCGTTGTCGATGGAGCCGAAGTTGCCGTGACCATCGATCAGCGGTGCCCGCATCGAGAAGTCCTGGGCCATGCGCACCAGGGCGTCGTAGACGGCAGAGTCGCCGTGGGGGTGGTACTTACCGAGCACTTCACCGACAACCCGGGCGCATCTCCGGTAGGGCCGATCGGGGGTGAGCCCCAGCTCGTACATCGCGTAGAGAATCCGCCGGTGCACCGGCTTGAGACCGTCGCGGGCATCGGGCAGGGCCCGGCCGACGATCACGCTCATGGCGTATTCGAGGTAGGAGCGGGACATCTCGTTCCGCAGATCGGTCTGGATGATGCGCTCCTGGGGGGTGCTCATGCTCAAGGCTCCATGGCAGCTCCGGGCGCCGGAAACCCGCTGCCGGAGGGGGCCGGGTCAGCGGGTTTCGACGGGCTCGGAATCGAACTATTCTACCACGCGGAACCCGGTTGCCGGGTGGGCTGAAATCCAGTCAGGGTCTAGGCTGGAGGGACTGATGCCGGAGGTGGAAGCGATGCCGGTGGTGATTTTCTCCGAGCGCTACCTAGACCACGATCCCGGTCCCGGCCACCCGGAGTCGCCCCAGCGGCTGCGGGCGATCGCCGACCACCTGGCCAGCCGTCCCTGGGCCGCCGAACTCGAGTGGCGTGAACCGACGGACCCGGCGCTGCGATCGCCCCTGACCGCCATCCTGCGCTGCCACAGCCCCGACTACCTGGCCTCGTTGCAGCGGCTCTGTGCCGGGGGCGGCGGCCACCTCGATGCCGATACGATCTGCAGCCCGGCCAGCTTCGCCACGGCCCTGCTGGCGGTGAATGGCTGGCTGGACGGGCTGGCGGTGGCTCTGGCGGAACGACGACCCGTATTTGTCGCGGCCCGGCCGCCGGGGCACCATGCCCTGGCTACCCGGGCCATGGGCTTCTGCCTGCTGGGGAACGCGGCGATCGCTGCCCGCAGTGCCCTGGCGGACTACGGCCTGGAGCGGGTGGCGATCGTCGACTGGGATGTGCACCACGGCAATGGCACCGAGGCCCTGGTGGAGTCGGACCCCCGCATTGGCTACTGGTCGCTGCACCAGTGGCCGGCCTACCCCAGCAGCGGAGCCCGGGACGACCACGGTCTGGCGGGGCAGGTGCACAACTACCCCCTCGCCCCCGGCGGGGATGGGCGCACCTACCGCACCCTGTTCGAGCAGACCCTGATCCCGGCCCTGGAGGCCTTCGCCCCGCAGCTGCTGATTGTCAGTGCTGGATTCGATGCCCATCGCCTCGACCCCCTGGCGGACATGCGCCTGGAGAGCGCCGACTATGCCCACTTCACCTGTGGCCTGCGCCAGCTGGGGGTGCCGCTGCTGATCGGCCTGGAGGGGGGCTATCATCTCGGGGCTCTGGCCGAATCCGTGGCGGCGGTCCTCGACGCCTGCCGGGGCCCGGCACCGTAGAATCCGAAGGCGTTGCCCGAAGCCGACCCATGACCGACTGCTCCGCCGCCGCGATCGCCCTGCTGCAGCGCCTGCTGGCCCACGAGGACCTCGACGACGCCGAGGCGGCCTGTCTGCTGGAGCTGCTTCTGGATGAGGGACTGCCGGATGTGCTGGTGGCTGGGTTGCTGATTGCCCTCCAGAGCAAGGGGGCCAGTGCCGATGAACTGGCGACCATGGCCCGGGGGCTGCTGGGGGCCAGTGCCGTCGCAGCGGCACCGACGCCGATTCTGGTCGACACCTGCGGCACCGGTGGCGACGGAGCGGATACCTTCAACATCTCCACGGCGGTGGCCTTCGTGACGGCGGCAGCGGGCGTGCCCGTGGCCAAACACGGCAACCGTTCCGCCTCGGGCAAGGTCGGCTCGGCGGATGTGCTCGAAGCCCTCGGACTCAATCTGGCGGCAGACCCGCAGCGGATCCGCGAGGCGGTGACGGCGGTGGGAATTACCTTCCTCTTCGCCCCGGGCTGGCATCCGGCCATGAAGCGGGTGGCCCCGGTGCGCAAAACCCTGGGGGTACGCACGGTCTTCAATCTGCTCGGGCCTCTGGTCAACCCGCTGCGCCCCACCGGTCAGGTGATCGGGGTCTACCGCCGCGAGCTGATCGAACCGATGGCCCAGGCCCTCGGTCAGCTGGGCTGCCGCCGCGCCATCGTTCTGCACGGGCGCGAAAAGCTCGATGAAGTCGGTCTGGGCGATCGCACCGATCTGGCGGTGCTACGGGATGGCCGGGTCGAACTGCAGGAACTCGACCCCCTGGCCCTGGGGTTGGAGGCGGCACCGCTGTCGGCACTCCAGGGTGGGGATCTGGCCGAGAACCAGCGGATTCTGCAGGCGGTGCTCCAGGGCCAGGGCACCCCGGCCCAGCGTGACGCTGTGGCCGTCAATGCCGCCCTGGCTCTGGTGGTCGGGGAGCGGGCTGAGACCCCGGCCGAGGGGCTGGCGATCGCCCGCGAGGTGCTGGCCAGCGGTGCGGCCTGGAACAAGCTGGAGCAGCTGGCGACCTTCCTGCGCGCCTGAACCGGGGCGAGGTCGGGCGCCGGGCCCCTGTGGAATACTGGGAAGGATTTCCTGTCATCCCTGATCAGCCATGCCCCTCGCCGAACAGCGGCCCGCCATTCTGGTCCTCGCCGACGGTACGGTCTTCCGCGGCTTTGCCTTCGGCGCCCACGGCACCACCGTCGGCGAAGTCGTCTTCAACACGGGCATGACCGGCTATCAGGAGGTGATGACCGACCCCAGCTACTGCGGTCAGATCATCACGTTCACCTACCCCGAACTGGGGAACACCGGAATCAATGCCGAGGACGAGGAGGCACCCCGCCCCCTGGCCAAGGGAGCGATCGCCCGCAACCTCGCACCCCGGCCCAGCAACTGGCGCTCCGAAGACAGCCTGCCGGACTACCTGGAGCGCCACGGCATCGTTGGTATCCACGGCATCGATACCCGTGCTCTCACCCGCAAGCTACGCTCCAGCGGGGCGATGAACGGTGCTATCTCCAGCGAGGAACTCGACCCGGTGGCCCTGCTGGCCCAGGTGCACAGCGCCCCCAGCATGGAAGGGCTGAATCTGGCGGATCAGGTGAGCACGCCCGAGCCCTACGAATGGTCCGAGCCCACCGCTGCCATCTGGGAATTCGCCCGGGGTAGTGCCCCCGCCGGGGAAACGCCTTTGACGGTGGTGGCCATCGACTTCGGCGTCAAGCGCAACATCCTGCGCCGTCTGGCCAGCTACGGCTGCCGCGTGCTGGTGATGCCCGCGAGCACCCCTGCCGCTGACATCCTGGCGGCCAATCCCGACGGCATCTTCCTCTCCAACGGCCCCGGGGACCCGGCCACCGTCACCGCCGGGATCGAAACGACCCGCGACCTGATCGAGGCCGGCAAGCCGATGTTCGGCATCTGCCTCGGTCACCAGATTCTCGGGCTGGCGGTCGGCGCCTCCACCTTCAAGCTCAAGTTCGGTCACCGGGGCCTCAATCAGCCCTGCGGCCTGGAGCGTCAGGTAGAGATCACCAGTCAGAACCACGGCTTTGCCATCGATCCCGACTCGATGCCGCCCCAGATGGTGACCACCCATCTCAACCTCAATGACCGCACCGTGGCGGGTATGGAGCACCGAGAACGGCCGATTTTCTCGGTTCAGTACCACCCGGAAGCCAGCCCCGGCCCCCATGACAGCGACTATCTGTTCGAGCAGTTCGTGGACCGGATGCGCGAATTCAGAAAAAATCAGGGTTGATGTCCCAAATCGGCCAACCCGCGACTAAGCTTGCGGTCACTGGGTCAACTGGCCTACAATCACCCCTCTGTTGTCCAGATTTGTACGAGTGAGGTGGCTGCCATCACTGAGCCGCTCCCCTTGACTGTGAGTCTTCGAGGCACCGTCGAAGTCAAGGATAAACACCAGCTGTTCCGCCTGACGGGCCTCCTGGATGCCTTCTCGGAGCCGACCTTCCGCAAGGTCGTCTCCAAGGCGATCGAAGACGGTCCGGCCAATGTCATCCTCGACCTGTCGAAGATCGATTTCATCGACAGTTCGGGTCTGGGTGCCTTGGTGCAACTGGCCAAGCAGGCCCAGACCGCTAAAGGAAGTTTCCAGATCGTCACCAATCCCCGGGTCACCCAGACCGTCAAGCTGGTGCGTCTGGAGAAGTTCCTGGCCCTGCAGGATTCGGTGGAAACTGCTCTCTCCAACGTCGGCGTCCGCTGATGCGGGGCACGGCCCATCGGCTGTGTCCGGGATCATGAGCTCGCCGCTGCTGCCGCCTCACCTCGAACCGGCGAGCCTGCTTCCCGAGACCTCGGTCCGATCGCTTTCCCCGGCGCTGCTGGCCCATCTGGGCGATGTGGTCTACGAACTGTTGGTCCGCAGTCACTGTCTGCTGCCGCCGCGACGTATCCAGGACTACCATGGTCAGGTGGTGTCTCTGGTGCGGGCCGAACGACAATCGGCTCTGCTCCGGCAGATCCAGCCCCTGCTTACGGAGGACGAGCAGGACTGGGTCCGACGTGGCCGCAATGCCAGTAGCGATGGCCCGCGGCGTCTTGATTCCAATCTCTACCGGGATGCTTCCGCTCTGGAAACGCTGCTCGGTTACCTCTATCTGCGGGACCCGCAGCGCCTTCGGGAACTGCTGGGCATCCTCGCTTCATGCTTCTCTGATTCCCCCAAGGATTAATCCATGGCCCCTCGCTACAACGGTTCCGACAGCGGCCGCGACGACTCGCGGGACCGTCGCGGCGGCGATCGCGACTTCGGCGGCAAGCGCAACTTCCGCGACCGGGACAACCGGGGCGGCGGCGGTGGCCGAGCCTACGGCGATCGCAACCGGGACTTCGGGGGCGGCGGTGGCCGTCGCTTCGAGCGCGATGACCGCCGGGGCGGCGATCGCGACTTCGGCGGTGAGCGTCGGGGTGGCGGTGGCTACCGGGATCGGGAGGATCGGGGTGGTCGCTCCTCCTACGGCGATCGTGACTTCGGTGGCGGCAAGCGCGTCGACCGTGAGGTGGGCGGCGGCTACCGCGGCGACCGGGGACGGAACTTCGACCGCGATGACCGTCGCGGCGGCGATCGCGACTTCGGCGGCAAGCGCAACTTCCGCGACCGCGATGACCGGGGCGGCAAGCGCTTCGACCGCGAGGATCGCGGTGGCTACCGCGGTGACCGGGAGAACTCGCGCCAGGACAGCGAACGGCGCAGTTTCGGCGGCGGTGGCGGCGATCGCGACTTCGGCGGTCGGCGGGACTTCGGCGGCAAGCGTAACTTCCGCGACCGCGATGACCGGGGTGGCAAACGCTTCGACCGCGAGGATCGCGGCGGCTACCGCGGCGACCGGGAAAACTCCCGTCAGGACAGTGAGCAGCGCAGCTTCGGTGGCGGCGGCGATCGCTACCCCCGCGAGCGCCAGGAATGGGGCCCGGTTTCCCGTGCACCGCAGTCGGCTCCGGCCAGTGCCGGCGAGGACATGGCTGACGGTGACAGCGCCGACATCATCTACGGCAAGCATGCCGTGCTGGCAGCCCTCGACGGCGAGCGTCAGCTGAACCGCATCTGGGTCACCTCCCGTCTGCGCTACGACCCCCGCTTCCTCGAGAAGATCAACGAGGCCAAGGCCGCCGGAACCGTTGTCGATGAGGTGGAGATGCCCCGCCTCAACCAGGTCACCCAGGGAGCCGTCCACCAGGGTATTGCTGCCCAGATGGCTGCCTACGACTACCTCGATCTGGCGGATCTGATCGAAAAGGCGAAGGCCGCCAGCGACCAGCCGGTTCTGATCGCCGCCGATGGAATCACCGATCCCCATAATCTGGGCGCGATCATCCGCTCCGCCGAAGCCATGGGTGCCCAGGGTCTGGTGATTCCCCAACGGCGGGCGGTGGGCGTGACCGCAACGGTTGCCAAGGTGGCGGCCGGTGCCCTCGAGACCTTCCCCGTCAGCCGGGTCACCAACCTCAACCGAGCTCTCGAGGAGCTGAAGCAGGCCGGTTTCTGGATCTACGGCACCGCCGGAGAAGCTGCTGTGCCCCTGCACAAGACCAGCTTCAGTGGTCCGATCGTGCTGGTGGTGGGGGCTGAAGGCGAAGGCCTCAGCCTGCTCACCCGCGAACGCTGCGACCAGCTGGTCTCCATCCCCCTGGTGGGCAGCACCGCCAGCCTGAATGCCTCCGTGGCGGCCGGAATGACCCTCTACGAGGTCTTCCGTCAGCGCTGGCAGCAGACCCATAATCTGGTGGATGCGATCCCCGCGGAGATCCCCGCACCTTAGGGCTGCGGGCAATTGAAATTACTCGACCGGTGAACTATAACGGGGCCAGCGAGCTTCTGCCGGTTGAGTAATGCTTCAAGGGATTCTGAACGGTCTCGGTCTGGCCTACTGGATCGAGATCCGCACCGATCGACCGGTGTGCACCTATTATTTCGGCCCCTACAGTCGCCATGGTTCGGCGGAGACCGCACTCGAGGGCTTCCTCGATGACCTGCGCCAGGAAGGGGCCGAGATCGTCGCCAGCAGCATCGACCGGCGGCGGGAACCCGAGCAACTGACCGTGACCGAGGACTGGGGCGACCTGTCCCTGCTGGGCCGGGTTGGTCACTGAACATCCCGTCTCCGGGGCGGACCTGAACTCCACCTATACTTGAGATTGCCTATTTTTCAGGAGTTCAGGCTGCTGCATGGCCTCGATTCGGGAACTGCATGAGCAACTCGTCCGCAAAGAGCGTTCGGCGGTCGAGATCGCCCAGGATACGCTGACTCGGATCTCCGCCCTGGAGCCTCAGCTCAAGAGCTTTCTTCAGGTGACGCCGGACCTGGCCATCGAACAGGCTAGAGCTGTCGATGCCCGCATCGCCGCCGGTGAAGCAATCGGCCCCCTGGCCGGGATTCCTCTCGGGGTCAAGGACAACCTCTGCACCCGGGGTATTCGCACCACCTGTGCCTCGCGGATTCTCGAGGGCTTCGTGCCCCCCTACGAATCCACGGTCACCCGCCGTCTGGCGGAAGCCGGTGCCGTCACCGTCGGCAAGACCAACATGGACGAGTTCGCCATGGGCAGCTCGACCGAGAACTCCGCCTTCCAGCGCACCGCCAATCCCTGGGATATCAAACGGGTGCCGGGCGGGTCCTCCGGGGGCTCGGCTGCTGCAGTGGCTGCCGATGAGTGCGTTGTCTCCCTCGGCTCCGATACCGGCGGCTCCATCCGTCAGCCCGCCAGCTACTGCGGCATCGTCGGTCTCAAACCCACTTACGGTCTGGTGTCCCGCTTCGGTCTGGTGGCCTACGCCTCCTCCCTCGACCAGATCGGGCCCTTCGGTCGCACCGTCGAGGACGCCGCGATCCTGCTCGGGGCGATCGCCGGTCACGACCCCCAGGACTCCACCAGCCTGAAGGTGGACGTGCCTGACTACACCCAGTACCTGCTGCCGGACCTGAAGGGCGTGCGTGTCGGCGTGATTACCGAGACCTTCGGGGAAGGGCTCGACCCTGTAGTGGCCGAGGCGGTGCAGGTGGCGATCGCTCAGCTGAAAGCGCTGGGTGCCGAGATCAAGGAGATCTCCTGCCCCCGCTTCCGTTACGGGCTGCCTGCCTACTACGTGATTGCCCCCTCGGAGGCGTCCGCCAACCTGGCCCGTTACGACGGGGTCAAGTACGGCTACCGCACCGAGGATCCGGACAGCCTGATCGAGATGTACTGCCGTACCCGGGCCGAAGGCTTCGGCGCCGAGGTGAAGCGGCGGATCATGATCGGCACCTACGCCCTCTCGGCAGGTTACTACGACGCCTACTACCTACGGGCCCAGAAGGTTCGCACCCTGATCAAGCAGGACTTCGAGGCCGGCTTCGAGCAGGTGGACGTGCTGATCAGCCCCACGGCCCCCAGCACTGCCTTCCGGGCCGGTGAGAAGACCGCCGATCCCCTGAGCATGTACCTCTCCGACCTGATGACGATTCCGGTCAACCTGGCGGGTCTGCCGGGCCTGAGTCTGCCCTGCGGCTTCGATGCCGACGGCATGCCCATCGGCCTGCAGATTATCGGCAATGTCCTGCGTGAAGACCAGGTCTTCCGCGTTGCCCACGCCTACGAGCAGTCCACGGACTGGCACCGTCGCCAGCCCCAGCTCGGTTAGGAGCGATGGGGCTGCTGCTGCTCCTGCTGCTGGCACCCCTGGGGATCTACCTGGGGGCCTGTGCTCTGCTCTATGGACTGCAGCCGCGCTTCATCTTCCAGCCTCGGCGCGGTCGGCCCCTGCCTCCGGAAACCTGGGCGCTGCTGGGGGCCGAGTCGGTGTCCATTGCCGTCGGGCGGCGCCAGCATCTGAATGGCTGGTGGCTGCCGACCCCGGGAGCTGATCGGGCCATGCTCTTCTGCCATGGCAACTGCGGCTTCGGTCTGGAGAGCGAAGCCCGCTTCCGGGCTCTGCAGCAGCAGGGCTGGTCGATTCTTGCCTTCGAATACCGGGGCTACGGCGCCAGTTCCGGGCCGTTCCCGAACGAGACCCGCAGCTACGCCGACGCCGAGGCGGCCCTGGCGGACCTGCAGCAGCGCGCTGGCCTGCCCCTGTCGCGCATCAGCCTCTACGGCTACTCCCTGGGTGGGGCGATCGCTGTCGAACTGGCGACTCGCCACCCGCAGCTGGGGGGGCTGATCCTCGAGGGCACCTTCACCCGCATGCGGGACATGATGCGTCTGGACCGCCGTTTCCGGATCTTCCCGGAGCAGCTGCTGCACCAGCATTTCGACAGTCTGGGCAAACTGCCGCAGCTGAATCTGCCCCTGCTGCTGATCCATGCCGAACAGGATCGGGATGTGCCCGTATCCATGAGTCAGGCGTTGTACCTGAATACCGTTGGCCCCCGCCAGCTCTGTCTGGTGCCGGAGGCGGATCACCACAACCTGCCCCTGGTGGGTGAAGCTCTGCTGGGCCAGTCCCTGCGCCGCTTCCGGGACCTGCTGCACTGCAACGCCCGCTGACCGATCGGTCAGCGGGCGTCCGCCCTGGGTTCAGCTCCGCTAGGGGGTTATTCAAGCACAGGCGGCATCACCGCAGCGGGCAGGTCCGGACCACCGATGCTCTGGAGTCCGTTCTGGAACTTGTCGAGGGTGGCAACCGGTTTGCGCTGGTTGTTCGGAGCCAGGGTGAAGAAGGTGGATTCCGGACGATAGCGACTGCCGGTGATCACCCCCTGGCCGTAGATGTTGCCGAGTTTGCTCGTGTCAGCCAGCGCCTTGAGCTGGGCGTCATCCTTGATGCTCATGCCGAAGATGGCGTTGGTCAGGTGGGCACTGACCGTGCGGCAGCGGGACTCGGGACTGTAGCTGGCGTTTGCCTGCCGGGAGGGCAGGGTCTGGGTCCACTTGATCAGGGGCAGACCATCGGCCTCGGAATACTGATCCAGGGGCTGGTTGGCCATCTGTACATGGAAGACCGGTTCGTTGACCGTGGTCTTGACGCTGACGAAGCTGCCATCGGCTGCTGACTTGCAGGCCACCGCCACCCGTTGCTCGCGGGAGACGATTCGATCGTCGAAGGCGTGTCCGGGCAGGGCGATCCCCAGCAGGCTGAGGCTACCGACACCGACTGCAACCAGTTGACGAGACATCAGGGACATAACTGAATCCTCAGTACCGAAGAGCCGAAACGCCTGCAACCGCCCATCGGCATCCGCAGAGAAGGATGACCGTTCAGCCGAGGCGCTCTAATGGTCTCACTATCACGGAAATTTAACCGAACCCGGAAAACCCTAATCCGGTATTCAACTGATCGAAATAAATCCGGAGAATCCAGTCTCTGACTGGATAAAAATGAAACTTGAAATGGCTTGGATAAAATTATTGTGTGACCACAAAATAATTCATGCCCTGGTCAATTCTGCCGGATTGTCTGGGTTTCAGAGGTTGCTGGGTCACTGTTGAGGACTGCTATTTCCTTCCGGCTGAAAGAATTCAGCACGGTGGTCGATCCGGCGACCGCGACCACGGTTAGGATGACCATGGTTCCGTTGCCGAGTGCCCATGTCCTTTGTCGGTCTGCACATCCACAGTGACTACAGCCTCCTGGACGGGGCCAGTCAGCTTCCGGATCTGGTGGCCCGGGCCAAGGAGCTGGGGATGCCGGCGATCGCCCTCACCGACCACGGGGTGATGTACGGCGCCATCGAACTGCTCAAGGTCTGCAAGAACCAGGGCGGGGTGCGGCCGATCATCGGCAACGAGATGTATGTGGTCAACGGCTCGATCGCCGACCCCAACCCGCGGGTGAAGAAGTATCACCAGATCGTCCTGGCCAAGAACAAGCAGGGCTACAAAAACCTCGTCAAGCTCACCTCCGTCTCCCACCTGCAGGGTTTCAAGGGGCGCGGCATCTTCGCCCGCCCCTGTATCGACAAGGAGCACCTGCAGCAATATTCCGAGGGGCTGATCGTCACCAGCGCCTGCCTGGGGGGTGAGATTCCCCAGGCGATTCTCCAGGGGCGGCTGGATGTGGCCGAGCGGGTGGCTCAATGGTACAAGGACCTGTTCGGTGATGATTTCTACCTGGAGATCCAGGACCACGGCTCCCAGGAGGACCGGATCGTCAACGTGGCGATCGCCCGCCTGGCCCGCAAGCTCGACATCAAACTGATCGCCACCAACGACAGCCACTTCATCAGCTGCTACGACGTCGAAGCCCACGACGCCCTGCTCTGTATCCAGACCGGCAAGCTGGTGACCGAGGACAAGCGGCTGCGCTACAGCGGCACCGAATACCTCAAGTCCGCCGAGGAGATGCGCCAGCTGTTCCGGGATCACCTCAGCGATGACGTGATTGAGGAGGCCCTGGCCAACACCCTGGAGGTGGCGGGCAAGATCGAGGACTACAACATCCTCGGCGAGCCGAAGATCCCGGCCTTCCCCGTCCCCGAGGGCCAGACCGAGGACGCCTATATGGCCGAGGTGGCCCGCGAGGGCCTGCTCTGGCGGCTGAAGCAGTCCACCTACGCGGACTGCCCCCAGGAGTACCGCGATCGCCTTGAGTACGAAATCGAGATGATGCAGCGGATGGGCTTCGCTGCCTACTTCCTCGTCGTCTGGGACTACATCAAGTTCGCCCGCGACAACAGCATCCCGGTGGGGCCGGGGCGGGGTTCGGCGGCGGGCTCCCTGGTGGCCTACTGCATGGGGATCACCAACATCGACCCGGTGCACCACGGCCTGCTGTTCGAGCGCTTCCTCAACCCCGAGCGCAAGTCGATGCCGGATATCGATACCGACTTCTGCATCGAGAAGCGGGAGCAGGTGATCGACTACGTCACCGAGAAGTACGGCGAGGACAAGGTCGCCCAGATCATCACCTTCAACCGCATGACCTCAAAGGCGGTGCTCAAGGACGTGGCGCGGGTGCTCGACATCCCCTACGGCGAGGCCGACCGGATGGCCAAGCTGATTCCCGTGGCCCGGGGCAAGCCTGCCAAGCTGAAGGTGATGATCTCCGACGACACTCCGGCGCCGGAGTTTAAGGAGAAGTACGACAACGACCCGAAGGTGAAGCACTGGGTCGATATGGCGATCCGGATCGAGGGCACCAACAAGACCTTCGGGGTCCATGCCGCCGGAGTGGTGATCTCCTCGATTCCCCTCGATGAGATCGTGCCGCTGCAGCGCAACAACGAAGGTCAGGTGATCACCCAGTACTACATGGAGGACATCGAAGCCTGCGGCCTGCTGAAGATGGACTTCCTGGGGCTGAAGAACCTGACGATGATCCAGAAGGCGCTGGATCTGGTGAAGGTGACCCGGGGTCAGGACATCGACCCCGACGAGCTACCGATGGACGATCCGGCCACCTTCCAGCTGCTGGCCAAGGGGGACCTGGAGGGGGTGTTCCAGCTCGAATCCTCGGGCATGCGCCAGATTGTGCGCGACCTCAAACCCTCGAATCTCGAGGACATCTCCTCGATCCTGGCCCTCTACCGACCGGGCCCCTT
>CAYZUY010000027.1:12028-12739 GCA_964481495.1 uncultured bacterium
CTTGGACGCCGGCCTGATTCCCAAATTCATCAACCGCAAGCACGGCCGCGAGGCGATCGACTACGCCGACGACATCCTCAAGCCGATCCTGAACGAGACCTACGGGATCATGGTCTACCAGGAGCAGATCATGAAGATCGCCCAGGACATGGGTGGCTACACCCTGGGCGAGGCGGACCTGCTGCGTCGGGCCATGGGCAAGAAAAAGGTCGACGAGATGCTCAAGCACCAGAGCACCTTCGTCGAGGGCGCCCAGAAAAGCGGGGTGGACGGCAAGGTCGCGGCGGAGCTGTTCGACCAGATGGTGCTGTTTGCCGAGTACTGCCTCGGTGCCGATACTGAACTGCTGACTGTGGAGTATGGCCCCCTGCCGATCGGCCGCATCGTCGAGGAGCGGATCGCCTGCCGGGTGTTCTGCTGCACCCCGGAGGGCTACGTCTACGCCCAACCGATCGGCCAGTGGCACCGACGGGGCGTGCAGGAGGTGATCGAGTACGAGCTGGAGGATGGCCGGACGATCCGGGCCACGGCGGACCACCACTTCATGACCGACGACGGTCGGATGCTGCCGATCGAGGAGATCTTCCGTCAGGGGCTGGAGCTGCGGCAGCTGCCGCCGGGGCTCGGTCAGCTGGCGGCCTGAGGGAGCCGCGTATGTACGTGCTGATTGGTGGAGCTGGTCTGATCGGCCAGCAGCTGGCCCGGCAACTG
>CAYZUY010000027.1:12749-17333 GCA_964481495.1 uncultured bacterium
CGGCGTGGTGGCCCTGGTGGAGCAGGACCCGGCTGTCTGTCGCCGGGTCCGCGATCGCCGCGGGGTGATGGTGTTCGAGGGCAGCGCCGTCAGCACCGAGGTGCTGCTGGAGGCTGGCATCACCCGGGCGGACGCCCTGGTGGCGGCCCTGCGCGATGACGCCCTTAACCTCGCTCTGGTCACCCTGGCCCGCCACTACGGGGTCCCAGCGATCATCAGCCGCATCCGTAATTCCGACTTCATCGCACCGGTGCGCATGGCGGGGGCACACCAGGTGATCAGTGTCGTTGATCTGGCGGTGACCTCGATCGTCAATGCGATCGCTTTTCCCCAGGTGGAATCGATGCTCCACTTCGAGCAGGGGCAGATCGAGGTGTTCAAGCTTACCCTGGCCGAGGGCTCGCCGGTGGTCGGCCGCAGCGTGGCGGACCTGGCCCGGGACCCGCGCTTTCCCGGCCACTCCCTGGTGATCGGCTATCAGGCCCATCCCCACGAGGACCTGACCATTCCCGACGGCAGCACCTGCCTCACCCCTGGCGCCACGATTCTGGTGGCCACCAAACCGGGATCGGTGCAGGCGATGGTGGATCTGATCCGGCCCTGACGGGAGTTTCAGTCCTCGGCGGCGCTGAGCAGGGCGGCGTCGATGGCCTGCAGGCGGGGAGCCACGGCCTCGGCCGCGAGAATTCCCTTGCGCACTGCTTCACTGAGGGCATCCTTCTCCACCTGCAGTAATCGCCGCTCCAGGGTGGCGCGGGCCCGGCTGGCGGCGGCGGTGCCCCGGGCGGCGGCCATGAACTGGTTGTAGCGCTGGCGCAGGGCTTGCTCAGCCCGGACGATATCCACCTGGGCCCGGGCCCGTTCCTCCTCGTAGAGGGCCCGGGGCAGGATGCCGCTCTCATAGAGGCTGGCCAGTTCTGTCTGTACGGCCTTGCCCGCAATCAGGCGGGACTGCAGAGCCTCCACCTCCCGGGATTTGCCGGGGCCGCTCCCCAGGGGCAGTCGCTTCACCACCCAGGGCAGGCTTAGCCCCTGACCGACCAGCGACAGCAGCACGACGCCGAAGACGATCACCACGATCTGGCTGCGGTGGTCGAGACCGGCCGGGAGGCTGAGGGCCAGCACCATCGAGAGGGAGCCCTTGATGTTGCCCAGGAAGAGGACGTGGCGCCAGGGCCAGGGGACGGGGCGATCGCCACGGCTGGCCAGGGCCATCAGCGGGTAGACCGAGAGCAGCCGTCCCAGCTGGTAGGCAGCGATCGCCAGCAGCACGGCGGGCAGGACACTCCAGAGGATGCGCGGGTCCACCTCCACCCCGATCAGCAGAAAGATGAAGGTGTTGACGCAGAAGGCGGCGTATTCCCAGAAGGTGAACAGGGTCAGGCGCCCCGAGGCGGCAATGCCGCCCTGCTGGAGCAGGTGGCCGACGGTCAACCCGGCCACCACCACCCCGATCACCCCCGAGACGTGCAGGGCCTCGCTGCACTGGTAGGTGCCGAAGGCGATCGCCACCGTCAGCAGGGTGGCGCTGAGGTCGTCCTCCCGCAGGACCCGGAACAGGGCACTGGCCAGATAGCCGATGGCCAGCCCCACCAGGGCCCCGCCCAGAATCACCGTCATCAGGGACTGCACCGCTGTCAGCCCGTCCAGCCGGGCCCCCCGCTGCAGCGATACCACCAGCCCGAACAGCACCAGGGCGATGCCGTCGTTGAACAGGCTTTCCCCTTCGACGATGGTGGTCAGGCGTGAGGGAACGGCCATCTCCCGGAAGACAGCGATCACCGAGACCGTGTCCGTGATCGCCAGAATCGTCCCCAGCAGCAGACAGGGAATCCAGCCCAGCCCCAGGCCCCACTGCAGCAGCGTTGCCGTGACGGCGGTGGCGATCAGCACCCCCGGCCCGGCCAGCAGGCCCACCGGCAGCAGGCTGGAGCGCAGGCGGCGGATGTCGGTGTTGATCGCCGCCTGGAACAGCAGAATCGGCAGGAAGAGATTGAGAATCAGGCCGGAATCGATGCCGATGTGCAGCGGCAGCAGTTCTGTGATCGCCAGCCCCGCCAGCACCAGCCCGACCACGTAGGGCAGCCGGAACCAGCGGCTGATCAGTGCCACGGAGGTGGCTCCCAGCAGGCAGATGGTCAGGGTGCGGGCCAGTTCGGAGCTGCCGGTCGCTGCCGGTCCGGCCAGGCTCAGCAGCAGAGGGGCGTCGGTGGGCAGCATCCGCTCGTCCTGAAGGTCCTGAAGATTCAGTGTGCGCTACCCGGCGTCAGTCCGGTCGCCGCCGGGCCCAGAGGTCCGCCAGCCGGGGCACCAGCAGCAGCAGGACCAGCAGCAGCAGGTCGGGCAGCCAGGCAAGGCGCGATCGCCCGATCAGCAGCGGCAGGCTGGCCAGCAGCTCACCGGCCACCAGGGCCAGCAGCAGTTGCAGCAGCAGATCGCGCAGCCGCATGGACAGGGGAGCGACCTGCATCGCTCAGGCGGGGACGGTCTGCAGGTGCCGCAGCCGCGGCCAGAGCAGCCCGACCCCGACCAGCAGCAGCAGCGCCAGACTGAGTTGCACCTCCAGGTAGCCGCGGGTGGTGGCGTTGGCGCTGTGGGAGAGCACGTGGATCAGCCAGCTGGCGCCGGAGGCGCTGAAGGCCTGCAGTCCCTTGGTGAGGTTGGCGATCGAGGACAGACGCCCCTGCATCACCACCGGAGTGAGGCCCTGAAGCAGGGCATTGTCGAGATTGATCGCCAGGGTGCCGCAGCCCCCGGCGAAGAAGGCCGCCAGGGAGGCCCAGTGGAGGACGTTGCTGGAGGCCAGAATCAGCACCGCCAGGGCCAGCCCGCCGCCCGCCGCCGCCAGGGCCGGACCGGGCTGGCGCAGTTCGCCGATCCCCATCCCCAGCAGGGAGCCCATGAAGGCCCCCAGGCCGACAGCGGAGAGCAGGGCGGCGTAGAAACCGTGCCCTGTCTCCATCGACAGGTGGCTGTGGACGAAGATCGGCAGCAGGGTCTGGAAGGGCATCCCCAGCAGCATCACCAGGGCCAGCAGGCCCAGCAGGGACCGGAGGTTGAGGTGGTCGCGCACGTAGGTCAGCCCTTCGCTGACACTGGCCACGAAGCCCGGCTTCGGTCCACTGCTCTCCTTGGGACGGGCCTTGGGCAGGAAGGGGACGCACGCTAGCAGGGGAACGAAGCTGAGGACATTGAAGAGGAAGGCGAACTCCTCGTGGCTGTGGTCATCCGTGCCGAGGCTGAGCAGAATCCCGCCCAGGGCCGGTCCGAAGACGTTGGTGAGGTTGGCCGAGAGGCTGTAGAACTGCTGGGCGCTGACCACCTGCTCGGCCGCCACCATCTCACTGATCAGCGAGGTGCGTGCCGGGGTGTCGAAGGCGGAGATGGCCCCGTTGCAGGCATTGACCGCTACCAGCAGCCAGAGGGGCGGCATCATCGTCAGGGAACTGACCAGCAGCGTCAGGGCCACCACCAGGAAACAGGATTCGGTGATCAGAAACAGCGTGCGCCGGTTGATGCGATCACTGGCGCTGCCGCCCAGCAGCTGCAGCAGGAACTGGGGAATGCCGTAGCCCAGGGCCAGGGCGGCAATCCCGGCGGCGCCGTAGTCCTTCACCGTCAGCCAGGTGATGGCCATGACGAAGGCGCTGGTGCCCAGGTTCGAGAGCAGGTTGGCCAGCCAGAAGCTGCGGAAGGGGCCGTTGCCCAGCAGTTCACGCACCGGATTGGGTCTGGGGTTCTCCGCTGTCATGGCTGGCCTCGCACACACGGGACAGGCCTGATTATGGGTCCGCCGGGGCGGAAACGCGACAGCCCCGCCCGCCCGATCCAGCAGGAATAATGGATGGGTTGATTCATCCGGGGCCTGACCGTGAGCGCATTCCGCATCGAGACCGACAGCATGGGAGAAGTGCCGGTTCCGGCGGAGCGGCTCTGGGGGGCTCAGACCCAGCGATCGCTGCACCACTTCAGTATCGGCGGCGATCCCATGCCTGTGGAAATGGTGGAGGCCTTCGCCCACATCAAGAAGGCCTCGGCGATCGCCAACCGTGACCTCGGCCGCCTGGATGCGGAGCGCTGCGACCTGATCGCCGCCGTCTGCGACGAACTGCTGGCGGGGCAGCACGCCGAGGAATTCCCCCTGTTCGTCTGGATGACCGGCAGCGGCACCCAGTTCAACATGAACGTCAACGAGGTGATCGCCAACCGCATCAGCCAGCTGCGGGGCGAGCCCCTGGGCAGCAAGCGGCCGGTCCACCCCAACGACCACGTCAACATGTCCCAGTCGACCAATGACGCCTTCCCGGCAGCGATCTATGTGGCGACGGTGCTGGGCGTCCAGCGGCGGCTGATTCCCCAGGTGACGGCTCTCAAGGATGCCCTGGCTGCCAAGGCCCGCGAGTGGGAGGGCATCGTCAAGATCGGCCGCACCCACATGATGGATGCCACCCCCCTCACCCTCGGCCAGGAGTTCTCGGGCTACGTCGGTCAGCTGGAGGATGCCCTTGAGGACCTGCAGCAGGGGCTGCGCAAGGTCTACCGCCTCACCCTGGGCGGCACCGCCGTCGGCACCGGCATCAACGC
>CAYZUY010000028.1:0-7994 GCA_964481495.1 uncultured bacterium
CCGTGGATGTAGACATCCTTGAACGGCATCTGACCGGTGAACTGCCCGGCCATCATCGTCATCCGGGCCACCCAGAAGAAGATGATGTCGAAGCCGGTGACCAGGGTGCTGGTGGGGTAGTAGCGGTTCAGATCCGCCGCGTCCGCATTGGGCCAGCCGAGGGTCGAGAAGGGCCAGAGACCGGAGCTGAACCAGGTGTCGAGGACATCGCCATCTTGCTGCAGTTGCACCGGCAGCCCGTACTTCGCTTCCGCCTGGGCTCGGGCGGCTTCGGCGTCGCGGGCGACCACGAAGGGGGTCTCCTCGGTCAGTTCCCCGCCGGTTTCGCTGATCACGTACCAGGCCGGAATCTGATGGCCCCACCAGAGCTGGCGGCTGATGCACCAGTCGCGCAGGTTCAGCAGCCAGTCGCGGTAGACCTTGGTCCAGCGCTCGGGCACGAAGCGTGGCCCCTCGCTGTCCTCCAGGGCCTGCAGGGCCGTCTGGGCCAGGGGGGCGATCTTGACGAACCACTGGGTCGAGAGCAGCGGTTCCACCGGCACCTTGCCGCGATCGCTGAAGGGGACGCTGTGGCGATAGTCCTCGATCCGCACCAGGCAACCTGCCTCATCGAGGGCGGCAACCACGGCCTTGCGGGCCTCGAAGCGATCCAGCCCCTCGAAGCGACCGGCCTCGGCATTCATCGTGCCGTCCTTGTTCATCACCGTGATCTGGGGCAGGTTGTGGCGCTGGCCCATGGCGAAGTCGTTGGGGTCGTGGGCCGGGGTGACCTTGACGCAGCCGGTCCCGAAGTCCCGCTCCACCAGATCGTCGGCGATGATCGGAATCTCGCGCCCGACCAGCGGCAGCGTCAGGGTTTTGCCGACCAGGTGCTGGTAGCGCTCATCCTTGGGGTTCACTGCCACCGCCGTGTCGCCGAGCATCGTCTCGGGACGGGTGGTCGCCACTTCCAGATAGCCGCTGCCGTCGCTGAGGGGGTAGCGCACGTGCCAGAGCTGACCGTCCACCTCCTTCATCTCCTCCTCCAGGTCCGAGACGGCGGACTGGGAAGCGGGGCACCAGTTGACCAGATACTGACCGCGGTAGATCAGCCCCTGCTCGTAGAGGCTGACGAAGGCTTCCAGCACGGCTGCCGATAGGCCTTCATCGAGGGTGAACCGCTCCCGGCTCCAGTCCACCGAGACGCCCAGGCGCCGCAGCTGGTTGACGATGGTGCCGCCGGACTCGGCCTTCCACTGCCAGGCCCGCTCCAGAAATGCCTCACGGCCCAGGTCGTCGCGGTGCTTGCCCTCGGCCTTGAGCTGCCGTTCGAGGATGGTCTGGACGGCGATGCTGGCGTGGTCGGTGCCCGGCAGGCAGAGGGTGTTGCGACCGCGCATCCGCTGGAACCGCACCAGGGTGTCGATCAGGGACATGTTGAAGGCATGGCCCATGTGCAGGCTGCCGGTGACATTCGGCGGCGGGATGACGATGCAGTAGGGCTCACCCGGCGCATCCGGGTCGGCCTTGAAGACCTGGTTCTCTTCCCAGCGCTGTTGCCACTTGCCTTCCGTCTGGAAGGGGTCGTACTGAGTCTGCAATTGCGCCTGCGTCGTCGTCATGGAGTCCGGGCGGTCCTTGGTGCGGTCAACCCTTCGATCCTACGATCCGGATGCTGTGGCGCCTCCGGGCAGATTCGATGACCCTTTTCCGCTACGAACTGGCGATCGCCACCGAACGGGCTCTCGATATCGTCGACCTGACGCCCCGGCTGCGGGAGCTGCTGGCCGAGAGCGGCGTGCAGGAGGGCCAGATGCTGATCTTCAACCGCCACACCACCACGGCCCTGGCGATCAACGAATACGAGCCGCGGCTGCTCGAGGATGTGCGGGCCCACCTGCGGCGACTGGCGCCGGTGAGCGGTCATTACCTGCACAACGATCTCGACCGCCGCCCGGACATTCCGGCGGATGAGCCGATCAACGCCCACGCCCACCTGATGGCCCTGAATCTGCACAACCACGAATGGGTACCGGTGGTGGCCGGTGAGCTGGGGCTGGGCCAGTACCAGTCAGTGTTGTTCCTGGACCTGGACGGACCGCGATCGCGGCGGCTGTGGGTGCAGATCCAGGATCTGGGTCAGGCCAGCACCGGCAGACTGGCGAAGTAGTCGGCTGTGCGGGGGCTGATCACCTCATTGAAGGAGAGAATCCGGCCCACTACCCGGGGCAGCCAGCGCTGGCATTGGAGGGCCCGATCGAGTTCACTGCCGGTGACCAGCCCCACCTGCTGCAGGCGCTCACCCAGGCGCAGGTCGAGAAACTGCCGGTTCAGCTGGCTGGGCAGGTTGAGGAAAAACTCGAGGGTGGTGCTGCTGAGCCGCCCCTGCAACTGCAGAACTTCCCCCAGACGGCAGTTGAGCGTGGGCTGAAGCCGCAGGGCCAGATCCACCTGATGGGGTTCGAGCACCCCGGCGGTAACCAGTCGCTGGCCGATGGGCGCATTCACCAGTTGGGGCAGCGATACCGATTCGGTGGCGGGCGGGTGAATGGTGTGGGGCCGGACCTGCAGATTGGGGCTCTGAGTGATGTCATCGACGCTGAACCAGTAGCGGCAGATGCGGTCGTTCTCCCAGAGGTATCGCAGTTCCGCTTCGCACAGCGGGGCATCGCCCCGAACGCTGCGAATCAGTGCCCGAGCGCCGTCGCAACTGGCCCGGGCTCCGGCTGCCTCCAGGCTGTCGGGAGTACGGGGCGTACCGTCGTCAAGGAACAGTCCGATCTGGTGGCCGGACCGACTGGTGAGCAGCAGGCGCAGCATGGATGTGGGCTCCCGGAACTCTAGTGGAAGGGATACGGCCCAGACTTCCCTGTTGTGAAGCAAGCGGGATCACCGTGGCGGGTGGAATTATTGAAACTTTAAGTATTAATTACTGCGTCCACGGTCATGATTCGCGGAAATCGCTCTGATTTAATCTCGGATCTTTCTGAAAGTCAGTGTTGGTCTGATTCAGCTGCAAATATGCTGGGCTCGGTCGTCGGCTAAATGGCTTCTGATCCCCGGAGCGTGCGTGGTATCGTCTCCTGTAGGCATTTCCCGTGGTCGGCTGTGGCCGGGTCAGCCTTGGTTACTTGCTCTCCGGCACCGCAGTCCCGCATCTGATCGCATCCATCTGTTGCGGAAGCGCGATCCGCTCATCCCCCTTCGCTCCGACTCTGTGATTCCGGGTCGGGCAGCTTTCGGTCCCCTACGCAGGAATACAGGACGTCGCAAGGCTTCATGGCTGCCAGCACACCACCGAATCTGGACATGGCAGGGGATGGGACGTCGACCCGTTCCGTGACGCCGGTGCCGATGACGCCGGAACTGGCGGCAGCTCGCGACCGCATCAATCAGCTGCACCTGAAGATCGGTCGGGCGGCGACGCTGATTCTGGAGATGGCCCGGGATGCCGGGCAGATTCTGCTGCAGGTGAAGGAACAGCTGCCCCACGGCGCTTTCCTCGACTGGGTGCATGCTCATTGCCAGTGCCGTCCCCGGGAAGCCCAGCGCTACATGGCGATCGCCCGCAAGTGGCCGCTGATCGAGGCGCGCATGCGGGAGGCGGATCTGCAGGGGGGACTGACGATCACCCAGGCAGCTGCCCTGACGGAAGCGGCTACTGCTGACGACCTGGAGACTCAGTCGACGCCGGAGTTCCGCCGTTGGCATGGGATGCAGCTGCAGTCACGATTGCTGGATCGGCTGGATGCCCTGGCCCGCCACCAGGGCCGCCGACCGGAGGCGATCGCCGCCGAAGCCCTGGAGTCCTGGCTGGAGCGACAGCCCAACCCGCAGCCCACGGTGGTGGAGCTGCCGAACGAGACTCCCTGAACTGAACCGGACACCGCCGTCCTTTCCGGGGCTGCCGAATGATTTCGGTAGCCCCTTGCTCTGCTGCAGGGTGGGTGCCTCACCCTGCCCTGCGGTAACTGGAGCCGGATGATGGCCAGCTATTCAGTGAACAGGTGGAAAACCTGAGGCTGTTTGCCCCGGAGGTCTGCTGGAGCCAGGCTTGACAGATCCTGACGCTTGTGGCCAAATGCGTCACCGTGACGTATTTGCGCAAACCTAGTCAGGGCCTGAACGGTTCCACCGAACAGATGCGTTTCTACCGTCAGTGATGCTTTGGCCGAGCCGTCTGGGGCACCGTTTCGCAGGGGGCCGGAGGTGATTGGTGCGGAGCCTGGGCCAGCATGGGAGCGGAGCGCGAGGCAAAGCCATGGGGCGTTGGGGCTGGAGTGCGGGTCTGCTGCTGCTGGGGCTGGGAAGTGCTCTGGCGATCGCGGCACCGCCGTCGACGGATTTCCAGCGGCTTCAGCAGGCCCTCGAGCGGGTGGGCGTAACGGTGAAGCTGGCCCTACCGCCGGTGAGGGGCGTCTACGGGCTGTTCCGCAGTGGCGATCGCACGATCTGGATCAACCCGGTGGTCTTTGACCTGGGGATTGCCGAAGCGACGCTGGTGCATGAGGGCACCCATGCGGTTCAGGCCTGTCGGGGCCGGGGTGGACAGCTGACGGTGCTGGGGCTGAATTATCGTGCTCCTGCCCAGGCGCGGCGGCTCTACCAGCGCTATCCCACTCAGCCCTGGCGGGAGGTCTTGGAGGAGGAGGCCTACGCGGTTCAGGCCCGCCCGGATCGGGTTGAAGAACTGCTGCGCCTGGTGAACCGCCACTGCCGCTGATGCAGGCTGCTGGGAGCCGCTCCGCTTCGGAATGGATTCAGCTGATGGCAGGCAGCGGCGGGTCGTGTTGGCCGCTCTGGGGTGCGTGGATCAATGAGACAGCCAAATCCGCCGTGGCGACCCGGAATGGCAACGGATTGACTGGATTTGAGGCCACTTTCCGTAGAAAAGCGTCACGCATGACGCATTTGACGTTTTCTCAGATGAGAGTGCAGATTTGCCGAAATGCGTCTTCAGGGCAACGGATTAACTGGATTTGAGGTCACTTTCCGTAGAAAAGCGTCACGCATGACGCATTTGGCATCTTCTCAGATGAGAAGACTGGTCTGTGACGCCGCTGCCGCAGCTCCATGCTGGCGGCAGCGCGTCCGAGACAGGAACTCCTGAGTTATCTGAGAGCCACGTCTGCAGGAAGGTTTCAGCCTGGCGGTTGTGAAGTGGCAGCTTCGGTAGCGCTACGTATAGGGCCTCACTGTCGTGAGCGTACAGGCCCGCGCTGATCGCGGGTGGTCAGGGCGCGGGAGTGTAGACAGTTCCCTCCTCCTGCAGGAGCCGCTCCTTCAGCCATTGCCGGATCAGGGCTTCACAATCCAGACCACGAGCCGCCGCCTCTGCCTGCAGCCGCTGCATCAGGTCGGCGGGCAGATCCAGAAACAGGGACTGCAGGGCCGGAGACTGCAAAGGCGGGATAACTGCAGCCGCTGTACCGGTCGCCTCAGGGGGCAGTTGAGAACGTTGTTGTCGCCGTAGTCGAGCCGGGTCCTGACCTGCTGCCAGTAGCTCCCGGGCTGCCAGAGTTCTGGTTCGAGCCTCCTCTAGACTCACCCGGGAAAAAACTCCGTGGGCCAGCAGCTTCTGCTTGCCCTGAAATCGGTAACTCTGCCGCCAGTAGCGTCGGCCGTTGGGGTGGATCTCCAGATAGAGCCCCAGACCATCCGACACCCGGTAGGGGCGATCGCGGCTCGGCAGGGCCGCTACCTGCTCAGTCGTCAGTTTCACAAACTCATCAAGATTTGTACCAACATTTATACCAGCAAATATAACGTGTCTGCCCGAAAAAATGCACTCACCCAACAGGACCTGGGCCCTGTTGGGTGAGTGCTGCGATATTTATTAAACGGAGAGGTCGTTTTTCTAAACAGCCATCTCAAGCCCTTTATATGACTAGAGTCTTATAAGAAAGACTGAGCTAGATAACTCCACAACCACCCCGAAAAATAAAATCAGTCGTAGTCACTACGACCTTTGAAGAGTGCCAGAGAAGAGTAACATTTGCCTACTCAATTGTTCATCAGCCGATGCTAGAGGTAGGGCAAGTAAGGTGGCTTATGGCTTCTAGCTCTTTGATTGAAGCAGCTACTCGGATGCAGGATCTCATCGGCTGGCAATTGTGCTCCGGCAGGAACTACGGTGACTGAACCACAGCCTCACTAGACCTGGTCGGGCATTGTTATGCGCTACAAGCAACTTGGCACTACGTCTACCTAAGGCACTGACAGCTTTCTATTGGTGGAGCATAATACCGAGAGCGAGCGGGGAGTGTGGCTGTGATCAAGTGGAAGTTTTTAAATCTAGGTGCTTTTCTTGTCCTAGGCACTATCGTCTTTGTCAGTAGGGAGGCTGCAGCTGAGGTTGTAATTTCTAATATTCCAGGTGCTGGGCAAGTGGTAAGCGATGGGGGCTCAGTTTTAGGGACCTCTCCACAAAACGTCATAAGGGCCCTTGTTTTTACAACCGGATCAAACTTCGCCAATATTAACTCAATCACCCTTGGCCTAAATCCTGCAACATGCCCAAGCCAGCTAACTTGTCAACTTCCCTCCTCGCCGTCAATCGCAATTTCACTGTTCTCAATTAAGAATGGCCAGCCATTTCAGAGTCTTTTTGCAACAGGCTTCAAGACTGTCTCAATCACAAGTCTTGCTCAGTTATATAGGTTTACATTTTCAAGTTCTCAGCTAACCCTGCAGCCGAATACTCAATACGCATTTCTATTCTCATCGAACACGGCGGGTATTAAGCTGGCCAATAATAAACTTGTTAATAATGACATTGGCCCTTCTCCCGTGGGATCAAATGGTTTTACTTTCAATAATTATCTCAGTAGTGTTAATGGCGATCCTTTTTTTGAAAATCCAACTCAAAACAATATAGTCTCGATCGAAGCGATATTGTTCAACCCTCAAGTATATGCTGCTAATCAAAGCGTTGGTCTCAATGCTCTGGGTAGGCAGCGAGACCTAATCTTTGCTCAGGCTGGAACTCGTAGAGGTTTAGGTTTCTCCTTTGGTGGATCTTCGGTGGCTGAAGAAAAGAAGCCTAAAGAAGAACTATTAGCTTCGGCTTCTACTGAAACTGTCACTGATATCAAGCTCGTTGCTGCCGCTGGCAAGTTGTCTACAGCTGATAAGCAACCTGAAGAGAAGCCATTCTTCTTTTGGGCTTCTGTCGGTAATTCCAATGCCAATATTTTTGGCAACGGCACTGACTTGGCTGGATACTCGTCCGGTATCTTCAACAGCCTCTATGGTATTGAGAACAAGATCAATCCGAACTGGACCGTTGGAGCAGTCTTCGGATATGGAACTACTAACCTTAATAGTTCTGATTTTGCTGCCAGTATTGGTTCCAGCAATTACTCTGGAAATATCTACGGGGTCTATAAGAATGATTCCTGGCGGGTTGCAGCTGCTCTCGGGTATACCCGCTTCAACCTGAACGGTAGTCGTACTGACCTGTTCAATCTTCAGCAAGCCAGTGCTTCCTACAATGCGGACGGTTACAGTGCTGGTATTCAGGCCAGTTACGATATCTACCCCGGCGAAAAGGGTGAGAATGCATTTCGGATTAGCCCTCTTCTGGGATTAGCCTGGGATGCTATCAACACGGATAGCTTCAACGAAACCGGGGCTGGAACACAGAATTTAGCAGTTCAGGGTAGTGCCAGTAACTCACTTGTCAGTACGCTAGGTGTCGGAGTAACGGCTCCGATTCAGCTTGAGCAGAAGGACCAGACTCTTATCCCGAGAATGTCTGTTTCCTGGCGACACGACTATCTGGCAGCCAATCCGGCTACCACTTCAGTCACGGCTGGTCTGGTCAGTTTCCCGGAAGTGGGGACTGTCACTGCCCAAGGCCAGAACCTGGGGCCGGACTCTCTTAACCTGACAGCCTCTCTGGAGCTCCAGATGGGCAGGAATGTCTCACTCTACGGTGGAGCTGATTATCAGGTGGCTACAAACTCCACGCAATTCGGCTACTCGGGTGGTGTTCGGGTGAAGTTCTAGACAGA
>CAYZUY010000028.1:8094-16965 GCA_964481495.1 uncultured bacterium
GATAGATCTTGACTGCCTTTTGAATGGCCTGCCTTTTTATGGTGAGGCTCAAAGTCTAGTGCGTTCCCTTGTGGAGACAGTGATTTATTCCAGGTGTGAGTATGAAAAGGAAGAGGCTATAGAAGATCTGAATTGTATAATGGTTGAGCATGTAACGGTTGCCTTGGCTTTGCAGGAAATCATAAAGAATGCCAGAGAGAGATCGTAGCCGGACTTGACTTCTGCTGTATCAGGGATGTGTGAGAAATCTCTGTCATGATTCGTTTGGGTGGTATGGCTAATTTGATGTTGCTAGTTATGAGTCTATTGATTGGCTCTGCTGTTAGAAGTGATGGGCTTCAGTAGATGATGGCGAGTGTGTTGAATAGGCTTTTGCGCATTAAAAGAGGCAGATCCTGAGCAGTTTTTTGGCTCTGGGCTAACGGTGAAGTAAGTTTTGACTTGATTCCTAGGTTCTTGATTTAGAGGAAAATTCTCTTTTGGGAATCCTGGGCTCTGGCGCGCGGAAGACGAGTAGCCGCGCTCTTCAATGGAGCCTGCAGCAGTGCAGTAGAGCGAGCTCGGTGCTGCGATATTCCGAGCAGTGATTGGAACGGAGAGGGTGGGATTCGAACCCACGGACCCTTGCGAGTCAGCTGATTTCAAGTCAGCCGCATTCGACCACTCTGCCACCTCTCCCGGTGGGGTTCCGTCATCGTGGCATGCTCTGGTGGGGCCTGACAACTAGACCGTGCTGAGGGGCGACTGCTCCCGCTCCAGGGTGACCAGCTGGGCGTAGGTGGCAATCTTGCGTTCCATGGGGACGTCCATGGCCTTGAGGCGATCGCGGGCCCAGTCGGCGAACTCCTGACCCTGCAGCTTCAGCACCTCGGCCTGATCCAGCATCGCCAGGGCCTGCTTCCAGAACGCCAGCTCCTCCTCGCCGGCCTGCACCTCCACCAGCCCCTCGATGCCCTGCTGGCTCTCGGGGTGGATTGCCGTCTTGAACTGCACCGCCTGACCGTTGCGCAGATGCTTCAGCATCATCACCAGCACGCTCTCGATGGCGGCGGGTTCGCCTGTGAGGGAGACGGTCAGCTGCATGGGAAACTCCCGGGGCACATCCGGATCCGATCCTAGCGGGCCGGGGGAGCGGCAAACCGCACCGCAATTATGTTCCCCGCGAACAAAGCCGCCAGTAAGCTATCGGCTAGAACTGCTCCGGCGACCGTAACGAGGCTCAAGCCCATGACTGCAGCCCAGCTCTGGCAACGATATCAGGACTGGCTCTACTACGAGGCCAATCTCGGCTTCTACCTCGATGTCAGTCGCATGGGCTTCGATCAGGCCTATCTCGACGGTCTGCAGCCTGCCTTCGAGCGGGCCTTCGCCGCCATGGCCGCCCTGGAAGGCGGAGCGATCGCCAACCCCGATGAGCAGCGCATGGTCGGTCACTACTGGCTGCGGACGCCCCAGCTGGCACCGACCCCCGAGCTGCGGGCCAGCATCGAGGACACCCTCGCGGCCATTCAATCCTTTGCGGCTCAGGTCCACGCTGGAGAGGTCACGCCGCATGCGGCCCCCCGCTTCACCGACATCCTCTCCATCGGCATCGGCGGTTCCGCTCTCGGGCCCCAGTTCGTGGCCGAGGCTCTGGCACCGGTGGATGCGCCCCTGGCCATCCACTTCTTCGACAACACCGACCCGGCTGGGATGGACCGGGTCCTGGCCCAGCTGGGCGATCGCCTCGCCACCACCCTGGTGCTGGTGATCTCCAAGTCCGGCGGCACCCCCGAAACCCGTAACGGCATGCTCGAAGCCCAGGCCGCCTTCCAGGCCCGGGGCCTCGACTTCGCGAAGCAGGCGGTGGCGATCACCGGCGAAGGCAGCGCGCTGGAGAAGGTCGCGCTGACCGAAGGCTGGCTGACCACCTTCCCGATGCATGACTGGGTGGGCGGTCGCACCTCCGAACTGTCAGCGGTCGGTCTGGTGGCGGCAGCCCTGCAGGGGGTCGATATTCAGGCACTGCTGGCCGGTGCCGGTAAGATGGATGCCCTCACCCGGGTGCCCGAGGTGCGCCGCAACCCGGCGGCCCTGCTGGCCCTGAGCTGGTACTACGCCGGCAACGGCAAGGGCGACAAGGACATGGTGGTGCTGCCCTACAAGGACAGCCTGCTGTTGTTCAGCCGTTACCTGCAGCAGCTGATCATGGAGTCCCTGGGCAAGGAACTCGACCTCGACGGCAATGTCGTCTGCCAGGGCATCGCCGTCTACGGCAACAAGGGTTCCACCGACCAGCACGCCTACGTGCAGCAGCTGCGCGAAGGCGTCGCCAACTTCTTTGCCACCTTCATCGAAGTGCTGGAGGACCGGGATGGCCCCTCCCTGGAACTGGACCCCGGCATCACCTCGGGTGACTACCTGTCCGGCTTCCTGCAGGGCACCCGCCAGGCGCTCTACGACAAGGGCCGCGAGTCGATCACGATCACCGTGCAGCGGGCCGACGCCCGTACCGTTGGGGCACTGATTGCCCTCTACGAACGGGCTGTGGGTCTCTACGCTGCCCTGGTGAACATCAATGCCTACCACCAGCCCGGGGTGGAAGCAGGCAAGAAGGCCGCTGCGGTGGTGCTCGACCTGCAGACACGACTGGTGGAGACCCTGCGGCTGGCGGGGGCGCCCCTGTCCCTGGCGGATCTGGCAGCCAAGCTGGAGACCGATCAGGTGGAGACCCTCTACTTCATCGCCCGTCACCTGGCGGCCAACGGGCGGCTCGTCCGCCTGGAGGGCAATCCCGGTCAGCCCGCCAGTCTGCAGCTGAGCGCCCTGTAAAGGTTCGGTTTTCTTCCCCGAGCTGCGCGGAGCGGATGCTCTAGGATTCGAGGTAACGTCTCGTTCGGTAGTGTTCATGCCCTACACGAGTAATTTCCAGGAGGCGATCCGCGAGGCGCAGATGAGCGCCCTGACGGGGCCTAACGTCGTCAAGAAGTCGCTGCCCTACGTGGGTGGCGGCCTGATCCTCACTGCTGGTGGTGTCTTTGGTGGCCTGTCGCTGCTGCAGAACAGCCCCGCTGCCTTCATGCCCGCCTTCGTGGTGGCGCTGATCGGCCAGATCGTGCTCTTCTTCGTCGCCCAGAATGCGGCGGCCAAGGGCAACAACGGTACGGCGCTGCCGCTGCTGACCACCTACAGCCTGCTCACCGGTTTCACGCTCACCGGTCTGATCGTTCAGGCTGTCGGCTCCGTCGGCATCGGCGGCATCGGCGTGGCGGCCCTGGCCTGTGGCATCACCTTCGTGATTGCCCAGCAGATCGGCACCAACATGAGCGACGAGAATGGCCTGGCCTTCGGTCGTGCCATCGGTCTGGGCATGATTGCCCTGCTGGTTGCCATGGTGGTGCAGCTGATCGGTGGCTTCTTCTTCCCCGGCATGCTGCAGGGACCGTTCGAGCTGCTGATTGCCGGTGCGGGTACCGTGATCTTCGCCGGTGCGGCGGTGGTCGACTTCTACACCATGCCCCGCACCTACCGCGATGATCAGTACCTGGCCGCGGCGCTGGGGATGTACCTGACCTACATCAACCTGTTCATCTTCATCCTGCGCTTCCTGATTGCCCTCAACGGCAACAACCGCGACTAGGACGTCTCTGACTGTTGAAGTTCCGTCAGCGCTCCCGGGATTCCGGGGGCGCTTTTTCTATTGGATCAGGCCGCGCAGGTTGGCGCGATCGCTGCGGATTTCCAGCACCCTGGCACCGCGCAGATCCAGTTTCGGCAGCTCGGCCCAGCGCAGATCGGTGCCGTAGAGGGTGGCATCGCGCAGATCGAGGCCGTAGCCGCGGGCGTGGGTGAGGTCGGTGTGGCGCAGGCTGAGGCCCCGGCCGCAGGCCCGGTAGAGGTCGGCCCGCAGTAGCGTCGCCCGGTCGAGATTGGCGAAGCTCAGGTCAGCTTCCGCTAGCATCGCTTCGGTGAGGTTCGCAGCCGTCAGGATGGCCCGGTCCAACTGGGCCAGACAGAGGTCCGCCCGGCGCAGGTCGGCTTCGCTGAGCACGGCGGCACTGAGAATCGCTTCGCTCAGATCGGCCCCCGCGAGGTTGCAGCGACGCAGATCGGCCCCGAGCAGGTTGGCGCCGCTTAGGTTGACGCCGCTGAGGTCCAGGCCTGCCAGGATTTCCCCGCGCAGATCGGCACCGCTCAGGTCCGGGGTCTGTTCCGGGTGGAGGTGGCGCTCCCGTTGCCAGGAGCCGCGATCGCGACGCAGCAGTTCGACCGGGTTCGCCATGGCCTACTCCTTGCGGCGATCGCCCGGATGCTCACGCCCATCGATCGCCGCAAGGGCGGCCAGAGCGGCGTTGGACCCGGCGATGATGTCGCGCAGCTCACCCCCCAGGTAGAGGCGGCCGAAGCTGCCGATGGCACTCACCTGGAGGATGTTGATCTCGGCGGCCTTCTCGGCTTCGTTGGCGGCCAGGGCGGCGTAGGAGGCAGGCTGCACCTCCAGCACGTAGAGGGACTGCCCGGCCAGCAGCATCATGCCGCGGCGGGTGCGGTTGATCAGCTGGGCCTGGTGGGCGTCGATGTTGCGGATGATCTGGCTGGAGACGACGTTGGGCCGGAGGCGATCGCTCATCTTCACCCCCAGCTCCGCCATGATCGCCTGGGCGGCGCGGCGCACCTCACCCTGGCTGCCGTGCACCTCCATCAGGCCGTAGAGACGTTCCACGAACTGCACGCCGGGACGGACCACCGCCGCCTTGAGGGCGACATCCATGATCCGGTTGATTTCGATGCCGGGAGAAATCTCGATCCAGAGGGAGGCGTCGCCGGGCAGCGTCAGAAACCCCGTCGAGACCGTGCCGATGTAGGAGGCGTGCTGGGTCTGCAGATTGTCCAGATAGACGTAGCTGCGCAGTTCGACGGACAAGGGGTCTCCGGGGTGCGGCAGAACCAAAAGTCTACCGCGCCGGGGTTCCCGGGATCGAGGGGTCAGGCCTGCTCGAGCAGGGGGGCGATCGCTGCCCCGATGGCCTGGCGCTGCTCGGCGTCGTAGCCCCAGCGGCTGAGGAAATCGGCGTAGGGGCCATCGCCGTCCAGGCTGGCCTGCAACTGTGCCAGCCGGGTGCGAGTCGACTCACTGGCCAGGGCCTGCAGGTGCTCGGCGCAGCGCCGGGCCACCCGCTGGGAGCTGGCGGCCATGTCGGTGTTGTTCTGGCGCTCGTGGGTCAGGGCGGTGGCGGTCGACATCGCCAGATTCTTCACCAGCAGCTCGTCCACGGTCTCGGGCAGGTCCGTCAGTCCGGCCAGAATGGTGGGTCGCCGTTCATCGGCAATCGGGCTATCGGCGGTCAGATAGATGACGAAGAAGCCCCGCGCCCCGTTCATCGTGCCGTTGAGCTGGCGCACGAAGGGGGTGACAGTGGCGGCGTCCAGGCTGTCCAGCTGCGTCAGGAACTCCTGGGTGAGGGCGATCGCCCCTTCGAAACTGAGGTCCGCCGGAACGGTGAGCATGACGGCATGGTCCACATCGCTGGCTGAATTATCCGGCAGGTGTCGGCCGCAGGTCAGGGGCTGAAGCGCGACCGTACACTGGAAGTTCGGTGACGGCGGTCTATGGCAGAGCAATTCGATCTCGAGAAACAGCTGGCGATGATGGCGATTCCCACGCCACCGCCCGGGTTCCGGTCCGGGTTCGTCAGCCTGATCGGCCGTCCCAACGTCGGCAAGTCGACCCTGATGAACCAGTTGGTCGGTCAGAAGATTGCCATCACCTCGCCGATTGCCCAGACCACCCGCAACCGGCTGCGCGGCATCCTCACCACCGACGACGCGCAGTACATCTTCGTCGACACCCCCGGCATCCATAAGCCCCAGCACCGCCTCGGTGAAGTGCTGGTGCAGAATGCCCGGGCTGCCATTCAGGCGGTGGATGTGGTGCTGCTGGTCTGTGACGGCGGCTATGCGTGCGGTCGCGGCGACGAGTTCATCGCCGAACTGGTGCGCAAGGCCCGCACCCCCGTGATCGTCGGCCTCAACAAGATCGATCTGCTGCCTCCCGATCAGGCCGATGAGGTGCGGGCCAGCTACCGGGCCCTGGCCGACTCCCTGGAGGCGCCGCTGCTGGAATTCTCGGCGATCACCGGCGACGGCTGCGACGACCTGCTTGAGCAGCTGCGCGATCGCCTCGAACCGGGGCCCTACTACTTCCCGCCCACCCTGGTCACCGACCAGCCGGAGCGGTTCATCATGGGCGAGCTGATCCGCGAGCAGATCCTGCACCACACCCGCGAGGAAGTGCCCCACTCCGTAGCGGTCTCCATCGATCTGGTGGAGGAGGATGTCGCCATCACCCGCGTCATGGCCACGATCTACATCGAGCGCCCGTCCCAGAAGGGGATTCTGATCGGTCGCCAGGGCTCGATGCTGAAGCTGATCGGTAGCGAGGCCCGGCAGCAGATGCAGAAGCTGATCGCGGGCAAGGTCTACCTGGAACTGTTCGTCAAGGTGCAGCCCAAGTGGCGGCAATCGCGCCTGAAACTGGAGGAACTGGGCTATCAGGCCGAGGAATAGAATAGTTCTGCTCCGTACCCGCACCCGTCATGTCTGAGCTGCCGACCACCCTGCAAGAGTTTCTCGAAGCCTGTGAAGGCAAGTGGTTCTCGCAGCGCACCAGCTATCGCCTGGGGCAGACCGACGAGTGGCACCAGTCCGACAAGACCAATGTGTTCGTGGAACTGCTGGCGGCGGATGCGGTGGAGGTCCTGCAGCTCTGTCAGCAGGCCGGGGTCGATGGCGAGCATGTGCTGGCGGCGATGGTCAGCCACTGGGAGGAAACTCCGCTGCGGAAGACGGGGCGCAATCTGGTGGTGATGCTCAAGGACGGGCGGCTGCTGCGTCAGCTGGCCCAACCGGCGGCCGGGGTGGTGCAGGGCCGTTACGTCTTCGGGGAGGACGGCAGCCTCAGCCTGGCGATCGCCGTGGATGGTCTGGAGGCCGAGGAGCGCTTCTGGTTCGCCCATCCCAACCTGCGCCTGCGCACCAGCCTGATGCGTGACCCTGCCAGCGGCTTCGACCGCAGCTCCTTCTACTCGGAAATCCGCATGGGGGCGAAACCCGCCCAGTAGCGGTTTCTTTGCGATTCCTTAACGACTGTTGCAGACGCTTCACACGCTCTGAAGTGCCTCCGCACCGCCCAAAACCACCGTGCTACGATCCGGTCCTGTAGCCAGAAAGCGTTTGGGAGCAAGGTTTTGGCACTTCGGGTAGCGGTCGTCGGTGGCGGTCCAGCGGGTTCCTGCGCTGCCGAAACACTGGTTAAGGCTGGAATCGAAACATATCTGATCGAACGGAAACTCGACAACGCCAAGCCCTGCGGTGGTGCCATCCCCCTGTGCATGGTCGACGAGTTCGATCTGCCGCAGAACATCATCGACCGCCAGGTGCGGAAGATGAAGATGATCTCCCCCTCCAACCGTGAGGTGGACATCCTGCTGCCTAACCAGCATGAATACATCGGCATGTGCCGCCGGGAAGTGATGGACGCCTTCCTGCGCGATCGCGCTGCCAAGCTGGGCGCCACGCTGATCAACGGCACCGTCCACAAGCTGGAGATCCCCAGCACCGACAAGGCTCCCTACACCCTCCACTACGCCGACCACTCCAACGGCACTCTGGAAGGCGTGGCCAAGACCCTGCAGGTGGATCTGGTGATTGGAGCCGACGGCGCCAACTCCCGGATTGCCAAAGCCATCGACGCCGGTGACTACAACTACGCGATCGCCTTCCAGGAGCGGATCAAGCTCCCCGAGGAGCGCATGGCCTACTACGAAGACCTGGCGGAAATGTACGTCGGGGCTGATGTCTCTCCCGACTTCTACGCCTGGGTGTTCCCCAAGTACGACCACGTGGCGGTCGGTACCGGCACCATGCATGTCAACCAGCGGCAGATCAAAGCGCTGCAGGCCGGTATCCGGGCCCGCGCCGCGGCTCGTCTGGAAGGCGGCAAGATCATCAAGGTGGAAGCGCACCCGATTCCCGAGCATCCCCGTCCCCGCCGGGTGGTCGGCCGGGTGGCTCTGGTGGGCGACGCCGCCGGTTACGTCACCAAGTCCTCCGGTGAAGGCATCTACTTTGCGGCCAAGTCCGGTCGGATGTGCGCCGAAACCATCGTCGAGCTGTCCCAGAACGGCAGCCGCATTCCCACCGAGGCGGACCTGAAGGTCTACCTGAAGCGCTGGGATAAGAAGTACGGCCTCACCTACAAGGTGCTGGACCTGCTCCAGACCGTCTTCTACCGCTCCGACGCCACCCGCGAAGCTTTCGTGGAGATGTGCGACGACCTCGACGTGCAGAAGCTGACCTTTGACAGCTACCTGTACAAGACGGTGGTGCCCGCCAACCCGATCACCCAGCTGAAGATCACCGCCAAGACCCTGGGCAGCCTGCTGCGCGGCAACGCCCTGGCTCCGGCGGACTACCAGCCGATCAAGCTCTAGTCTGAGCACATATACTCAGTGCCGGGGTGGAAATTTCCGCCCCGGTCTTTTTTTGCGTATTTTGGCCGACCCGGGAGCTGGTTCGGAGCGTTAGGGTGACCTGATACAGCTTTGAGAGTCCGTTGCCTGCATGAACCACGACCAACGGCAGCAGCGCGCCCAGATGTTCGAACTGCTGCGGGAACACCTGGGCAGCGAGACGGCTGTGCACGAGGCGATGCACCAGCCCAGCTGGCGTCTGGGTGGCCTGTCGCCCCTGGAGTTCATGCATCATCCGAACGGGCTGGCGGAACTGCGGGAGCACCTGTCCCGGGAGCAGTTGAGTCGGGACTCGCGTAAAGCTTCGTGATCGTTTCCGTGGCAGTGGTTGGCAGTCGCAGAGTGCATTGTTAGCCTGCGG
>CAYZUY010000029.1:0-9223 GCA_964481495.1 uncultured bacterium
ATAGTGTGCGCAACAGCATCTACGCTGGTCTGGGGGGTCTGGGCCTGGTGCTGGTGTTCATGGTCCTCTACTACCAGCTACCGGGGGCGATCGCCGACCTTTCTCTGGTGATCTACACTCTGCTGACCCTGGCGGCCTTCGACCTGCTGGGGGTGACCCTGACCCTGCCCGGTATCGCCGGTTTCATTCTCAGCATCGGCATGGCCGTGGATGCCAACGTGCTGATCTTCGAGCGCACCCGCGAGGAGCTGCGGGCGGGCAAGACCCTCTACCGCTCGGTGGAATCGGGCTTCTATCGGGCCTTCAGCAGCATCCTCGACAGTAACGTCACCACCTTGATTGCCTGTGCTGCTCTCTTCTGGCTGAGCAGCGGTCTGGTGAAGGGCTTCGCCATCACTCTGGCAATCGGCGTGCTGGTGAGCATGTTCACGGCGGTCACCTGTACCCGCACCTTCCTGTTCACCGCCCTCAATTACCCGGGCCTGCGGCGTCCGGACCTGTTCGATCGCAAGCAGAAATCGGCCTAGGAAGCGCAGTCATGGCATTCTCCGTCACCCGCAACCGCCGCACCTGGTGGATTGTCTCCACGGTTCTCGTGGCTGTCAGTATTCTCGGCATGGCCGTCTCCTGGCTGCAGACCGGGGCCCCGATCCGTCCCGGTCTCGACTTCCGCGGCGGCACGAAGCTCCAGTTCGAGCGGGACTGCAGCAAAGCCCGCTGCGATCAGCCCCTGAGCAGCGGGGCCATCCAGGAAGCGCTCGATCGCTTCAAGGTCGGGGGTGGCAGCAGCGTGCAGATCATCGGTCGGGAACAGGAGGGCATGGTGATCCGCACCGCCAGCCTCGACCCCGATGTGCGCAATGCCCTACAGCTGGATCTGGAGCGGAATTTCGGTCCCTTCGACCCGAGACTGACCCAGATTGATACGGTCGGTCCTCTGCTCGGTCAGCAGCTGCTCCAGTCGGGCCTGCTGGCCCTGCTGATCTCCTTTGTGGGGATCATGGCCTACCTCAGCTTCCGGTTCGAGCGTGACTACGCGGTGATCGGGATCATTGCCCTGTTCCACGACGTCTTCATCACCACTGGTGTGTTTGCCTGGATGGGCCTGAGTGGCTCCTTCGAGGCCGATAGCCTGTTCATCGTCTCGCTTCTGACGATTACCGGTTTCTCGATCAACGACACAGTGGTGATTTACGACCGTATTCGCGAGACTCTGCAGAAGAATCCGGAGGATGACATTGAAACGGTGGTGGATCTCTCGGTCAACCAGACAATGACCCGATCGATCAACACCACCCTGACGGTGATGCTGCCCCTGCTGGCGATCTATGCCTTCGGGGGAGAGACGCTGAAGACCTTTGCCCTGGCACTGATGGTTGGTTTCGGGCTGGGGGCTTACTCCAGCATCTTCATCGCCAGTACCCTTCTCGAGTGGTGGCGTAAGCGGCGCAACTGAGTCAATAGATCCCTGAAGTGCTGATCCGGCAAGGAGTCACCTTGGGGAGCAAAACCATTACTGGACACTCATGGTTCGGCCGTCAGTGCTGAAGTAGATGCGATCGCCACTCCAGGGTTCCCAGCCGATCTCAAAGCCCCGGTTCTGGGCGATCGCCCGTATCTTGCGATAGGTCGCAAAGGAACGATTGTCTAGCAGAACAAAGACTGCATCCCGCTTTGGATTCAGCTTTGCCAATCGGTTCTCCAGCCAGTTTTTGGGGGCGGCCAACTCGCTGGCTATCATGGCTGGCCGGCCGCTGCGTCGGGCAAAGAGCGAGCCCTTGACAAGGCTGATCTCATAACTCCCTGCAAAGTCGTAGAAGGGAGCTTCCTCAACCGCTTCAATACAGGTGAGGGTGCTCTGAACCTGCAGGGGGTTGACGGTCTCCCGACTGACACCGACGGTACATCGCTTCAGCTCCGCCGCACGCTTCTGTTTCAAGCGTGCGGCGTTTTCCTGGGCAATATCCGCATCGAAGATCTCGTTCTCGTGAACTTCGAGCAGCAGAAATTCCTTCTTGGTTTTCTGAACCAGGGGAGTTTTCTGCCGGACGCCTGTATTGCTGGCATTAACGGCGGTCAACAGACCCACCAGAACCAGCACCCCAACCAGATTGGCCAGGATATCAACGCTCCCATCCGAGATCAGCTCCGGCTCGCTCAGCTGACGGGAACCGCGTCTGCGACGTCGTGAGGACGCTGTCATGACTTTAACTCCGGCTTCCGCGGAAGCTTGATTTGCCAGCCTTCATCCAGAGGTTCGTACCCGAAATCAACCTTCAGTCCCTCTGCCATGCTCCGGACGGTCTTGAAGATTTCGAAGCCTGAGGGTTTCACGCCGATGATCAGATAGAGGCGTTTACTATTCGACTGCAGTTCACCGAGGAAGCTGGCAAGTCGTCCATCACCGAGGCTATCGGAACGAATACTCTCTTCAGAACTGCCATTGAACAGACGCACTCCCTTGCCATCACAGATCACATAGCGTGGAGACTTGGTCTGTACACTGCCTGTGTCGGCAAAGAGCTGAATGACACGGCTTCCGGACTGCATCTGAATAGCAAATATGGCAATCAGAAGTACCAGGATGCCGATCGTACCCCCGAGGACATCAATGAAGGGGAACAGCGAGATGGAGGGGACGTTACTGACCCGGCGGTGACGGTGTCTAGCCATCGCCCTGGGTCTCGGTAATCACCAGCCTGCGGGGCCGAGAGAGAGTCTGCAGGCTGTTCTCCAGTGAGACCAGCGCCTCGGACACCTGCCGGAGCATGGCAGTGGTGAGTTCGCTGTTGTCGTTCTCGCTCAGAGTGCTGACCAGGCTTCTGTGCACCTGACTCAATTCATCCAAACCGGCAATCAGGCGTGACAACTGCTCATTGGAAGCCTGAATGTGACTGCTGTCCTGCTTGATGCCTGTCAGGGTGGCGAGGAGTTGCTGCTGCTGTTCTGCCTGACTCAGACAGAGTGTTCGCAGGGGCTCTATGGATACATCAATGGAGCGCAAGCCTTCAAGAATGGCACTGCGGGTTTCAGCCGAGTCCTGATAAAGCTCACTGGTCTGGTTGCTGATCCCCTCTCGCAGATGCATCAGTTCATTCTGGCTGCTCTCAAGATGTCCGGCGATTTTCTCGGCTGCCGCACCGATCAACCGACTCTGGGACATCAGTTCACCGGACAGACGCTCAAGACTGCGGTCAATGGATTCGCTCAGAGTGCCAAGCCCCGCGAGATTGGTACTGACCATGGATTCCAGTTCGGCACTGGCGACGGATGTGTCACTGCCCTGGCCGGAGCGGACCACCATCAGGGAGGAAAGGCTCGTCGGCAGTTGTCCGATGAGGCGACTTTGGGAGCGGATCTCCTGCTGCAGTTCCTGTATTCCTGATTGCAGGTTCTCTGAGACCCCCTGCAGGTTCTCCGGGAACCCCTGCAGGGGGGCCAGATGCTCCGGCAACGCCGCCAGAGGTTGCAGCAGTTCGGTCAGCGTTCGACTCAGCTGTTCTTCAGCGTCACGGGAGGACTGCAGCAAGGCCTGGTTCGCAGTGCTGTACTGAGTCAGAGCCTGGCTGATTTCCTGACGGATTGCACCGGGAGAGATCCCGCCGGACTCACTCACGAGACTATCCGGCAGCCAGAAAATGATGTTACGGCGGATGCGGATGTCGTGGTCGGTCAGAATCCGACTCTCGAAGCGTTCCAGAATGGAGAGCGGAAGCATGGTCAGGACCGCAACCATCAGAGCCAGGTAGGTTGTGTCGAAGGCACTCCCAAGACCACTGGTGACCTGAGCCAGCCCCTGCTTGAGCAACTCCACATCATCGGCCTTGTCCAGGAAGCTCTCGAATCCGCCCACAGCCTCTCCGAGGCCGACAACGGTGCCGATGAACCCCAGAACCGGTAGTGCCCAAATCAGAATCTTCGGCAGGGAATAGCTGCTGGCCATCGCCAGATCGAAGGCCTCAACCTCCTCATCGGCCAGTTGCTGAACCTTCTGGGCTGAACCGGTCTGCTGCCAGACCGTCAGCAGACGCAGGGTACGCCGGGCTAGCAGGCTCCGCCGCGTCATCAGCCCCATGATGGCCTCATCGATATCCTGAGGAATCAGGTTCTGCGGGGTGTCCCGCGAACTGCTCAGACGTGTTTCCGTGGCGAGCCGGTAGCCTTTCAGCAGGCAGAAGGCCAGGATCTGGGCTCCGAACAGCAGGGTAATGAACTGAACCCAGCCCCGCTCATAGATCAGGGACTGCAGACCACCGGCCTGGAACCTTGCCAGCAGGAGCAGCGTGCACCAGAGGATCACACCCAGAGGTGCAATCAGCAGCCAGCGCACATCCAGATCCCGATGCCCGATGGATTTTCCTGGGCGGGATGAACGTAGCCCCTCAGCCTTGGGTTCGTATAGACCGGTAGTCATTGGGTTTGAACATAAATATGTCTAACATTTACACCATAAGTTGACACTTAGGAAGCCGCTTTGCCAAAAGCAGACAAAAAATAAGTGCGTCGATCTATATGTCTGACTTGGTGTTGCTGATCGGTGTTTGGGTTCTGCAGAATGACGGCCTGTCATGAGTCCGCGGGTGTGGCCCGCTCCAGCATCAGGTCGAGGATGCCGTTGGCGGCGCGATCGCACACCCCCGGTTCCCCCAGGGCCTCCCGCATCCGCTGGTAGCCCGCCTGCAGCTGCTCAATCCGGTGGCTATCGGTCAGTAACGGGAAGGCCTCCCGGTAGATGCGCTCGGCGCTGGCTTCGTCCTGGAGCAGTTCCGGCACCACCGCTTCCATGGTGATCAGGTTCGGGGGCGACATGAAGGGAATCGAGAAGCGCAGAATGTGCTGCGCCACCCAGGCCGTGACCCGCCCCACCCGGTAGATCACCACCTGGGGGACCCTCTGCAGGGCCAGCTCCAGATTGACGGTGCCGGACTTGGCGATCGCCAGGTCCGCCGCCGCCTGAACCGTGATGTTCCGGTCCTCCAGAATCCGGGCATTGAGGCCGTACTGCCGCACTGCCGCTGCCACTTGGGCGCGGAAGCGGGGCTGGGAGAGGGGGATCAGGAACTCCACGTCAGCCAGTTCGTCCTGCAGGCGCCGGGCGGCCATGAACATGGCTGGCATCAGGTACTTCAGTTCCTGCTGGCGGGAGGCCGGGAACAGGGCGATCGCCCGGGTGTGGTCGGCCAGGCCCAGCTCGTGGCGGGCCTGTTCCCGGCTGGGCCGTTCCGCCAGCAGGTCGAGCAGCGGATGGCCGACCCAGCTGACGTTGGCACCCTTGGCGGCGTAGTAGCGGGCTTCGCTCGGGAAGACCGCCTGGATCAGATCGCTGAAGCCGACCATCTGGGTGGTGTTACCGTCCCCGAAGGACCAGACCCACTCCTGGGGGGCAATGTAATAGATGATCGGCAGTCGCTTCGACTGCCTGCGCAGGAGATTCCCCCAGCTGATGTTGGGGCCCATGTAGTCGATCAGCACCACCCCATCGGGCGGATTACGGCGCAGGAAGCGCTTCACCCGCTGCTGCATCCGCCAGGTGGGCCAGATGTAGGGGATGGCTTCCCAGAGGCCGATGGAGCTGATGGCAGTGGTGTTGCCGAGCAGGGTGGCCCCGGCGCGGGCCATGCGATCGCCCCCGAGGCCGACAATCTCGAGATCGAGCCCTCGGGCTGCCGCCTGACGATTGAGAGCGCTGACCAGCAGACTGCCCTGGAGGTCGCCGGAGACCTCGCCGGTGCTGACGAACAGACGATAGGGCACTAGCGACCTCCGGGAACCGGACCGCGCCGTTCCGGTTGGATGGAGGCCTCAAGGAAGGCCAGCAGATCCCGCAGTGGCGCCACGGTGTCGGCATTCACCTGATGCCGCAGTTGGGCCAGGGCGTCCTGCAGACTCAGCTCGGACCGGTAGAGCAGGCGGTAGGCCTGCTTGAATTCCCGCAGACTGGTGCTGGTTTCGTCATCCACCAGGCCGCTGCGCTTGAGGCCGATCAGGTTCAGGCCCCGCACCCGGGAGGGATTGCCCTCGACAATCATGAATGGCGGCACATCCCGCTCCACCCGGCTCATGCCGCCGACCATGGCGTTGCGGCCGACGTGAACGAACTGGTGGAAACCGCTCATGCCGCCGATCACCGCTCCGGAGTCGATCACCACGTGGCCTGCCAGGGAGACGGCATTGGAGATCGTGATCCGGTTGTGCAGTTCGCAGTTGTGGGCGACGTGCACGTAGGCCATCAGCAGGTTGTCGTTGCCGATCACCGTTTCCTCACCGGCGCTGGTAGCACGGTTGATGGTGACGAACTCACGGATGCGGTTGCGATCGCCGATGCGCACCGACCGATCCGGGGCACCATCCACCTTCTTGTCCTGGGATTCGAGGCCGATGGCGGCGCCGGGGAAGATCTGGTTGTCGCAGCCCAGGCTGGTCGGTCCCTCGATCACCACGTGGGCCCCGATGCGGGTTCCGGCCCCGATGCGGACGTGTTCACCGATCACGGTGTAGGGACCGACCGTCACGGACGCGTCCAGTTCCGCCCCGGGGTGCACGATCGCCGTCGGATGAATCAGGGAGGCCACGACGCTAGTCCATCAGGGAGAACATCAGTTCGCCGCTGCAGGCCAGCTGGCCGTCCACGGTGGCTTCCGCCTTGAGCTTGCCGAAGCGCTGACGCTTGAGACTGAGCAGTTCTGCGGTGATCAGCAGCTGGTCCCCGGGTACCACCGGGCGACGGAAGCGCACCCCGTCGATACCGGCAAACACGAACAGTCCCTTGGGCAGATTCGGCATCAAGCTGATCACGATTCCGCCCACCTGGGCCATGGCCTCGACGATCAGCACCCCCGGCATGATCGGCCGTTCCGGGAAGTGGCCCTGGAAGTGGGGCTCGTTGAAGGTGACGTTCTTGATGCCGACCGCCCGCACTCCGGGTTCGTGTTCGATGATCCGATCAACCAGGGCGAAGGGGTAGCGGTGGGGCAGCAGCCCCTGGATGGCCTCTGTGGTCAGGGGCAGGGCGGGGGCGGCAATCACGTCGGAGGACACAGACAAATCCGGCAGCAGGACGGGTTAGCTCGCCAGGGCGGCGAGACGGTGGACCAGCTGCGTGTGCAGCCGGTGACTGGCCTTGTAGGCAAGAATGTGTGCGCAGGGCAGGACCCCGAGCAGGCTCAGATCGCCCACCCGATCTAAAAGTTTATGACGGGCGGGCTCGTTTTCGAACCGCAGCGGCGGGTTGAGCCAGCGGTCGTGGTCGCAGACCAGCGCGTTGTCGAGACTGCCACCTTTGATCAGGCCCATCTGGCGCAGCTGCTCGATCTGGGGGGCGAGGCCGAAGGTGCGGGCGGGGGCGATCGCTGTCGCGAATTCCTCCGCTCCCCAGGCGAAGCTGTGCCACTGGTTGCCGATGGGCTTGAGCGGGAAATCGATGCCGTAGGAGAGGCGGGGGTGCTCGGCCGGAATCGCGGTCACGAAGGCATCGCCTTCCCGTACCGTCACGTCCTGCTCAAGCATGAGCAGCGGACGCGGGTGCTCTGTCGTCTCCAGTCCGGCCTCGCGAATCGCCTCCAGCCAGCCCAGGGCGGATCCGTCCAGTAGCGGCAGCTCCGGTCCCGAGACCTCGACAAGGGCGTCGACGATATTCAGGCCACTGAGGGCTGCCATCAGGTGCTCGATCGTGCGCACCCGCACCTCACCCTGCACCAGCTCCGTGGAGAGCTGGGTTTCCTGCACGATGCCGATGTGAGCCGGTAGTTCCGGCTGCTCCGGCAGGTCCGTGCGCCGGAAGCGGATGCCCTGGCCGGTCGGGGCCGGGTGGAGGTCCACTGCCACCGTCAGGCCGCTGTGGAGACCGATGCCCTCGCGACGGACCGAGGACTGCAGGCGTGAAACGGTAAGGGGCATGGGGCTTAGAACTTCTGGCCGATGGCGAACCCGAGCTGGTTGCCGTTGTCCGTATTCTGGGCGTAGTCGAGCCGCACCGGACCCACGGGTGTATTGATGCGCACGCCGATGCCGTAGCCCAGACCGGCTCCCGGCTTGCCCCGGGCCAGACCGGGGGTGCCGATCACGGCGCCACCGGAGCCGAGGTCGGACCCGGCATCGAGGAAGACTGCCCCGCTCACCCAGTCGCTGATCCAGGGGAAGGGGAAGCGGTACTCGGCGGTGCCGAACAGGTAGGCTCCACCGCTGGCCACGCCGCATTCCTGATAGCCGCGAATCGTGTTCACACCGCCGATGCAGAGTGCCTCGTAGGGCGGCACGTTCCCGGTGGCCCAACCCGCCTGGACGTTGAAGGCGAAGGTCTGAGGACATTCCTTGGCGTTGGGGTTGGCCTTCTGGCAGCCCTCGGTCCAGCGCACCAGCTGGCTGGGCAGGTACCAGGCGAAGTTGCCCGAGACGCGGTTGAACAGCACCCCGTTGCCCATGGCAGGGAAGTAGAAGGTGTTGCCCAACCGGTAGAGACTACCGCTGGTGGCCGCCTGGGGGTCGTTGCGGGTGTCACGGCTGACGCCGACCGGCAGACCGGTGAGCACATCCTGGCAGCCACCGCTGGCGGTGAGGGCGTTTCCGAACTGGTCCTGGTTGAAGCACTGGCCGTCGAAGTCCTGGGTGGTCACGGCCTGACCCTGGAAGCCCCAGTAGGCCGACCACTCCGACTTCTTGTAGATGTCATCGGTGAGGGGACGGGCCCAGATCACCTGACCGCCGTAGCGGGCGGCGAGGATCTGGTTGCCGTTGGGCAGGTTGTCGGTGATCGGGCCGTTGATGAAGGGCAGCGGCGCTTCGATACTGCTGAAGACCGAGGTGGAGAAGGAGGTCCGGTTCGGATCGCCGTCAATCCAGGGGTTGGTGAAGTTGATGTCGAACAGGGCCTGCCGGGTCCCCAGGGAGCCGTTGAAGCTCAGTTTCTGGTTGTTGCCGCCCAGGTTCTGTTCCTGGAAGCCGATGGTCCCGAAGATGCCGCTGACGCTGCTGTAGCCGACACCGGCTGAAAGGTTACCGGACTGGGACTCCTGGACGTTGGGAATGACGATTACCCGGGTCGGATCCTGGGGATCCGGTTCCAGGGCAAGGCGCACATCGCTGAACAGACCGAGGTCGAAGACGCGTTTGAGGTCGCCTTCGACCTGCTTGCGGTTGAAGACATCTCCGGGTTTGAGGGAGAACTCCCGGGTGATGATGTAGGGCCGGGTCTGCCTCTTTGGTTGCCCAATGGCGGACAAATCAT
>CAYZUY010000029.1:9233-16369 GCA_964481495.1 uncultured bacterium
GGCCGGTCACAGCAGTGTGGGCCGGCCCCCGCCAGTTGCAGCCGCACGGTGCCGCCGGTGGTGGCGGCCCCGCCGTCGGCCACCCGCAAGGTGTGGTCGAGCAACCGGGCCTGGAGCCGGCCGCAGGTCTCGGCCCCCAGCCGTCCCCGCAGCCGGGTCTTGCCCTGGAGCGGTTTGCCCTCCTCATCCACTGTCTTACCGTCGGCGTTCAGGTAGCGCACCTGAATATCGCTGACGATGCCCTCGGCGATCTTCAGGGTCAGTTCTCCCTGGGGACTGATACGCGAGGCATCGACCACCTGGGCGAGAACGTAGCTGTTCTCCTTGTACCAGGTGTTGATTTTGCGCAGCTTGGCCTGCAGCCGCTGCAGGTTCACCACCTTGCCGTAGGCATCGGCGAAGATGTCGTCGATCACCGACTGGGGCAGCTTGGTGGCGCCTTCGGTGATCACCTTGGTGAGGACAGGGTTGGGATCGACCACGAAGGTGACCCGCACCCCCAGGGGGGTGTCCTCGGGCAGCACCTGAACGTTGCTGAACAGACCGGTGGCGTAGATGGCGTTCTGGTCGGCCTGCAGCTGACTGCGGGTGGAGGCGGCACCGGGCCGGGTGCGGATGGCACTGTAGAGGGCGTCGAGCAGTTCCCCTTCCGCCGGATTGCCCTGGAGCCCGACGATCTGCACCTCTGCGATCAGCACCTGGGGCTCGGGGGCGGGCGCGTCGGCGCTGGGTGCCGCCGGGGCAGCTGCGGGGGCCGGGGTTGCGGGAGGGGTTACCGGAGCCGGCGTGGCCGGGGCATTGCTCGGCTTCGGCTGGGCGAGGGGCTTTGTTGGTGGAGTTGTGCTGCCGGGGGCTGCCAGCGCCGGGGGCTGCGCGGCGATCGCCGCCACCGTGGCCAGCAGGACCGCCAGGGTCCCTCGCCGAGTTTCAGAACTGTGCATGTCCACACACCACACTGATGGAGAACGCCCCCGGGCACCGGGGCCGTCGCCGCTTACCGGATTGAGAGATAGCCGGTAGCCCCGTGGGGTTCCCGGAAATCGATTCAGAGCATCCTACCCCAGGGCGGGGCGATCGCCGGATTTCTCCAATACCCGCTGCATCACCTGCTGGTAGGCGTCCTCGATGCCGCCGAGATCGCGGCGGAAGCGGTCCTTGTCAAGGATGCGCTTTTCGGGGTCGGTTTCGTTGCGGTCCCAGAGGCGACAGGTGTCGGGGCTGATCTCGTCGGCCAGCAGCAGGGTGCCGTCCAGATCGAGGCCGAACTCCAGCTTGAAGTCCACCAGGGTGATGCCGCAGTCGGCGAAGAAGGCGATCAGGAACTGGTTGATGCGCAGGGCGAGGCTGCGCAGCTGCTCCACCTGCTCGGGGGTGGCGACGTTGAGCAGCTGCAGCCGGTCGGGGGTGAGCAGCGGGTCGCCAAGGCTGTCGTCCTTGAGGAAGAACTCCACCAGCGGGGGCGCCAGCAGGGTGCCCTCGCTCAAGCCGGTCTGCTTGCAGAGGCTACCGGCGGCGATATTGCGCACCACCACCTCCAGGGGGACGATGCGCACCGCCTTGACCCGCATCTCCCGTTCGGAGGTCTGCTCGAGGAAATGGGTGGGCACCCCGGCGGCTTCCAGCTCCCGGAACAGGTGGCTTGAAATCGTACAGTTGACCTGGCCCTTGTCGCGGATCTGCCCCTTCTTGAGGGCGTTGAAGGCCGTAGCGTCGTCCTTGAAGTAGGCGCGATAGACCTGGGGATCGTCGGTGGCGTAGACGATTTTCGCTTTGCCTTCGTAGAGCGCTTCGGTCATGGAAATCCGGGGGTGTCTCAAAGTCCCAGTCTACTTCTGCGGCGGCTCCGGCTTGGCCAGGTCATCCCGCAGGTCGTTGAGGGGAGCATAGCTGAGGCTGAGACGGGTGGCAGCGGCGCTGGCCTGGGCCAGGGCGGCCTGTGCTGCCTCCCGGTTTCCCTGTTGCCACTGCAGGCGGGCGATCGCTACCTGGGTCTCCATCAGCCCGTAGGTGTTGCCATTGCGTCGGTCCTCCCGGGCCAGCAGGTCGAGCACCACCAGGGCATCGTCGCTCTGCTGCCGCTGGCGGTAGAGCTGGGCCAGCTCCGTCAGTGCCTCGCGGTGGATGGCGGCATTGCCGGTCTGGCCCTTGCGCACGGCGGTGTCGCGGATCAGCGCCTGCAGGGTCAGCACCGCCTCGGGCTCCGCGCCGGACTGCCGCTGGTCCCGGGCCAGGGCCAGGCGCCAGGCGTCCTGGCGGGCTGGGGGAACCTGGGTCAGTGCTCCCTGGCGCAGCTGTGCTGCTTCGGCGTAGCCGCCGGTCTGCTCGAGGGCCTGGAGCAGTTCCAGTAGCGTCCACTGCAGTTCCGTCAGCTTCGGGGCGCCGGAGACGGGGGGCAGGGGTTGGGCGGCCAGGGTTGGGTTGGCCAGCAGCAGGGCCAGTCGCCGCCGCAGGGCTTCGATCGCCGGGCCCTCCTCGAACCGGCCCAGCTCCAGCCGGGCGATCGCCCCCAGCAGGCGGCTCTCTAGAACCGGCAACTGACCGGGAGGGATGCGATCCAGCAGCCCCCGATAGAGCCCCAGGGCCTGGGGCAGATTGCGGATTTCCCGGTAGGTGTCGGCCCGCAGCAGTCGCGACCGGGGCGGCTGCCAGGGCAGCGTTGGCTCCAGAGCCCGCAGGCGTTTCTCCAGGGCCTGCCGTTCCGGTTTGCGTGGATGCTCGGCCAGGGCGGTGGCCAGACGCCGCAGCACCGGCAGTTCCTCGTCCGGGCCGAGCCGCTGGGCCAGACGGGCCGAGCGGAACCAGAGTTCGAAGGCACCCTCTAGGTCGCCGCTGCGGGCCAGAGCCCGGGCCTGGGTGTCGAGCAGGTCAATCAGCACCCGGATTTCCCGCTGTTCGAGCGGTGTGATCGGCCGGGGCACCGGCGGTAGAGGCTTGAGCGGCTCCGGCAGGGAGGGGTCGAGGCTGGGTAGCGGTCGCTCGGGGACTGTCTGGGCCTGCAGGGGCAGGGCGGTGGCGACCAGCAGCGCCAGGGCGGCCAGGGTCAGAGCCCGCATGGGATAATAGGCTCTGGCGAGCGGACTGGATGGCATTGGGTCAGCGGCATCGGCCTGAACCGACGCCCGGCGGAAGGTCCCTCCCATTAAACCCGTCCTCTGAGCAAGTCGGAATCGCGCTGTGAACGTTCTGGTCGTCGGCAATGGAGGGCGGGAGCACGCCCTCGCCTGGAAGCTGCTGCAGTCGCCCCAGGTGAGTGAGCTGTTCTGTGCCCCAGGCAACGGCGGCACCGCCACCCTGAAGGGCTGTACCAATCTGGCGATCGCCGTCAGCGACCAGACGGCTCTGGTGGCCGCCTGCCGTGACCATGCCGTGAAGCTGGTGGTGGTTGGGCCCGAAGTGCCCCTGGCCGAAGGGCTGGGCGATTGCCTGCGGGCCGAGGGTATCGCGGTGTTCGGCCCCAATGCCGATGGCGCCCGCATCGAGGCCAGCAAGGCCTGGGCCAAGGACCTGATGGCGGAGGCCGGGGTGCCCACCGCCCGCAGCGGTACCTTCACTGAGGCGGCGCCCGCCCGGGCCTACGTCGAGGCTGAGGGGGCGCCGATTGTGGTCAAGGCGGATGGTCTGGCTGCCGGGAAGGGCGTGGTCGTAGCGGCCACCGTCGAGGAAGCCCTGGAAGCCGTCGAGGCCGCTTTCAGTGGTGCCTTCGGCAGTGCTGGTCAAATGGTGGTGATCGAGGAATGCCTCACCGGTCCGGAGCTGTCCCTGCTGACCCTGACCGACGGCAAGACCTTCCGGCCACTGCTGCCCGCCCAGGATCACAAGCGTGTCGGCGAGGGCGACACCGGCCCCAACACCGGCGGCATGGGCGTCTATGCCCCGGCTCCCTTGGGTACCCCCGAGTTGATTGCTGAGGTCGAGCGCACCATTCTGGCGCCCACCGTGGCGGCGCTCCAGGCCCGTGGCATCGACTACAGGGGCATCCTCTACGCCGGTCTGATGATCACCCCCGATGGCCCCAAGGTGATCGAATACAACTGTCGCTTCGGTGACCCCGAAACCCAGGCGGTGCTGCCCCTGCTCGAGAGCGATCTGGCTGAGGTGCTGCTGGCCTGCGCTGAGGGACGTCTCGACAGCCTGCCGCCCCTGGACTGGAAGCCCGCTGTAGCCGCCTGCGTGGTGGCTGCCGCCGGGGGCTACCCCGGTGACTACCGCAAGGGCGATGCGATCGCCGGGCTGGCGGCGGCTGCCGAGGCGGGAGCCGAGGTTTTCCATGCGGGCACGGCCCTGCAGGACGGCGTTGTGGTCACCAGCGGCGGCCGGGTGCTCAACGTCGTCGCCCTCGGCGAGAACTTCGACCGGGCCTTCGAGCGCAGCTACACCGCCCTTGACCGGATTCACTTTGACGGGCTCTACTGCCGCCGCGACATCGGCTGGCAGGTGCGCAGCCGCTAGCGGAGATGGAGGCGATGGGGGATCTCTGGGAACGGCTGCGGCGCTGGTGGGCGGAGTTCACGCTCCAGACCAAGCTGATGGCCCTGGCCACCCTGGTGGTGTCGCTGATCATGACGGCCCTCACCTTCTGGGCCGTCAACAGCATCCAGCAGGATGCGCGGGCCAACGACACCCGTTTCGGTCGCGATCTGGGGCTGCTGATTGCCGCCAACGTCACGCCCTACGTGGCGGATAACGACCGGGAGGCACTCACCAGCTTCTCCTACCGCTTCTACAACAGCTCCAGCAGCATCCGCTACATCCTCTACGCCGACCCCGACGGCGACATCTTCCTGGGCATTCCCTTCTCCCAGTCGGAGGTGCGTAACTCCCTCACCATCCAGCGACGCATCCAGCTGCCCGAGGAGTACCTGCGCCAGGCGGACCTGCCGATGGTGCGCCAGCACCAGACCCCCGCCGGAGAGGTGACCGATGTCTTTGTGCCGCTCTACCAGGACGATCGCTATCTCGGGATCATGGCCCTGGGCATCAATCCCAACCCGACGGTGGTGGCCTCTTCGGGGCTGACCCGGGATGTTACCGTTGCGGTCTTCATCACCATCTGGGTGCTGGTGATTGTGGGTGCGGTCTTCAACGCCCTGATCATCACCCAGCCGATCCGGGAGCTGGTGCAGGGGGTGCGCAGTATCGCCGCCGGGAATTTCCGCCAGCGTATCGACCTGCCCCCCAGTGGTGAACTGGGCCAGCTGATCGCCAGCTTCAACGAGATGGCGGAGCGGCTCGAGCACTACGACGAGCAGAATATCGAGGAACTGACCGCCGAGAAGGCCAAGCTGGAGATCCTGGTCTCGACGATTGCCGACGGGGCGGTGCTGCTCGATCGGGACCAGCAGATCGTCGTCGTCAACCCGGCAGCGATCCGCATCTTCAACTGGGAGGGCAAGGCCCTTGGGGGAGCCCCCATCCTCGACCAGCTACCGCCGTCCCTGGCCGAGGAGGCCCAGGATGCCCTCAGCAGTCTGGCCCAGGGAATGAAGGAGGGGCTGGAGTTCCGCCACTGCCTGACCAATAACCGCACCGTGCGGGTGCTGTTCACGACCGTGCTCGACCAGGCGCGGGAGAACGTCAAGGGCATCGCCATGACGGTGCAGGACATCAGCCGTGAGGTGGAGCTGAACAACGCCAAAAGCCAGTTCATCAGCAATGTCTCCCACGAGCTGCGCACGCCGCTGTTCAACATCAAATCCTTCATCGAGACGCTGCACGACTACGGCGATGACCTGAGCGAGGCGGAACGCCGGGAGTTCCTCGAAACTGCCAACAACGAGACCGATCGCCTCACCCGGCTGGTGAACGATGTGCTCGATCTGTCACGGCTGGAGTCGAACCGTCGCTTCGAGTTCCAGGCAACGGACCTGCTGCCCGCGATCGAGCAGACCCTGCGCACCTACCAGCTCAACGCCCGCGACAAGGGCATCCATCTGGCCTTCGAGGTGGAGCCGGACCTGCCGCCGGTGCGCGGCAACTACGACCTGCTGCTGCAACTGTTCGCCAACCTCGTGGGTAATGCCCTCAAGTTCACCGAATCCGAGGGCACGGTGATGATCCGGGCTTACCTGACCGGGCAGCCGCTGCCCCGCCCCGATGAACAGGGCCTGCAGATTGTCCGGGCTCTGCCGACGGTGCGGGTGGAGGTCTGCGATACCGGTATGGGTATCGACCCCGAGGACCAGGACGCGATCTTCGACCGCTTCTTCCGGGTGGAGAACCGGGTACACACCCTCGAAGGTACCGGCCTGGGGCTGTCGATCGTGCGCAACATCATCGAGAAGCACCAGAGCCGCATTCATCTGGTCAGCGAGGTCGGCACCGGTACCACCTTCTGGTTCGATCTGCCCCTCTGGCAGCCCGAGGATGAGGAGGCCCCGAAACGCGACAGCGGCGCCGGGGCGATCGCCTGACACCGCTGATCCCGTTCCGGGTGAGGCCAGGGCCTACTCGTCGCCGGTCTTCTCCTGAACCCCGCGCACGATCCGGGCCAGTTCGTTCTTCTCGTCGATGCTGATCCGGGTGGGCGAACCGCTGATGATCCGCTCGAAGTTTCGGAAAGAGTCCTGGATATCCGGGCCCTTGCTGCTGATCGTGAACTCCCGGATGCCCTTGTCGTGCCAGGAGCCGCGCATCTTGAAGACGTTGATTGCCCGGGCCATCTCGCCGCGGATTTCCACGTACTGCAGCAGCAGGATCGTGTCGGTGATCGTCGAGATGTGGGAGTCGGTGATCGAGTGCGACCCCATGAACTGGTCACTGGTGTTGGTGAAGAAGCCGGTGATCTCCTCCTGCTTGGCGTAGCCGGTGACGCCGATCACGAACTGACGGAAGGCGTTGTTGCTCACCCCCCGGGCCAGGGCCGAGAGGGAGTCGATTGCCATCCGAGCCGGCTTGAACTCGGAGATCTCCGACTTGATGATCTGCAGGTGATCCTCCAGACCGGCGGATTCCGGGTAGGCGCAGATGATCTTGAGCAGGTTCTGCCGCTCCATCTCCTCGAAGTCGATGCCCCAGGAGTAGGCATTGCGCAGCAGCTGGGCCCGGGATTCCTCGTAGGCGAAGAGAATGGCCCGCTCCTTGTTCTGGCAGGCGGTATCGATGAACTGGCTGACCAGCATCGTCTTGCCGGTCCCGGT
>CAYZUY010000030.1:0-16357 GCA_964481495.1 uncultured bacterium
TACGGCTGCATCGTCGGCTACCCCAACAAGACCTACCAGGGCAACAAGGCGCTGAGCCGCTACGAGTTTGCCGCCGGTCTGAACGCCTGTATCGACAAGGTCACCGAATACGCCGCTTCCAAGGAAGACCTGGAAACCCTGAAGCGCCTCATGCAGGAGTTCCAGGCGGAACTGGCTACCCTCAAGGGCCGTGTTGATGCCCTCGACGCCAAGGTCGCCGAACTCCAGGCTCAGCAGTTCAGCACCACCACCAAGCTGGCCGGCTCGGTGATCATGTCGCTGGATCAGGCCTACAATCCCCAGGGCACCAACACCGGTGTCAGCTTCGGCACCCTGGTTGACCTGGACTTCAACACCAGCTTCACCGGTAAGGACCTGCTCAAGACCCGCGTCCGTCAGAGCAATATCTGGTCGCCCGCAACCCGTGGTTTGCCTGAGGATTCCCCCTTCTCCTACCCTGGTGCGGCCCTCGATTACGACTACCTGAACATTCTGCCGGGTGAATCGGTTGCGCCTGGTAGCCCCTTCTACCTCGACAAGCTTTACTACAAGTTCCCGGTCAACAACGTCACCTTCACCGTCGGTACTTCCGACCTGCAGGTTGAGGACATTTTCTCCCAGACCGGCACTTTCTACACCCCGGTCTTCAACTACTACTTCGGTGCTGGCCTGCCCGGCGTCTACGGCGACGGCAACGCCCCCAACGTCGGTGGTGCCGGCTTCAACTGGCAGCTGAGCAAGAACTTCAACTTCGGTCTTGCCTGGATCGCCCAAACCGCAGCCGTGAACGGCAACGCCTCCACCGGTGGTCTCGACAGTGCTGGTCTGTTCGGTCTGGGCAACCAACTGACCGCCCAGATCAACTGGCAGAGCGACAGCGGCAACTTCGTCGGTTCGCTGGTCTACGCCTATCGCAAGGGCCAGAACACCAACAGCCAGGGTAACTACGGCGGTGTCTCCTACGGTACCTACCGGGCTCTGGTCGGTCCCGATGGCTTTGCCGGTAACGTCGTTGCCAGTAACAACTTCGGCGTGACCCTGGGTTATGCCTTCAACCCCAACTTCACCCTGAGCGGTGCCTTCGGCTACGGCTGGCTGGGCAGTGGTTCTGGTGCCACCAGCCAGGTTGCCTCCTGGATGGTCGGGGCCACCTTCCCCAACCTGTTCGCCAAGGGTAACTCCGCCAACCTAGCCATCGGCCAGATTCCCTGGGTGACCAGCGCCAGCGACTCGGCTAATGCCGACAGTGGCAACTTTGCTCTGGAAGCGGGTTACAAGTTCCAGGTCACCGACAACATCAGCATCACCCCCGGCTTCTACTTCATCACCAACCCTGGTGGTGGCGTTGATGGCATCAACGGCGGCGTGATCTTCACCCCGGTCCTGCGCACCCAGTTCGTGTTCTAACGACCCTCCGGTTACGACTTTTCTCACACACAATCTGCGGGGCTGCCTCTTCGGGGGCAGCCCCTTTTCTATGCGCGTCCGAAACTTTCCGGAGCAGTCCGGGCATCGCCGGGCGATCGCCCCCGACAATAACTGCAATCCCTGTCTGCCTGTCATGAGCGTCTGTTCCGCCCCGATTCAGCTGGCTGCCCACTATCAGCGCGTGCGATCGCAGACCGAGGCCCTCTGCCAGCCCCTGGCCACCGAAGACTACGGCCTGCAGGCGATGGCGGATGCCAGCCCGCCCAAATGGCACCTGGGGCACACCACCTGGTTCTTCGAGACCTTCCTGCTACGGCCCTTCCTGCCGGGCTACCGGGTACACCACCCCGGCTACGACTACCTGTTCAACTCCTATTACGAGGCGGTGGGCGATCGCCATCCCCGGGCCCAGCGGGGGCTGCTCTCCCGACCGACGGTGGCGGAGGTCTATGCCTACCGGGCGGCGGTCGATGCCGCCATGACGGCACTGCTCGAGCAGCGAGCCGACGATCCCGAGGTCCGCAGCCGCACGACACTGGGGCTGCACCACGAACAGCAGCACCAGGAACTGCTGCTCATGGATACCCTCTACAACCTGTCGGTGAATCCACTGCTGCCCGCCTACCGGCCGGAACTGGCAGATACCCCAACCTCTGCTGCCGTACCCCAGGGCTGGCTCGAGCACCCCGGCGGACTGGTCACGGTCGGCACCGAGGGGCCCGGGTTCCACTTCGACAACGAGGGGCCCGAACATCCCACCTATCTGCCGCCCTTCCGCATCGCCGACCGGCTGGTGACCAACGGCGAGTATCTGGAGTTCATCGCAGCCGACGGCTACCGGCAGGCCCAGTGGTGGCTGTCCGAAGGCTGGGCCACGGTCAGCCGGGAGGGCTGGCAGGCCCCGCTGTACTGGCAGCAGCGGGACGGTGAGTGGTGCCAGTTCACCCTGGCTGGGCTGATCCCGCTGGAGCTGGACGCGCCGGTCTGCCACATCAGCCACTTCGAGGCCGATGCCTACGCCCGCTGGCGCGGTGGCCGCCTGCCCACCGAGGCGGAATGGGAAGCCGTGGCCCGCACCCAACCCCTGCAGGGCAACCTGCTGGAGCGCGATCGCCTGCGCCCGGAACCGGGCCACGGCCAGTGGTACGGCGATGGCTGGGAATGGACCGCCAGCCCCTACATCGCCTACCCTGGCTACCGACCCGCCGCCGGGGCCCTGGGGGAATACAACGGTAAGTTCATGTGCAACCAGATGGTGCTGCGTGGCGGTGCCTGCGTCACCCCCGCCGACCACATCCGCCCCAGCTACCGCAACTTCTTCCCGTCCCACAGCCGCTGGATGTTCAGCACTATCCGTCTCGGAGCCGACCTGTGACCGTTCTGGCCAACTTCCGTCTGATCGACCTGCATCCGGCCCAAGCCGACTTCCAGGCCGAGGCGATCGCCGGGCTGCAGCGCCAGCCCAAGTTCCTGGGCGCGAAGTATCTCTACGACCGCATCGGCTCCCAGCTGTTCGACGCAATCACCGAGCTGCCGGAGTACTACCTCACCCGCACGGAGCTGTCGATTCTCACCGCCGCCGCCCCAGCCCTGCGGGAGCTGCTGGCGGACAGTCTGCTGATCGAGTTCGGCAGCGGCAGCAGCCGCAAGATCCGGATTCTGCTCGATGCCATCCCCGAGCTGCGGGCCTACCTGGCGCTGGACATCTCGAAGGAGCACCTAGCGCACTGCTGCCGCGAATTGGCGGGGCTCTACCCCAGCCTGCCGGTGATCGCGGTCTGCGCCGACTTCTGCCAGCCTCTGGACCTACCGGAGCTGGGTGACCTCTCCCGGGCCCGTCGCGTCGCCTTCTTCCCCGGCTCCTCGGTGGGCAACTTCGAGCCCGCTGAACTGGATGCCTTCCTGGCCAACACCGCTCACCTGCTCGGGCCCGGTGGGGGGCTGCTGATCGGGGTGGACCTGAAGAAGTCCGCCAGCATTCTGGAGCCGGCCTACGACGATGCCGCCGGAGTCTCGGCCGAGTTCGCCCTCAACCTGCTGGCCCGCCTCAACCGGGAGATGGCAGCGGACTTCGACCTCGATCAGTTCCGCTACCGGGCCTGCTACAACCCCGAGGCGGGACGGATCGAGATGGGTCTGGAGAGCCTCAGCGATCGCACCTACCGGATTGCCGGGGAGGCCATCCCCTTCCGGGTCGGGGAACAGCTACGCACCGAGAACTCCTACAAGTTCGGCATCGAAGAATTCCAGGCGATCGCCGCCCGCCATGGCTTCCGGGCCGAGCGCGTCTGGACCGACCCCCAGCAGTGGTTCAGCCTCCACTACCTGACTGTTCTCGGGTAGCAGCTGAGGTCAGCGGGCATTCAGGGTAAACGGCATATAACTGACCAGATCATCATCAATCACGTCCAGTTTCTCGGCCCGTTTCAGAGAATTCACCACCCGACAGGTGATCGGCAGGGCGGCAGCCTCATAGACGGACTTGAATAGCCAACTGCTGAAAACGCCCCAGAGCACATCCGGAAAAGGCACGGTACCTGTGAACGCCAGAATATAGAAAATCACGGAATTCACCCCCTGCCCGGCCATAGTGGAGACGACAAAGCGTTTCCAGAGCTGCTGGCCATAACTGCGACGCTTCATGGCAGAGAGCACCCCGGCATTGACGAATTCACCGCTGAGATTGGCTAGAAAACTGGCCAGAACCAGCCTGGGAACAACGCCCAGAATCACCTCGAACTCGGCCTGATGGGACCAGCCGGGAGCCGGTGGCAACCACTGCACCACTGCACTAGCCAGTACAAACAGTGCTGTGCAGCCAAAGGATAACCAGATGGTCTGTCGGGCGCTGCGATAGCCATAGACTTCGGTGATCACATCGCCGCAGATGTAGCTGATCGGAAACAGCACCAGGGCACCATCGAAGATCAGTGGCCCGACCTGCACCAGCTTGACTCCCAGAATGCTGCCGATCAATTGGGTCGTCACCAACAGCGCCACCAGAGCGACAAAGGCGGCTGAATACTGCTGACTGCTGCCCCAGTGATGCCGGTAAGCAGGTGACGGAGACGGTTCAGTCATATCCACAGGCTCAGGAATCTTTGAGCTGTCCCATGGATCGTGGTAACAGGTGGCGGTGTGCGCGTGGTCATTGTCTGTCTTCAGTACTTGAATTGTTCACTCCCCTGATTCGAGAGTTCTGACCGCAACACCTTTGGGATGAGATGCAGAGATCCTGCCGAAACCAGTTCTCGCTAGCTGATTAGACCTCGACCTGATGAAAGCATCGGATGATGCGGATCATGGCTGAGCAGGAAGTCAGAACAGCCAGCATCACGAAGATCAGGTGAATGGCAAACAGGACCAGATATACGGATGGAGGCGTATACATCGATAGCCAGGCCCATCCAATCGCGACCACAAACAGTAGGCTGCCCACCATGGCATCCAGACCGGCCCGATAGGCCTTCTCTCTCAGGGCCAGCGTGCAGAGATCGGCTGGAACCCTGGCCCAGTTCAGGGCAAAGGACGCTAGAGCTAATACACCTAGACAGATGGCCAACGAAATGGTCTCCGACTTGGTCGACAATTCATACCCCTGGGCGATCGCCACGACCAGCGCCAGAAGCACGATTGCCGGTTCCAGGCATAGGTTCGTTATGCGGAACAGGATCCCGTTCAGTTTCTCAAGTCTCTTGGTCATGTCACCCGACGCTTCAGGAACAGGTGATCCGATGTTTCCCCGGGGTACCGCCTCAGGGCCGTTCGCGGTGCCCGGAGCGCCGGTCATGCCAGATTCACGCTCTCACCGTGCCGAGTCTGTTTGTACCGGATAGCGTCTCTCATCACTGCATTCAAGGGTGGGGTAGGGCTGGGAGTGCTGCTGCTCCGGGCCTGGATTCAGCGCCACTCGTCGATCAGATTGGCGACCAGGGCTGTCCAGCCGGTCTGGTGACTGGCCCCGAGCCCCGCACCGGTGTCGCCGTGGAAGTACTCGAAGAACATCAGTTCGTCGCGCCAGTCGGGGCGATCGCAGAACCCAGACGTCTCTCCCCACACCGGTCGCCGCCCCTTCGCATCCAGGCGGAACAGGGCCACCAGCCGCCGGGCCAGTTCCCGGGCCAGATCGTGGAAGCTGGGCGGGGGGCCGCTGCTACCGGGTAACCTCAGCCGCGCCTGGGGACCGTAGGCCGTCCCCAGCTTGCGCAGGGATTCGATGACCAGAAAGCTGGTGGGAAACCAGATCGGCCCGCGCCAGTTGGAATTGCCGCCCTTGAGCTTGGAAACACTTTCCGCCGGTTCGTAGCCCACCACCAGACCGTTGAACTCGAAGGGCTCGGTCGCGTGGCGGCGCGAGAGGGAGCGGATGCCGTAGGGCGAGAGAAACTCCCGGGGGTCGAGCAGCACCGTCAGCAGCTGCCGCAGCTGATGCTGGTTGACAATGGTCAGCAGATAGGTGCGGCTGCCGTCCGGGCGGCGGATCGGGTGAATGGTCTCCGAGACCAGCTCCGGGCGGTTCTTGAGGAACCAGGTGAGATTGGTGCGGAACTCCGTGAACGGTTCGATCCAGGGCTCCTCCAGGCGCTCCACCGCAAACAGGGGAATCAGCCCCACCAGCGATCGCACCCGGAACTGACGGGTGCAGCCATCGGGGTAACGCAGCAAGTCGTAGAAGAAGCCGTCCTCGGGATCGTAGAGGGCCGCATCCCGGTTCCCCCGCTGCTTCATGGCGTAGCCGATGTAGGTGTAGTGCTCGAAGAACTTGGTCGCCAGCCCCTCGTAGACCGGATTCTCCCGGGCCAGTTCCAGAGCGATGCGCATCAGATTGAGGCAGAACATCCCCATCCAGCCGGTGGCGTCGGACTGCTCGAGCACCGCCCCCTGCCCCAGCGGCTGACTGCGATCCACCACGGTGATGTTGTCGAGACCGAGGAAGCCACCCTCGAAGATGTTGTTGCCCTCGCGGTCCACCTGATTCACCCAGGAGGTGAAGTTAAGCAGCAGCTTGTGGAAGCAGCGCTCCAGCCAGGGGCGATCGGCCTGCCCGCGGCGCTGCCGGTCCATGTTGTAAACCCGCCAGACGGCCCAGGCATGCACCGGCGGGTTGAGGTCGTTGAACTCCCATTCGTAGGCGGGCAGCTGACCGTTGGGATGCTGGAACTGCTCGAACAGCAGAAACCAGAGCTGGTCCTTGGCGAAGGCCGGGTCGACCAGGGCGAAGGGCACCGCCTGGAAAGCCAGATCCCAGGCGGCAAACCAGGGGTACTCCCACTTGTCGGGCATCGACAGCACCCGCAGGGAGTTGAGGTGGCGCCAGTGCCGGTTGCGGATGGCCGCCCGTCCCGGCGGGGGCGGCCAGTTGGGGTTGTCGCCGTTCAGCCAGACCTCGACGTCGAAGATGTAGCACTGCTTGCTCCAGAGCAGACCGGCCAGGGCCCGCCGCTGAATCAGCCGCTCATCGGCACTGGCATCGGCGGGCGCCAGCCGCTCGTAGAAGCGATCCGCTTCCTGCCGCCGCCGTTCGATCCAGTCATCGACCGAGGCCAGGGGCTGCTCCAGATCCCGATCGCTGAGGCGCAGATGCAGCACCCAGGTGCCCCCGGCCGGAATGGTCTGCCGGTAGTGCAGCGCTGCCTTGGTGCCCTGAGCGATGGGCTTGAGAGCAGAGCGATCGCCCTCGCAGAGGTAGCGGTGGAACGCCTCCTTGGTGTACAGCGTATGGCTGACGTTGCCGGGGCCGTAGACCACCTCGGCCCGGGTCTCGTTGTCGGTGAACAGTAGCTGCCCCCCAGTTGGACCATAGAGCCGCCGCTGGCCGAGGCGGTAGTGGTCGGGAATACTCAGTTCTGGCTGCCGGTGGGCGTCATCCGCCAGCAGACAGAGAGTTCCGTCAGCCAGCGTTGTCCCGGCACGGATCGCGGGCTCCTCCAGTGGTTGCGGCCCCCAGCGCCAGGTGTTGCGGAACCACAGGGTCGGCAGCACGTGCAGGTCCGCCGCTTCGGGACCACGGTTGTGGGCGCTGATCCGGATGCAGAGGTCCTCAGGACTGACCTTGGCGTATTCGATGCGGATGTCGAAGTAGCGATCGCCCTCGAAGACACCGGTGTCGATCAGTTCGTACTCGGGCCCCTGGCCCTGACGGCGCTGGTTCTCCTGCACCAGTTGCCGGTAGGGGAACGGCCGCTGGGGGTAGCGGTAGAGCAGCGCCATGTAGGCGTGGCTGGGCAGGTTGTCGACATGGACGTAGTAGTCCTTCACATCCTCGCCGTGGTTGCCCTCGTAGGGATTGACCCCGAAGTAGCGTTCCTTGAGATGGTCATCGACCCCGTTCCAGAAGGTCGGTGCAAAGCACAGCCACTGGTAGCGATCGCTGATCCCCGCGATGCCGTCCTCACCCCAACGGTAGGCCTTGAAGCGGGACGCCTCGTAAGGCAGGTAGCGCCAGGCATCCCCATCGGCGGAATAGTCCTCACGGACGGTGCCCCAGGCCCGATCCGCCAGGTAGGGCCCCCAGCTGCGCCAGCAGCTGAGGTCATCCCGAATCTCCGCCAGGCGATCCTGCTCGGGGTTGGCATCGGGCGGCAGAGGATCGGGCAGAACCACAGGTCAGCGCTGAAACTGCCGCTTCAGCATGCCCATCCATACCCCAGGACGCCCGACGGGTACCCAGGCGTCAGCGTTCGACCCTGACACCCTTCCAGAAAGCCACCCGGCCGCGGATGTTCTCGGCGGCGGATTTGGGCTCAGGGTAGTACCAGGCGGCGTTGGCGTTCACCTGATCGCCGACCATCACGTCGTAGTAGTGGGCCGTGCCCTTCCAGCCGCAGACCGTCTGATGGCTGCTGGGCCGGAAGCAGTCGGCCTTCAGGGCCGAGGGCGGAAAGTAGCAGTTGTTCTCGACGATCTCGATGTCGTCGCTCTCGGCAATCACCGTGTCGTTCCAGATGGCCCGGGCCATGGCAGCTCCCTGTGCGGCTCTGGCCCTACCGTATCGCGCTCAGGTCGGCCAGAGCCGCTGCACCGGCAGCGATCGCCCGCTCAGCTGCTGCCGCAGCAGCGCCAGCAGGGCCGTGAAGCCCCGTCGGGCCTGCTCACTCGAGGCTCCCCGATAGCGGGCCACCAGTCCCTCCGGCAGGCGGCTGAGGCCCCACTCGCCGGGATGGGCCGTCAGCGCATCCCGCAGCAGCGGCAGCAGGTCCGGTTCGATCGCCGCACCCAGCCAGACGAAGCTGCCCAGCACCGGCTGTGCCGCCGCTCCGTTCACCGACTGCAGCAGGTCCGGCTCGGCGGGCAACCACTGGCGGTCCTGCCAGATCAGCTGACCCTCCCGGGTGACCCGGGTCAGCGATCGCCAGTCGCCCGACTGCCACTGCTCCCCCATCGCCGTGCGCCCCAGCCGGGTGATTTCCCAGCTGCACCAGCGGGCCCCGGCGGCCAGTTCCACCACCAGTTCCTGATGGAACAGGGCCCCGCTGAAGAGAATCGTCTCCTGGGGCAGCCATTCACCGCTGGCACCAGCCCCCACCCGCACCCGCATCGTCTGGGTCGCCGTCTGCCCTTCGGGTACCCGCCGCGACAGGCCCCGACTGCCGTAGATTTTCTGCGCCGCCACGGTGGTCAGCAGGGTGCGGGTGTCTGCCGCCAGATCAAGGTCGAGAGCGAGGCGATCGCCGCCTACCAGCCCACCAGCCGTGTGCAGCAGCGCCAGATGGGCGCAGTCCGGTCCCTCGGGATAGAAGGCCCGCTGCACCTTCAGCGGCGCTTCGGTGCGGACGGTGGCCACGGTGCGATCGCCCCGGCGCTCGGCCGTCAGGTCCAGACGACCGACCCAGGGGGTTGCAGCAGGGGAAACAGCGACTGACACGCGCAGGACATCCAAGACTGCCCCACTCTGGTCAGGCCCGGGGGCCGGAAAATGTATCAGCGGCTACAGATGGGTGGTTCGAGGCTGCCGATAGTCCAGAGGTATCCGTTCGCTGACCCCATGCTGCTCGTTGCCCGCCGTCACGACCACAACGATGCCCTCCCGGCGATCGCCCTGGATGCCGAAGCCCGCCGCCAGACCCGGCGTCGCCTCGACCTGAGCACTGAGGAATCCATCTTTCTGCAGCTGCCGCGGGGGACGGTTCTGCAGCCGGGCGACTCCCTGCTGGATGACCAGGGCCAGGCCCGCTATCGCATCACCGCTGCGGCCGAACCGGTCTACACCGTGACGGCGGCCGATGAGCTGACCCTGCTGCGGGCCGCCTACCACCTGGGCAACCGCCACGTGCCGCTGGAGGTGCGCCGCACCTACCTGCGCCTCAGCCCGGACCCGGTGCTGCGCCAGATGCTCGAGGGGCTGGGGCTGACCGTGGTCGAGGAGGAGGCCCCGCTCCTGCCTGAGGACGGCGCCTACGCCGGTGGACACCACCACCATGGCTGAGGCTGCCGCGCTGCTGCGTCTGCTGCAGCTCACCAGTCCGGCCCTGCCGGTGGGTGCCTTCAGCTATTCCGAAGGGCTGGAGACCCTGGTGGCGAACGGGGCGATCGCCAGCGCCACCGACCTCGGCCAGTGGCTGCAGCGGGAACTGCACTGGGGCAGCATCCGTCTGGAGGGTGCCGTCCTGCAGCGCTGCCTCGCAGCCTTCGCAGAGGGTGATGGGGCGACCGTCGACCATTGGAACCGGTGGCTGACCAGCCTGCGGGAGACCGAGGAACTGCGGCTGCAGAATGCCCAGATGGGGCGATCGCTGCAGCGGCTGCTGCTGGATCTGCCAGCCCCTGAGGGCGACTCGGCCACGCTGCCCTGGCTGCGGCAGGCGGAGGCCCCCCAGTGGACCGTGGCCTACGCTGCCGCCGCCCACCTCTGGCAGATTCCGGCGGATACCGCACTGCTGGGTCTGCTCCAGAGCTGGGCCCACAACCTGATCAGCGCCGGGGTACGTCTGGTACCCCTCGGTCAGACCGATGGTCAGCGCCTGCTGCTGCAGCTCGACGGGCCTCTACAGCAGGCAGTTATAGCCATCGCAGGTCTGGCGGATGCGGATCTGGTTGCCTGCAGTTGGGGCCAGTCCCTGGCCTCAATGCGCCACGAAGTTCAGTACAGTCGCCTGTTCCGGAGTTGAAGCCATGAGCAGCAAGTTACGTGTCGGCGTCGCCGGGCCGGTCGGCTCCGGCAAGACCGCGCTGGTAGATGTGCTCTGCAAGGCCCTGCGCCAGGAGCTGCAGCTGGCGGTGGTCACCAACGATATCTACACCCAGGAGGACGCCCGCTTTCTGGTGCGTTCCCAGGCCCTGGCCCCGGAGCGGATCCGAGGCGTCGAGACCGGGGGTTGCCCTCACACCGCCATCCGGGAGGATGCCTCGATCAATCTGGTGGCGATCGAGGAGCTGGAACGGCAGTTCGCGGACCTCGACATCTGCTTCGTGGAGAGCGGTGGCGACAACCTGGCGGCCACCTTCAGCCCGGAACTGGTGGACCTGACGATCTACGTGATCGACGTGGCGGCGGGCGACAAGATTCCCCGCAAGGGCGGCCCCGGCATCACCCGCTCGGACCTACTGGTGATCAACAAGATCGATCTCGCTCCGTTGGTGGGTGCCAGCCTGGAGGTAATGGATCGGGACGCCCGCGCCCAGCGCGGCGATCGCCCCTTCGTCTTCACCAACCTGAAGAGCGGCGAGGGACTGCCGGAGGTGATTACCTTCCTGAAGGGGCACCTGCCGGGCTGATGCTCAGGGTCGGAACAGATCCCCCAAAGGCAGCAGCGACGCAGCACCGGTGACGGCGGGCAGATTGCCGGGGAAGCCCTGCACCCGCCACCAGGCCAGCACCGCGAAGGCAATCGCCTCCTTGGCGTCACCATCCAGGCCGTAATCGTCGGTGCGCTCCACCGGACAGCCAAGGCGGGCCTGAAGCCGCTCCCGCAGCAGACCATTGCGGGCCCCGCCGCCGCAGAGCAGCACCCGATCCGGGGCCTGGGGCAGGTAGCGTTCGTACTCCAGGGCAATGCTGGCAGCGGTGAATTCGGTCAGGGTCGCCAGCCAGTCCGCCGCCTGCAGGTAGGCGGCCCGGTTCATCTGGTGCTCCAGCCAGAGCCAGCCGAACCGTTCCCGCCCTGTGGACTTGGGCGGCGCCTGGGTGAAGTAGTCGTCCGCCAACCAGGACTGCAGCAGATCGTCATGCACCCGGCCCTGCCGCGCCCAGGCTCCGTCGGCGTCGTAGCTGTGCTCACCGTCACTGAGCCAGTGCACCGCCAGATCCAGCAACGAGTTGGCCGGTCCGGTATCCCAGCCGCGCACCCGCTCCAGCCAGTCCGGATCTGTGCGTCGCGGTAGCCAGGTGACATTGCCGATGCCGCCAAGGTTCTGAATGCAGCGGACTTCCCCATCCACCGCCAGCAGCCGGGCATCCACCGCCGGAACCAGAGGTGCGCCCTGACCACCGGCCTCCAGGTCCGCCCGGCGGAAATCCGCCACCACCGGCAAACCGCAGGCGCGGGCGATCGCCGCTCCCCGCCCCAGTTGCCAGCTCACCCCCAGGCTGCCGGGCCGGGGCGGGCGATGGAACACCGTCTGGCCATGGGAGCCGATCAGCTCCGCAGCGCCGTACCGCTGCTGCAGACGATTAGCCGCTTCGGCGAAGGCGTTAGCGACGTCATCATCCAGCGTCGCCCAGTCCTCGGCCGAGAGGGGCGTGCCGCTGGCGGCCGCCAGAATCCGGGCCTGCAGCGCCGGTTCATAGGCGTAGGTGTCGGCGCCTACCAGTTCCGGCTGCGGACGTTCCGGTGGGCCCTGCAACCGCACCAGCGCCGCATCGATGCCATCGGCGGAGGTACCGCTGATCAGGCCGAGTACCAGACGGGGAGGTTGAGCCACACGGTTACCGCAATCGTCCCAGTAGCCTATCGCAGCCAAAATCCGCCATAGGACTTAGCATTTCTGAAGATCGGGCGGGTACGTTGTCAGCACCCCATGACCGGCCCGCAACCATGCTGATCCTGATGCCCCGAATGGACTGCGAACACGAACGGACCTTTGTCCGCACCGTCCTCAACCTGCGGCTGCGCCAGAGCGGTGAGGAATTCAGCAGCGCCGACATCGAAACGCTGTTCTGGGAGGATGCCATCCAGCAGCTGGTCCGCTGCGGCTACAACTTCTGCGCCCTGCTGCTGGATCTGGCCCAGCGCCACCAGCTCGACCCGCGGCTGCTGATCGACGACACCGCTCGGGAGGCCGGGCTGCCAACGGAACTGGCGATCGCCGCCTACGAGACCCTCTACCCGATCTACCGCCGCGGCTCCCGGCCCCCGCTCTGAACAGCCATCCCGCAGGATGGAGACAGTCCATCCCGGCCCTGACGCCCCCGCGCGATGTCTCCGCTCTCGCCCGACTCCCTGGTCACCCTGCTGCCCCTGGCTCAGGATCTGCTGCTGCGCCTGATCAGCGCCCTGCTGATTCTGGTAGTGGGCTGGTGGCTGACCGACTGGTGCCGCCAGCAGTTGCTGCGGGCCCTGCGCCGCATCGAGCGTCTCAGCCCCACCGCCAAACCGGTGCTGGTGGACACGGTCCGCTACGGCCTACTGACGCTGGTGCTGATCACGGTCCTGGCCCAGCTGGGCATTCCCACTGCCCAGATCGTCACCGTGATCGGCGGCGCCATCCTGGCCATCGGCCTGGGCCTGCGCGACACCCTGTCGAACATCGCCGCCGGAGCCCTACTGCTGCTGCAGCGTCCCTTCGAGGTGGGGGATGAAATCCAGAGCGGTGACCTGCAGGGACGGGTACGCAGCATCGGCCTGTTCTCCAGCGTGCTGGTCAGCGGCGAGGGACTCTACCTCGATCTGCCCAACGCCCGCATCGCCCGGGAGCCGATCCGCAACTTCACCCGTCTGGGCCGACGGCGCTTCTGCATTCCCCTGAACCTGCCCCCGGAGACAGACCCCGAGCAGGCCCGAGCCCGACTGCTGCCCTGCCTGCGCGCCCACCCGGATGTGCTGACCGACCCGGCGCCGCAGCTGCTGGTCGCTGAACTGCACGGCGATCACCTCAAGGTGCAGTTGCTCGGCTGGCTGCCCAGCGATCGCTTCGGCACAGAAGTCTTCGTAATCCGCGAGTCCCTGCTGGCCTGCCTGCAGCAACCGGACAGCGACCTGCAGCTGGCCCGGATTTAGACCGGGACTGATGGTCTTAAGCTGATACAGCGAATACCCAGCCGTTCAGACCATGGCGTCGGTACCCCGACTCAGTAACCGTGTAATCAGCCATGCCAGGAGTCTGGTTCCGGATCTGCAGGTGATCTGGCAGGCCAACACGCGGGAACTGACCCTCAGCAGCCGCAGCCTGACCGGTGCCGCCCAGCTGGATCGGCTCTGCAGCGGCTGGCGCTGGATCTGTCGCCGCAGTGCCAGCGGCCTGCAATCGGTAGACTGGCTGACCTTCTCCCTGATGGGACACACCCTGCTGCGAGTCCGGCCGGGGTGGGCCTGGCTGCCGGATGGACAACTCACCGGTGGGGTGCGCCAGTGGCTACCGGGAGTCCGCCGCCCCAGCTATGAGCAGCTCTGCCGGGTGCTGGAGTTCCATCAACCCCTCAGCCAGACCCAGCGCTCCAGCATTGCGGTCAGCGATCTGCCGCCCTACGGCCACGTCACCCAGTGCATGCTCGGCGATGCCGACAGTGCGCAGCTCTGGCTGTCCCGGACCGGTAATTCCGGGAGCAGCACGCTGCACGACACGGCCGGGATTCCCATGCATCTCACCAGCCCCCACACCGTACCGCCGGGCTATGGCGATCGCCGCAGCCCCGCGAGCTATCTCGGCGAGATGCTCACCTATCTGGAACGGGACGGCGTAGTCCGGGACTTCTATGTCGAAGTGCGGCTGGTGCAGTCCGGCCTGCTGACCGGCTTTCTGTGCAGCGCCAAGCTGATGCGCGGCTGGGGCGAGGACCCGGACTATCCGGTGATGATCAACGTCATCAATCCGGACAACTGGCAGATCATTCCCCCCGACCAGCCGGAGGCACTGCTGCCGGTGCTCTAGCCGCTCTGTTCCGCCACCCAGTCGAGCACCTGCTGACGCAGGTCCGGAGCTTCACTGTTGAACCAGCGGATCTCCGGCACCGCCCGGAACCAGGTGCGCTGGCGCTTGGCGAACTGACGGGTGCTCAGGGCCGTGGCGGCGATCGCCTCCGTCAGGGTCAGATCCCCGTCCAGGTACTGGCCAATCTCGCGATAGCCCATAGTCTGCAACAGCGGCAGGTCCGGGCCGTAGGCCATGCGCAGTCGCGACACCTCCTCCACCAGCCCCTGCTCCACCATCTGATCGGCCCGCCGCCGGATGCGCACGTCGAGGCGATCGCAGTCGAGCCCGATCTGGAGAATCCGGTAGCTGGGCGGATCCTCTGCCTGCAGATCACTGATCCGCTGACCGGTGACGTAGAAGACCTCCAGGGCCCGTTCGGTCCGCACCGCATCGTTGGGATGAATGCGGGCCGCTGCCGCCGGATCGATCTGCTGCAGCACCTGATGATTGTGGGCCTGCCCCAGACGGGCCAGCTGCTGGCGCAGCTCCGGGCTGGGGGGCACCCGGGGGAAGCGCATACCCCGGGCGATCGCCTTGATATAGAGTCCGGTGCCACCCACCAGCAGCGGCACCGCTCCCTGCTGCTGCTGCTCGGCGATCAGGGCCTGGGCCTGCTGCTGCCAGTCGCCGACGGTCAGCGTCTCGGTCGGCTCACAGATGTCGATCAGATGGTGGGGCATCTGCGCCTGCTCCGCCGGAGTCGGTTTGGCAGTACCGATATCGAAGTGGCGGTAGACCTGGCGGGAGTCGGCACTGAGGATCTGCGCACCCCAGATCGCCCCCAGCTCGAGCGCCAGACCGGACTTCCCGGAGGCGGTCGGCCCACAGAGGACGATCAGGCCGATTTCTGACAACTGCTGCATCCCCAACCCAAAGAACCCCTCAAACCAGCCCCGAATCGCCGGGAAGCCTTTTGTGCTAGTATCCAGGTACTTTTTGACCTAAAAGCGGTTCCCGGCCGGTTCCGGAGCAAGGAGCACAGCATTCGATGGCGAACGAGTACGGTGCCAGTCAGATTCAGGTGCTCGAGGGGCTCGAACCCGTTCGCAAACGGCCGGGGATGTACATCGGGTCCACCGGACCGAAGGGGCTCCACCACCTAGTCTATGAGGTGGTCGACAACTCCGTCGACGAAGCGCTGGCCGGGTACTGCAGTGAAATTGACGTGCGGCTGCTGCCGGATGGCTCCTGTCAGGTAACCGACAACGGTCGCGGCATTCCCACCGACATCCACCCCACCACCGGCAAATCCGCCCTGGAAACGGTGCTGACCGTCCTCCACGCCGGGGGCAAGTTCGGCGGCGGCGGTTACAAGGTCTCCGGCGGTCTGCACGGCGTCGGCGTTTCGGTGGTCAACGCCCTCTCCGAATGGGTGCTGGTGACCGTCTGGCGCGATGACAAAGCCCACAACCAGCGGTTCGAGCGAGGCAATCCGATCGGCGAACTGGCCGCCACCCCCGACAGCAGTGGTCAGACGGGCACGCGCGTGCGCTTCCTGCCCGACAACACGATCTTCACGGAAACGACCACCTTCGACTTCGACACCCTCTCCAACCGTCTGCGGGAACTGGCTTACCTCAACGCCGGGGTACGCATCGTCTTCACCGACGAGCGGGTGGAACTGACCAAGGGCGGCGAGATCCGCAGCGAGACCTACCACTACGAAGGTGGCATCAAGGAATACGTCGCTTACATGAACGTGGAGAAGCAGCCCCTCCACGACGAGATCATCTACGTCCAGACCGAGAAGGACGGGGTGCAGGTGGAAGCGGCGCTGCAGTGGTGCGTCGACGCCTACAGCGACAGCATCTTCGGCTTCGCCAACAACATCCGCACCGTCGATGGCGGCACCCACATCGAG
>CAYZUY010000031.1:0-10968 GCA_964481495.1 uncultured bacterium
CCCTGCTCGAGGCCATGGCCGAAGGGCAGGTGAGTGTTGAGGGCCGCGCCTATCCGCTGCCCCGGCCCTTCTTCGTGATCGCCACCCAGAATCCGACCGAACAGCTGGGCACCTTTCCCCTGCCTGAATCCCAGCTGGACCGCTTCCTGATGCGCATCGAGCTGGGATTCCCGGCTCCGGCGGCGGAGCGGGCTCTGCTGCGTGGCGATCGCCAGCTCCACATTCCTGAACCGCTGCTCAGCCCCGACCAGCTGGCCGCTCTGCAGCAGCAGGTGGACGCGATCCATGCGTCCGAGCCGCTGCTCGACTACCTGCTGGCCCTGCTCCAGGCCAGTCGGGGCTGCTCGGATCTGCATCCGCTCTCACCCCGAGCTGGACTGCAGTTGCTGGCGGCGGCCCGGGCCTGGGCCCTGCTGGCAGGCCGGGACCACGTGCTGCCTGAGGATGTGCAGGCGGTCTTTGCGGCGGTGGCGGATCACCGGCTGGTGGGGGTGAGCGGCAATGCCAGCCGCCAGCCCAGTCAGCGCCTGCTCACCCAGGTGGACCCGGTGCAGCCATGAGCTGGCGTCAGCGTCTGGAGCAGTCCCTGCGGGCCGCCGCCCCGACCGGCGACCGGCCCCTCGACTGGCGGCGCGTCTACATCCTGCCTACCCGCTTCGGGGGGCTCTGGCTGGTCTGTTCCCTGCTGCTCTACCTGCTGGGCAGCAACGACCGCAACAATCTGGTGCTGCTGCTGGCCCTGGGCCTGCTGGCGCTGTTTGTGGTCAGCCCCTGGCCGACGGTGCGCAATCTGGCGGGGCTGCGCCTGCGGGCCGACCTGCCGCCGCTGCTGGAAACCGGTCGCCCGGTGACCGTCCGTCTGGGTCTGGAGAGCGATCGCCCCCGCTGGGCCCTGTGGCTGCAACTGCAGGGCCAGCCGACCGTGACGGTCGAGCTCCCCACCGCCGGTCTCACCTGGGCGGAGCTACCTCTGCGCCCGCCTCGGCGGGGTTCCTGGTGCCCCGGGGTGCTGCGGCTGAGCAGCGACTATCCCCTCGGGCTGTTCCGGGCCTGGGCCTACCTCGACCCCGCCTGGGAGAGCCTCTGCTATCCGGCGGTGCTCAACGACAGCCTTTGGCTGCGGCGGGCGGGAGTGGTCGGTGGCGATCGCCAGACCCATCAGGTGGGCGAGGACGACCTCGACGGCCTCGCTCCCTACCGGCCTGGCGAATCCCTGGCCCGGGTCGCCTGGCGCCAACTGGCCCAGGGCCGCGGCTGGTGGACCAAGCAGTTCGCCAGCCCCAGCGGCGAGGAGTTCCGGCTGCGGCTGGCGGATGTGCCCGGCACCGATCTGGAAGAGCGGCTCTCCCGCCTCACCGGAGCCGTGCTGGCTCTACACCGCAGCGGCTGCCCCTACGCCCTCGATCTGGGGGTACAGCCCCTGGCGGTTGGCCAGGGCGATGCCCATCGGGACCGGGCTCTGACCCGGCTGGCCCGCCATGGCCTCCCCTGACGGCGACCGGATGACCCGCCTGCGGCGGACGGCAGCCCTGCTGCTGCTGGCCCTGCTGCCCCCCTTCCTGCTGCTCAATCCACCGCTGCTGGTGCTGCTGGCCCTGCCGCTGCTGCTCAGCCTGCAGCGATCGCCGCCGCCGGGCTGGCTGAAACTGCTGCTTCTGCCCCTGGGGGGGGTGACCCTCTGGCTGCTGCCCAACGCCGATCTGCTGCTGCGGCTGGTCGGCCTGTTGCTCTTCCTGGCGGCTCTGAAGCTGCTGGAATGCCATAGCTGTCGGGATGCCCGCGCCTACGGTCTGCTGGCCTGGATTCTGCTGGCCTGCGGCTGGGTGCTGCAGCCCGGCCTGGGCTGGACCCTCTACCTGCTGGTCTGGGGGCTGCTCCACCTGGGCTGGCTGCTGGGTCTGAATCAGCCCCTGGGTCGCTCGCTGCTGCGGACCCAACTGGCCCTGGCCCTGGCCGGGCTGCCCCTGGTGCTGGTGCTGTTCCTGGCGGTGCCGCGCCTGCCGCCCCTCTGGAACCTGCGACCCCCCAGCACCTCGGCCACGGGCCTGAGCGATCGCGTCGACCCCGGCAGCATCAGCCGTCTGGCCCGCTCCGGGGCGATCGCCTTTCGCTTCACCCTGGCGGGCCCGGCTCCGCCGCCACCGCTCTACTGGCGCAGCATGGTGCACGAGCAGTTCGACGGCCGTGCCTGGCTGCGGACGGTGGAGGCGGCGACCCGTCTGCCACCCGCCCCCGGGGGCCGTCCCTACAGTGTCCTGCTCACTGACTCGCGCTCTCCCTGGCTGGTCAGCCTCGACTACAGCCGTGCCGACTCGCCCCAGATCCGCGCCACCGCCGACGGCAGTTTCGAGCGCCTGCCGGGCCAGCCGGATCTGCGTCGCTACGAGGGTCGTCAGTCCGAGGACCCCCGCTGGCTGCCACCCCCCCGGGACCCGGCGCGGCTGCTGGCCCTGCCCCCCGGTAATCCCCGGGCGATCGCCCTCGCCCAGGACTGGTGGCAGCAGTTCCCCGACCCTGCCCAACGGCTGGTGGTGGCCCGGGACTGGTTCCGCCGCAACGACTTCCGCTACACTCTGCGCCCGCCCCGCCTGGGCAGCGACCCGATTGACGACTTCCTGTTCCGCAGTCGGCGCGGCTTCTGCGAACACTACGCCAGCAGCTTCACCACCCTGATGCGGGCAGCGGGGATTCCGGCACGGGTGGTGAGTGGCTATCTCGGCGGCGAGTACAACCGCAGCGGTGGCTTCTACGAGGTGCGCCAATACGAGGCCCATGCCTGGAGTGAGGTCTGGCTGGGCGATCGCTGGCAGCGGGTCGACCCGACCACCTGGGTGGTGCCGGAGCGGGAAAGCGGCGATCTGGCCGACAGCCTCGACCGCCAGGACCGGGCGGAACTGCCCTCGCTGGCCCTTGGGGACGGCCTCGGCTGGTGGCATCAGCAGTTGTCCGCCCTCGACTACCGCTGGAGCCTCTGGGTGCTGGGGGCTAGTGCCGAACAGCAGCTGCAGCTCTGGCAGCAGTGGCTGCCCTGGCTCAATCCCCGGGCCTGGACCTCCCATCTGGTGTTGCTGCTGGTGGGGGCTCTGGGGGTGGGGCTGGTGAGCTGGCTGCTGCGATCGCGCCCCACGGGTAGCCCCCTGCAGCGGGCCTGGCTGCGCCTGGAGGCCACCCTCAGCCGTCGGGGCTTCCGGCGTCAGCCCGGCGAGGCGGAAGGACCCTACCTGCAGCGTGTCGCCAGCCAACTCCCGCCCGCAGCGGCCGATGCCCTGCGGGACCTGGGCGCCCTCTACCAGTGCAGCCGCTACGGCGATCGCCCGCCCCCCCACTGGCGGCGTCAGTGGCGGCAGCTGACCCGCCGTCTCTATTCGAATCGCCAGTCCTCATAGTGTTCGAAGGGCTGATGAATCCAGGCCGCTTCGGACATCGCCACCGCGCGGTAGTCCGGCCGGAAGCGCGACTGCGGCTTCTGCCAGAGCACGGCCGTGCGCACCTGCTGACGGGGGCAGGCGTGGTGCCGCTCCAGCCAGTCGAGGGTGGCGATCAGGGTCGCTCCCGAGTCCACCAGATCGTCCACCAGCAGCAGATTCGGGCCGAGGTGATCGCCGGTGAAGGTGAGGCCGGGGCTGAAGCGCAGCTCCCCCTGGCGGTGGTCGCCGTCGTAGGACTGCACCGCCAGAATCGCCAGCGGCACGCCGAACATCCGGCTGAGCACGTCCCCGACCCGTAGCCCGCCCCGGGCCAGGCAGAGCACCTGATCGAAGTGCCAGCCATCCCGATGGATCTGCGCTCCCAGCTGCTCGATCAGGCGGTGGTAGTCCTCCCAGCTGACCTGGAGATCGCTCACAGGGCCTCCAGCCGTCGCTTCACTTCCTGAATGTCCTGCCACATCAGCCATTTGGGGCTGCCCTTCTCCCGGGACTGGTTGCGCAGCAGGTAGGCCGGGTGGAACACCGGCATGCAGGGACGCCCCTCGTACTCTAGCCAGAGGCCGCGAATCTTGGTGATTCCCCGCTTGTCCCCCAGCAGCCCCTGAACGGCGGTCGCCCCCGCCAGCAGAATCATTGCCGGGTTCACCAGTCGAATCTGCTCCTTCAGGTAGGGCATACAGGCTGCCATCTCCTCGGGGGTGGGCTTACGGTTCCCCGGCGGGCGGCATTTGACGATGTTGCAGATGTAGGCGTCGCGGTTCGAATCGAGGCCCACCGATTCCAGAATCCGGTCCAGCAGCTGACCGGCCTTGCCGACGAAGGGTTGCCCCGTCAGGTCCTCGTTCTCGCCGGGGCCCTCCCCGATGATCATCAGCCGGGCGGCGGGATTGCCCCGGAAGATCACCACGTTTGTGCGCGTTGCCCCGAGGCCGCAGCGCTGGCACTGGCCGCAGGGCCCGGTCAGATCCTCCAGCCGTTCGAAACTGCCGGTGGGAATCGGCACGGCGGCGCTGCGGGCGATCGCCCCCCAGTCGGGGCGGGGGGGCTCGGTTGCCGGGGGCGGGGGCGCCTCGAACAGGCTGAACTGTGCGTCGGTCATGGGGCGGGGCCAGTGCTGAGTTCCGATCTTACGGAGCCGCCGTCTCCCAGAGAATCAGCGGGTTGCCCTCGGGGTCCCGCAGCAGGCACTCGCGGCCGTGGGGCTCCGGGCGGATCGCCCCTTCAAGGCGAGCGCCCCCACCCTCCAGTGCCGCCAGACTGCCATCCAGATCCGTTGTGGTTACGCAGAGTCGCCAGCGTCCGTCCCCGGCGGCGGCATAGGCCGGAGCATCGACCCCGGGCCGGAACAGAATCAGCCGCAGACCGGCACAGACGAACTCCACACTGCCCCCCCGCCGTGTGGGTGGAGAATTTAAGGCCTGCTCGTAGAAAATTGCCATCCGGTCGAGGTCGAAGACGGCGAGGGTAATCAGGGCGACGGACATCGGCGGTATCGTCTCGATACAGTTGCAGATTTGCGCTTCCAGGCACGGGTGGTACAGCTTAAAATCAACGGAATTGCCGCTTCCCGCCTTCGCCGCTCGGCCCCATGATTCTCTCCGACCGCATCGGCCATGTCGCCCCGTCCCTCACGCTGGCGATCGCCGCGCAGGCCAAGGCCATGAAGGCCCAGGGCATCGACGTCTGCAGCTTCAGCGCCGGTGAGCCGGATTTCGATACGCCCCAGCACATCAAGGATGCCGCCATCGCGGCCCTGCAGGAAGGGCGCACCCGCTATGGCCCGGCGGCCGGGGAACCGGGTCTGCGCGAGGCGATCGCCGCCAAGCTGCAGGCCGACAACCAGCTGCCCTACCGGGCCGAGCAGGTGCTGGTCACCAACGGTGGCAAGCAGTCCCTCTACAACCTGATGCAGGTGCTGCTCAACCCCGGGGATGAGGTGCTGATTCCGGCACCCTACTGGCTCAGCTACCCCGAAATGGTTCGACTGGCCGACGGTATCCCGGTGATTGTCGAAACCACCGCCGACCAGGGCTTCAAGGTCACGCCCGAGCAGCTGCGCCAGGCGATTACCCCCCGCACCCGTCTGCTGGTGCTCAACTCCCCCTCCAATCCCACCGGCATGGTCTACAGTCCGGCAGAGATCCGGGCGATTGCTCAACTGGTGGTCGAGCACGATCTGCTGGTGGTCTCCGACGAGATCTACGAGAAGATTCTCTACGCCGGAGCGGAGCACCTGAGCATCGGCGCCTGCGGCTCGGCAATCTTCGAGCGCACGATCATCAGCAACGGCTTCGCCAAGGCCTATGCCATGACTGGCTGGCGCATCGGCTATCTGGCTGGCCCCCTGGAGATCATCAAGGCAGCCTCCACCCTCCAGAGCCACAGCACCAGCAACGTCTGCACCTTCGCCCAGTATGGGGCGATTGCCGCTCTCCAGGGCTCCCAGGACTGCGTTCAGACCATGCTGGCGGCCTTCAGCGAACGCCGTCGGGTGATCCTCGACGGCCTCAACGCCATCGAGGGCCTCAGCTGTCCGACGCCGGAAGGGGCCTTCTACGCCTTCCCGAACATCGGTCGCACCGGCCTCGGCTCCCTGGAGTTCTGTCGTCTGCTGCTCGAGGAACAGCAGGTGGCGGCCATCCCCGGCATCGCCTTCGGGGCCGATGACTGCATCCGCCTCTCCTACGCCACCGACCGGCCCACCATCGAGCGGGGCCTGGAGCGGCTGGACCGCTTCGTGCGCTCCCGGCTGTGACCCCGACGCCCGCGTTGCCGCTGCGGGTGATCGCCATCGGTGACAGCAGCATCTACGGCTACGGTGACCCTGAGGGGGGCGGCTGGGTCGAGCGACTGCGTCGTCACTGCATGGCGACCGGACCCCAGGCGCCGGTGGTCTACAACCTTGGCGTCCGGGGGGATGGCGTGCGTCAGGTCTCCCGGCGGCTGGGCAATGAGTTCGCCTGCCGGGGGGAGTTGCGCAACCGTCAACCGGACCGGCTGCTGATCAGCGTCGGCATTAATGACAGCCCGCGGGTGGGCAAACCCGAGGGCCGTAACCTGTTGCCCTACGACGACTTCTGTCTCGAGTTCGCCTCCCTGCTGGAGAAGGCCCGCAGCCTCGCCCCCACCCTCTGCATCGGCATGGTGCCGGTGAACGAAGCGGCCATGCCCTTCGCCGAGGTGCTCTGGTACGACCGGGAGGAGCAGCGGCGCTATCGTACTGCCAGCCGGGACATCTGCGATCGCTTCGGCCTCCCCTACCTCGACCTGCTGGCGCTCTGGGAAAGCCGGGGCAGTGCCTGGTGGCAGGCCCGGCTCAGTGCCGATGGCCTGCACCCCAACCCCCAGGGCTACCGGGATCTGTTCGCCGATATCCTCGCCTGGGAACCGCTGCAGCGCAGTCTGGGCCTGGAGGTGCAAAGTTCCTGAGCCCCCCTGGGAGTACCGCCAATTGTCACAATTGCGCGCCCCCCGCTGTCACTTCCGGGATCCCTTCGCTAGCCTGGGATCGCCCGGCGGCTGCGGCCCCTGGCAAAATCTGAAGCCCAGGCTACAATCGAAGGGTTCTGACGCCGACCGGATCGCCCTGCTTTGAACGGGGTGACACTTGAACGTTGATCCGGCCAGCCCAACCAGGTATCGATTCCTGCCGTAGCGCGGAATCGGCTAACCTCCACGAACCCCTGATTAAGTCGGCAGCCGCGGTTCTGTCCCGCCGCGGTGGGTTTGATCGCGTGACATTGAAGGAGCAAAGAGGATCCCGGAATGACGCAGGCAACTGAACTGCTGGAACCGACGCTGCAGACCGAGCAGCCTGCGGACAAGCCCAAACGCAAGACCGGCGGTCGCAAGAAGACCACCAAGAAGGCGGAAGCTGAGGCCAAGAAACCGGTGGTGATCGTTGCCGCGGATGACGACGTCGACAGCGACGGCGGCTACGACGAAGAGGACGACGCCGACGAGAAGGGCAAGGCCCAGGCCAAGAAGAAGCACTACACCGAGGACTCGATCCGCCTCTACCTGCAGGAAATCGGCCGCATCCGCCTGCTGCGGGCTGATGAGGAAATCGAACTGGCCCGGAAGATCTGCGATCTGCTGGCCCTGGAGCGGATGCGGGATGCCCTGGCGGAGCGCCTGGAGCGTGAACCCACGGACGAGGAATGGGCGGTCGAGGCTGAGATGCCCTTCGAGCAGTTCCGTCGCCGCCTGTTCAAGGGTCGCCGCGCCAAGGACAAGATGGTGCAGTCGAACCTGCGGCTGGTGGTCTCGATCGCCAAGAAATATATGAACCGTGGCCTCTCCTTCCAGGACCTGATCCAGGAAGGTAGCCTCGGTCTGATTCGGGCTGCCGAGAAGTTCGACCACGAGAAGGGCTACAAGTTCTCCACCTACGCCACCTGGTGGATCCGTCAGGCCATCACCCGGGCGATCGCCGACCAGAGCCGCACCATCCGGCTGCCGGTCCACCTCTACGAGACCATCTCGCGGATCAAGAAGACCACCAAGCTGCTCTCCCAGGAAATGGGCCGCAAGCCCACCGAAGAAGAGATCGCCACCCGCATGGAGATGACGATCGAGAAGCTGCGCTTCATCGCCAAGTCGGCCCAGCTGCCCATCTCCCTGGAAACCCCGATCGGCAAGGAAGAGGACTCCCGTCTGGGTGACTTCATCGAGTCCGATGGCGAAACCCCCGAGGAGCAGGTGGCCAAGACCCTGCTGCGCGAGGATCTCGAAGGCGTGCTCGGCACCCTCAGCCCCCGCGAACGCGATGTGCTGCGGCTGCGCTACGGCCTCGATGACGGTCGCATGAAGACCCTCGAGGAAATCGGTCAGCTGTTCAACGTCACCCGCGAACGCATCCGCCAGATCGAAGCCAAGGCCCTGCGCAAGCTGCGCCACCCCAACCGCAACAGCGTCCTCAAGGAATACATCCGCTAAGGACTGCATTTCAGCGATGAAAAAGGGACCCGAAAGGGTCCCTTTTTCGTGGAGAGTGTGGCGTGATCCTCAGGCCGAAACGTATTCCGCCACCCGTTCGCGGCGGCGGCGCAGGTGTTCCAGGGCCTGTCGTTCCAGCTTTCGCACCCGCTCGCGGCTGATGTTCAGCCGCTCTCCGACCTTGGCCAGGGACAGGCCCTCGCTGTCGTCCTCGAGGCCGAAGCGCAGGGTCAGAACCGACCGCTGCTGATCCGTCAGTTCCATCAGCAGACTGGTGAGGTCGCGGCGCAGGGCTTCCCGCTCCACGAACTCGTTCGGGGAGGTGGCCTCATCCTGGAGCAGTTCCTGCAGTTCGGTGTCCTGGCTCTCGCCCACCTTCACATCCAGCGAGACCGGCTGCCGGTTCATCTGCAGGTATTCGCGCACCTGATCCAGGGGCAGTTCCAGGGCATCGGCCATTTCGGCCGGGGTGGCACTGCGGCCCAGATGCTGGGCCAGTTCCCGCTGCACCCGCTTGATCTTGTTCAGCTTCTCGGTGATGTGAATGGGCAGGCGGATGGTGCGCGACTGCTGGGCGATCGCCCGGGTGATCGCCTGACGGATCCACCAGTAGGCGTAGGTGGAGAACTTGTAGCCTTTGCTGGGATCAAACTTCTCGACTCCCCGTTCCAGGCCCAGAGAGCCCTCCTGAATCAGATCCAGGAACTCCAGGTGCCGCTTCTGATATTTCTTGGCAATCGACACCACCAGGCGCAGGTTGGCCTCGATCATCCGCTTCTTGGCGTAGCGACCGCTGGACAGGCAGTCCTGCAGTTCTGTCGGGGTGAGGTCGCAGGCGGCAGCCCATTCCGGGTCGCTGGGCTCCTGCGGTTGCTCGGCCACCAGCCGTTCGCGCACCTCGAGCAGCTCCATCATCCGCTGCACGGCCCGACCGAAGCGTAGTTCCTCCTCATGGGAGAGCAGGCGCACCCGCCCGATTTCCTGGAGATAAGCCCGCACCAGGTCGGGACTGGAAGGATCGAGAAATGCCATGGTCGTGACTCGGCAGAGGGTGAGAGCTGAACTCAAGTGTCGGAGCGACAGTGTCGGCGCGACAGTCGGGCAAACCGATCGCCGACGGGGCGGAAAACCCGTAACGTTGCCTGCCTCAGACGCAGGGGGTGCCGTTGAGGTTCCCATCGTCGTCGGCAGGCCGGGAATGTGTTTCCACGCTAGGGGGGGTAGGCCAGGGCAGCGTCCGTGATTTCACGGGATTTCTGTTCCCAATCGCAGACTGCCCAGTTCCGGTGGGGGGCTATCCTGACACCGCGCCGCTGATCCCGGAAATGCGCCACTCTAGACAATGTTGTCTGTTGAAGAGTGTGAGATGGTGCGACGAATCTGGAGCGGTCTGCTGCTCCTGGGGCTGGTCTGGTTCAGCTTCACCGGAGGCGCGATCGCCGCAGAGGTGATGAGCATCCGGGATGGAGGCCTGCTGCGGGTGGGCGACAGCAACCGCAGCTTTGGCATCCGCATTGCCTGTATCGACATCCCCCCGGCTCGGGCGGAGGAAGCCCGCACCTATCTGCAGCAGCAACTGCCCCGTCGCACCCGGGTCAACTTCCGCCTGACGGGCCGGGACGGCAGTGAGGGGCCGGTGGTGGGCGAAATCTACCGTCTGCCGGATGGCACCGACCTGGCGACCGGTCTGCTGGAATCCGGGCTGGCGACAATCCGCGAAGGGGAACTGGTGGGCTGCCCCAGCGCCAATCTCTATCGGCAGGCAGCGGTCCGGGCTGCGGAGGCAGGCGCATGAGCCGTAAGCTTTCTGTGGCCCAGCTGGTGGCCATCGCACCGGTCAGTTTCGGGAGTCTCGCCTTCCTGGCCGCCGGGGTCTACAGCCTCAGTGGCGGCAACCTCCAGCTGGGCGGCGTGGGCCTGATTGTCGGGATGCTGCTGGGGATGGCAGCGATCGCCATCTGGCGCAAGCCGGAGGATATACCGGACGTGGATGCCTAGACAACAAAAAAGCCTCCCATCGGGAGGCTTTTTTGATTTGGTGGCGGGGCATGGATTTGAACCATGGACCTTCGGGTTATGAGCCCGACGAGCTACCAGACTGCTCTACCCCGCGTCGGCGCTTAATCAATATAGCCCAACTCCCCCGGGAACACAACCCCTAGGCCATCACCAGTTCGCCATTCACTTCCAGGCGCTTGCAGGGCTCGATCACCATGAACCGATCGGCGAGGCTGTCGGCGGCTTCGGGGCTGAGCCAGCCCAGCTGCCGCAACAGGTGAATCGCCACAGCGTGCTTGGCCCGCTTGGCTCCATCCTGCACCTTGATCGCCAGACCCATGCCCTCGCCGACCCGGCCGATGCACTGCACCCCTTCGGCGCCGGTCTTGCTTACCAGCTCCCCTTCGCTGAGGCGCATCAGCTCGGTGTCGAACTGGCCGTCACCGGCCACCAGCTGGGGATGGTGCACCATGGCCCGGCGGATCTGCACCAGGTCGGGGCTGGTGCCGGAGGCCAGCAGAGCGAACAGATGGGCCATCTGCTCGAGTTCCATAGCCAGGGTGGGCACGCCGCAGTCGTCACGGGCGACGATGAACTCGGCGGC
>CAYZUY010000031.1:10978-16046 GCA_964481495.1 uncultured bacterium
GGAATGCCCAGCAGATCGCCGATGCGGGCGAGAATCAGCTGCTGTACCGGATGGTTGCGCCGCATGTAGCCTTCCAGGGGCCAGCCCTGGTGACGGCAGACGGCGAGCATGCCTGCGTGCTTGCCGGAACAGTTGTATTCGAGACGGCTGCGGCGACCATTGGGAATCGGACACTGCAGCGCGACGGGGTCGATGTCGGCCTTCCAGAGGATGTTGAAGGCCTGACGGGCCTGGGCGACCTCGCCCTGGTGGGAGCTGGAGATGATCGCCAGATCCCGTTCATCGAGGTTGTAGGCGGCCAGGGTGCCACTGCCGGTGACCGCCAGGGCCTGGAATGGTTTGAGGGCGGAGCGGATGAAGGTGGGCCCTTCCCGGTGCCCGGCGGCCAGCAGGGTGCGGCCCCGGTTGTCGCAGACGACGGCTTCCGCCAGGTGGCGCGACTCGGGGATGCCCTCACGCAGCAGCAGGACGTTGAGGGGGGCGGAGGCGGGGCGTTTGGCCATGGTCTAGAGCAGTGCGTCGGGGTTGAGAGCAATCAGGAGGGCGGCGGTGACCATGACGGCCAGGAGGCTGAACAGGCTGGTGCGCACCTTGTTCATCAGGGGCTGGATTTCGTAGCTGGCGATCAGGCGATCGCGGTTGAGGACTTCTGTCGGTTTCACCCAGACCTGACCGTCGTACCAGCCGGACTCCTCGTAGAAGACCTTGTCGGACTGCAGGCGATCGCGCACGTGGCGCCAGCCGAAGAACAGCTGCACGAGCCCCAGACTGGCGGGGATGCCTCCGGCGATCAGGCTGGCGCTGAGGAAGCCGATCGGGGCCTTGGCGGGGGGGAAGGTGAAGCTGGCGATGGGCACGAACAGCGTGAAGCCCAGCAGCCAGAGCAGCAGCAGCGGCTTGCCGTAGGCAACGCCTTCGCGGCAGGCCCAGCTGAAGAACCAGGACTCCTGCAACTGCCGGTACTCGTTCAGGGGCTGCTGTTCTTCCGGAACGGGACAGAAGGTGCTGGTCATGACCGGGGTCAGGCGGGGGTACTGGGGGTGATGGGTACGGGCTGGCCGTGGCTCCAGAAGGCTTCTAGGTTGTAGAACTCGCGCTCCTGGGGCAGGAAGACGTGGACAATCACGTCGCCGTAGTCGAGCAGGACCCAGCGGCATTCCTCCAGGCCTTCCATCCGCAGCGGGTCGCGGCCGAAGACTTCGCCGGTCTTGGCTTCGATGGACTTGGCGATCGCCCGCACCTGCACGGGCGAGAAGCCGGTGCAGAAGACGAAGTAGTCGGTCAGGTAGGCGACCTCATCGACCCTGAGAATGCGGATGTCCCCGGCCTTTCGGTCATCGGCAGCGTCGGCGATCGCCTGGACCAATGCCAGGGTGTCGTCGGTGGCGGGCGCGGGGGACGGAGCCTCGAGGGTCATTCAGCAGGGGCCTGGGTATGGAACCTCATTTTAGCTTGCGACTCCGGGTGCTCCGGTAGGGTGAGACCGGCTCCTCAACTGTTGCAATCCGCATTCTGTTCCAGCCGCAGTGCACCGATCAGACTGGAGATGATCACGCAACTGGTCTGTCCCGATGCCTGAGCCGACTGGAAGATGATCCGGCCCTGGTCGCTGACTCCGAGGTTTCCCTGGTAGTCGAACTGCACATCGTAAATGCCGCTGCTGCTGCTGAGGGTCGTACCGCTGCTCAGACTGATGCCTGAAGCCAGTGGAGTTGCGGAGGCCCAGTTCGGTGTTGCGTCGCTGGCATGGGTGAGCAGTTCCAGTCGTCCGGTTGCAGTATTGCTGCGTAGACTGGCACGCCAGTCGCGTCGCTGATTGATGGCTTGAGTCTGGGCAGATCGAAGACCGGAAGCCAGCAGTGCCTGAGCCTGGGACAGATCGGACTTGCCTTTGAACACCCCGAGATTGGGAATGGCTGCTGCTGCCAGGATGCCGACGATCACAACTGTGACCATCACCTCCGGCAAGGTGAAACCCGCTGTAGTCCGGGTGTCAGTTGGTCGTTGCATCGGAATTGCTCCCCATCTTGGCGATGCGGGTGACCCGAATGCTGGCCAGGCGAGTTTCGTCACTGCTGCCGCTGCTGATGTGGATCCCGCTCCGCCCGTCCGGCAGGGTCCGCAGGTACAGGATGGCGTCCTGGGGTTCGGAGGGTGTGGCATTGCGGATGCAGGCGAAGAAACTGGTGAAACTGCTGCTGCTGGCGGGAATGCGGATGTAGCCGGAGGGGCAGCTGGGCAGGCGGTTGCGAGGGTTGGCGGCCGTTTCGCTGAAGGCTGTGGCACCGGGGCGATCGAGAAAGTCAATCAGGACGGGGGCCTGGGAGGATAGCGTGGCTGTAGCCGTCCCGGCCGCTGATCGCCCTTTGCAGCTGCTGAGTTGGCAGTTGGTCAGCGTGGTTCCCCCGTCAGTGCTCATGTATGGCCAGAGGGACAGAGAACCTACTCCCAGGAGGACCGGGTCTACATAGCCACTGCTGACCGATAGACTGGCCAGGTTGCTGCTGGTGAATTTCTGCAGCTCATAGCGGCGAATTCGGGCCCGGCCGGAATAGGTATCGCTGCTACTGGTGTCGCTCAGGTAGACCACAAGACTGTAGCTATTGCGAAGCTGCTGGAGCATCAGACAATCGGTACGTTTGAAGGTGTCACTGAAGTTCTGGCAGTTGAAGCCGTTTATGGTCGCTTCCTGGCTGGTGTTTCCGTAGGCGGGGCTGAGCTTCCAGAACACCAGCACCGGTTCGCGACCGCTACTGAGAATTGTGCTGGGCAGACCATCCCGGACCCGGCTCAGATCGGGATAGATGTAGACGGCATTGCGCAGATCGTTGCTGATGTATGCGATCGCCTGATTAATCTCCCGCTCGTTCTCTTCCTGGGCTCCCAGGGCCCTATCGCTGCTCATCAGATCGATACAGACACCCAGTACCGTGACGAGAATCATCGAGCTGATGGCTGCCCCGATCAGGACCTCCGTCAGGGTGAATCCCGGGCTGGCAGGAGCGGGCGATCTGGGTGGCGGCTCGGTCATGGTCGTCAGGTGGGGCAGTTGTTGAGTGGGATCTCGGTCTGGATAATGCTGAAGGGTGCCCGGTAATGGTCATTCGGCCCACCGGTCAGCCCGGGTGCCTGCAGCGTTGTGAGCAGATTGCTGAAGGTGGGAGTTCCGGATGTGGGAATGGCGTATACCCTTACGCCGAACTGGCAGCTTTCGGTGGTACGGCGGTACATCCGCTGGACCAGATAGCGACCATCGTCACTCTGCTGCACCTGGGTCGGTTGGCAACTGCTGGTGCACAATCCGGTTGGGGCTCCGACCGCTGCGAGGGTGCTCTGGGTCTGCAGGCTGCTGTCCAGCGCATTCATGCGGGCATTGGTCACGGCGGTCTGAGCCAGTTGCGCAGCCTCCTCGAAATGCTGGTTGTTCAGGCGGGTGGCCAGACTGAGCAGAATGGGGGGTGCCATGGCTGTGATCACGATGGCGGCAATCACCAGCGCGGCAATGCTTTCAATTAGGGTAAACCCCGTATCGTCAGGGGCAGTCGCTGGTATTGGCATCCATGCTCACTCCTTGAAGGGTGGCTTTCCGAAGAAGACAGATGTAGGGATCCCGACCGGGCAGTTCCCGGTAGAACTCCTGTACGGTGTCACTGATCTGGCGGAACCGCTGGGAAATCGCTCCTGGTGGTCGTTTCAGCAGGGCGACATCGAATCCCCAGGCCCGGGTGGGCGCACCATAGTAGTTGATCAGCTCGGAACTGGTGCTGGCCGCCTGCCCCGGTTCCCAGGAGTCCTGGTCGAAGGGGCCAGTGGCGTACTTGCTGAAGTTCAACTGCATCAGTGAACCGGAGAAATTCAGGGTGCCCCAGCTCTCCAGAAAGCGGATGAAATTGTGCAGGCCTCCGTAGGAATTGCCACTGCGCGAGGGAGTGAGACCACTGACAATGACGGAGTTGACAGTTGTGTCGGCAGCAGTGTTTCGGGATTTGCTATCACCGAAGGACTGAAATGAACCTGAGTAGACTCCTCCTCCCAGGATATTCGGATAACCCTGGCGACTGATGCGGATCGGATAGCTGGAGGGTGATCCTACCGATGTACTGTCTTCCAGCTGCCATGTTGCTGTGCCTGTGGGACGATTCAGGTTCTGATAGGAGTGTGTGCCACACTCTGAATATGTTGAGATGCTCAGATTGCGAATGCCGGCCTCGATGTTGCCATCACAGAAACTGTTGGACAGAATCGTGACGGCATCCGCCAGGATTTCGCTGGGTCGCCACTGGTCACTGGCTGGACTGGCAAAACTGGAGTTCAGGGTAGAGCGGGTATAGAAGTTGGCCCAGTCACTGGAAAGAAGCTGTGTGAACTCCTGAATGATATTGCTGCCGGATCGATGTTCATTGAAGTTGCCCTGGATATAGACCGGCTGATCGGAGATGAAGGAGAGGCCCCGACCATCTGTGTCAGTGCTCCCACGCCGCAGATCGCTGCCATTTCTCAGGCGGAAACCATAGGGACGGCGCTCCGGATCAGCGTAGAAGTCCACCGGTTTGAGGCTCAGTCTCGTATCGGGATTGAGCGGGGGGTCCTGGCCTGCACCGCTGGTCAGATTCATCAGACAGTAAGTGGCCGAGATGATATTGGTCAGATTGCTGCAATTCGCGTAACTGGCCGCGATCTGGGAACTCGCCGGTCGGTGAATGGCATCCTCCCGGATTGCATCTTCCCGGAAGGCATAGATCAGAGCACCATAGCCGGTTGGATTGCCACTGGTATCCACCGGGAGCGGGAGCCAGTAGTCAGCAAGGCCCGTACGGCTCTGGCGCAGCAGGTCCAGGTCTAGGTCGAGGACCCGGACCCCCATCATTTCCCGGCCATTGAAGATGCCTTTGTCCTGGAAGCTGACGTAATAGCTTGTGCCATTCAGAGTGATGCGATTGACCCGGCCAGAATCACTGGTGCTGTAGGGTAACTTCCAAGATGAGGGACTTGTAATCGGGTTAACTGCTAGGTCTGATGCAAGCGCAGAGACGCTGGAGATTGCCGTGAAATTATCTACATCAGTTTG
>CAYZUY010000032.1:0-1481 GCA_964481495.1 uncultured bacterium
GCTACTTCCTGTTCTAGGCCGGGGTGCGCTGTACCGCCACGCTGCGGAATGGTGCGGGCGTGCTGCCGACCCGGGCCGGGAGCAGGCGCTGCCAGTCCGGGAGTACCCGGACTGCGGGCTGGAGCCGAACGGTGATGCCGCTGCGGCCCAACTGGTCATCGATGGGCAATTGCGCGAACTGCTGCAGGCAGTAGTCCTCGACCAGATCCCAGAGGCCCCCGGCCCGTTCGGCGGGGTCCTGCAGGGCGGTAATCCAATCGTGGGAGGTCAGTCGGATGGCCTCCTGCAGGAGGGCGAAGCGGGTCAGAGCGGCGTAACTGATGAAGCGGCTGGTCCGTGACATGGACGCACTCCTCGACGTGGGGCGCCAGCACCGACCATATGCGCGTGGGGATCAATGGCCGTCAAGGGAAATGTCTTCCGCAGAAGGATATCTGCTGACGGTGCGGGTCGGTGTCGTCTGAGACCACCCTGCGTCAGGGCCACGGGAATGGCTCCGGGCGATGGACGCTTCCCCATCTGGTTGTGCCGGGTGAGCAGACGATGGACGCTTCCCTGGCTATCTTGTGGCCATCGCGCTCAACGGTGCTGCTATGGCCTTCGCTGTCACGTTGACCATCACTCCCAAGGGCTGTCGGGCTCTGCTGGTGACCGAAGCCGCGCCTGCTGAGGACCGACCGACCCTGGCCCATCGCCACATCGAGCGGGTGATTGAGGCCGCTCGCCGGGGAACGGTCCTGGCACCCGTGGCGCTGACCTCCTTCCTGCTGGAGGACTACGCCGGACCGGGCGATGATCCCCTGCGGGATGTGCTGCTCGGCTGGACGGACAACGGTGATGGCGACCCCACCCGAGAGGTCTGTCGGGTGGCGGCCCGGCGGGAGCTGCGATCGCTGACCATTGTCAGCAACGAGGATCTGCCGGTGCTGCAGATGACCAGCCAGGGTTTCCGGCCCGGATTCCAGCGACCGGCAGCGGCCTGAGATCAGGGCTGCTGGGCGCAGGAGCCGAGGCTGTCGAAGGCGGCCTGGGCTCCCTTGATGTGATAACGGCCGCGGATCGTCTGGCCCGAGTCATTGGTGAACTGATAGCGGAAGAGGGTCCGGTCTGCCCAGACATCGGGGCCGATGCTCCAGGTGTCGGAGGCCTGCTGATCGTTGCTGGCGGGGATCGGACCGACCGGTGTCAGGTAATCGAACTGGTACTGATAGCTGCGCAGGCCGCCCTGGCTGTTGGCAACGCCGACGTAGAGATTCGCATCGGCGCCGATCTGGATGTCGGGATTGGCGCTGAGGGTGGCAGTACAGGTGGCGCCGTTCTTGAAGACGGTCCAGTCCCGGAAGGTTTTCCAGGGGGCTCCCAGGGGTGCGGCCAGGGTCGGCAGGGCCGGGCTCAACCCCAGGAGCAGGGTCGGAACGGCCAGGAGAAGTTGCGATCGCCGCACGTCGGTCACCCGTCGGAACACCCCGCCAGCCTATCGT
>CAYZUY010000032.1:1581-4515 GCA_964481495.1 uncultured bacterium
GTCGGGGTCACAGTTCCACTCCGGTGGCCAGGGCATGACGGACGATGCTGCGCTCATCCCCGGTGCCGGGATCGCTCAGCACCAGGTCCACGGGCTGACCGTCCAGGGTGCGCTCCAGACGGGCCAGACAGCGGATGCGGGCACGGCAGCACTCGTCCGGAGGCAGGTCCGACTGCACCAGCAGGTCGATGTCCCCGCCCCGTCGGCTGTCGTCCAGACGGGAGCCGAACAGCAGCACCCGAGCGGCAGGTCCGAAACAGTCCCGCACCGCATCCCGAATCTGCTGCTGCTGGCAAGAGGAGAGGCGCATCCGAGGCGATCGCACACTGCTCCCATTCTGGGGTAGCACCCCACAATCACTGAAAATTCCCAATAAAAAAGCGGAGCCAAATTTGGTTCCGCTTTTGTCAGAGCCCTTATCGAGACTTGAACTCGAGACCTCTCCCTTACCAAGGGAGTGCTCTACCGCTGAGCTATAAGGGCAATGGTGGGCCGAGCTGGATTCGAACCAGCGTAGGCAGAGCCAGTGGATTTACAGTCCACCCCCATTAACCACTCGGGCATCGACCCATGTATTTGGTTGTCACGGTTATTGAATGTAGCGGAAGCATCTGCGTCTGTCTAGGGGGTAGCCCAAAAAACGCCGGTTCCCGGCCCGTTCGCTATCATGGTCGGCAATCGTTTCGCCTAAATCAGGGGTTCTCGCCGATGGAACTGCTGGAGCGGATTCTGGATAAGCTGCGGGAATGGACGGAGCAACTGATTGACGTCCTGCTGGGACCGGATGCCCAGCCCGAAGCCCAGGCGATTCCCGTGCCGGTGCACGATCGGCGGCGCTGAGTCTTGAGTGACACCCTGCGTATTCTGGTCCTGCACGGACCGAACCTGAATCTGCTGGGGCGTCGGGAGCCCCAAATCTACGGCAGCCAGACCCTGGCCGACATTGATGCAGCGCTCCGCTCCCTGGGGCACGAGCTGAACTGTGAGGTGGAGTGCCTGCAGTCCAATCATGAGGGCGCCCTGCTGGATGCCATCCACGGGGCGATGGACCGGGTAGATGGGCTGGTGATCAACGCCGGAGCCTACACCCACACCAGCGTGGCGATTCGGGATGCGATCGCCGGGACCGGTCTGCCGGCGGTGGAGGTGCACCTGAGCAACATCCACAAGCGCGAGGAATTCCGCCACCACTCCTACCTGGCTCCAGTGGTGATCGGTCAGATCTGCGGCTTCGGGGCCGACAGCTACAGCCTGGGGCTGGGGGCGATCGCCAACTGGCTGCGACGCAACCGACAATAGAGAGCTGCCGCGTTCTGGCCGCTTCCGTGTCCGCCGTTGCCACCATCCGTTTTCTGCAGCAGCCGACCCGGCCCGACTGGGTGGAGGAGGCGATCGCTCACCTCGATACGGTGCTGGTGGATCACGCCCACTGCGAGCGCAAGGCAGCCGGCGTGGCCCTCAGTCTGATTAGCCGCTATCCCACTCGCCCGGCCCTGGTGAAGGCGCTGACGGCGATCGCCCGCGAAGAACTGGAGCATTTCGATCAGGTCAACCGCATCCTCGAACAGCGGGGGGTAGCCCTGGTCAATCTCATTCCGCCCCCCTACGGTGCCGGTCTGAATGGGGCTGTGCGCAAGGCTGAGCCCGGGCGACTGCTCGACAGCCTGCTGGTGGCGGCCCTGATCGAGGCCCGCAGCCATGAGCGCCTGGGCCTGCTGGCCCAGCATCTGCCGGATGCATCACTGGCTGGGTTCTACCGCAGCCTGATGGCCTCCGAGGCTCGCCACTACGGCGCCTACTGGCTGCTGGCCTGTGACTACTTTCCCCGGGCGGAGGTGGATCAGCGGCTGCAGGAACTGGCGATGCTCGAGAGCAATATCCTGGCGACGCCCTTCCCCGAACCCCGGGTTCACGCCTGAGCTCAGAACTGCCACCAGCCCAGCAGCGTCAGCAGTCCGTAGCCCGCCAGACTGACCCACTGCACCTGTCGATCCCGGCGGTCGATGCGCAGGGCAATGCGGGGGCGATCGCCCTCGGGGGTCTTCTCCATCAGGTTGCAGCCCCAGATGAAGGTGATGAAGAAGGCCAGCGTGACGATGGAGGAAAAGGCGTACAGCCCATCGAGGAAGGTCAGATACGGCAGCGTTGGCAGGGTTTCCCGGTAGGCCTGCTGCATGAAGACGAGGGTCAGCAGCACCACGGGGGGCACCGCAATCCGGTCCGAGCCGAGGAAGCTCGACAGATTCGGGGTGAGCAGCATGATCAGCATCACGATCGCCAGGGGCAGAATCCACTTCACCAGGGCCGCCCAGGTGTCGGCGGCATAGGTGATGTCGAAAATCACCCGGTCCACCTGCGTCGAGAGCCCGTGGGAGATCCGGCTCTGGCGCTGGTAGTCGCGGTCGTAGAAGTTCCAGTCCCTGAGGTTGTAGCCGCTCAGTCCGGCCCGGGAACCCACCTCCCCGCCGCCGGGCATGACCTGAAGCTGAATCTGCCGCAGCAGCCCCTGGGCGCTGTCGGATTTGGACTCGAGGATGAACGACAGCGGCAGTTCACCGAAGGGCGAGCCGTAGTAGTTGATGTCATCGGAGTAGAACAGACCGCTGAATCGGTAGCCCTGGGTGTAGCGGCCATTCGGCAGTGCAATCGGCTCCTGACTGAGGGGCTCGATCCGGGAGTTCCAGGGTTGGATCAGGTTGTAGAAGCGGATCAGATCGATGATCCGCAGCTGCTCGCGCTGCAGTTGCTCGCGCACCGCAGCATCGAAGGTCAGCCAGAGGGAGCCCTCTGCCGAGTAGGTTTTCTCCTTGGCCGAGAACCCGTGGATGTTCTCCAGCCGGAAGCCGACATTCACGGTCGGCTGCAGGGGAGCCGCCTGCAGCGGGGGTGCCCAGCCCAGGGCCAGGGCGACAGCCAGGAACAGGGGGATGAGGC
>CAYZUY010000032.1:4525-7994 GCA_964481495.1 uncultured bacterium
CGGGGGACAGCGTTCATCGATTCGCGGGGTGCCAGCGGCTATAGCCTTGCTTGGCAGGATGCCCGCTGTCCAGACCGATGGCCCGTGTGGGGGTCAGTGGGGCCAGAAGGATTTCAGGAAGTGAAGCAGCTGGATGCCAAATACGGTCTCGCGGAGCTTCACCGGCAGCAGGGCTTGGGGTTGGCCCGGTCCCTGGGCCTGCTCCTGCAGCTCGGCGTATTCGGCGGCGGTGAGGGGGCGGTTGTCCAGGGGCGATCGCGCCTCCAGGATGATCTCCTGCACCAGCACCTCCTCGGGTGGGTCGGTCGGGGGTGGGGGTAGGGCCGGAGTGGAGGCCAGCAGCAGCCAGGACAGCATCGGCCAGGTCCGAATCGACACCCAGATTCTGCCACGGGCCGCACAGTAGGATGGAAGGTGCTTTTCGCCCTGTTTTTCCTGCAGCGACGCCATGTTTGACGCCCTCGCCGACCGTCTTGAGCAAGCCTGGATCAAGCTCCGGGGCCAGGACAAGATTTCGGAATCGAACATTCAGGACGCCCTGCGAGAAGTGCGGCGGGCCCTGCTGGAAGCGGACGTCAACCTGCAGGTGGTCAAGGACTTCGTCGCCCGGGTGCAGGAGAAGTCCCTGGGGGCCGACGTGATCATGGGCGTCCGCCCGGATCAGCAGTTCATCAAGCTGGTGAACGACGAGCTGGTGCAGGTGATGGGCGAGGCCAACGTGCCCCTGGCCGACGCCAAGCCCGGTCCCACCGTCGTGCTGATGGCCGGTCTCCAGGGGGCTGGTAAGACCACGGCGACGGCCAAGCTGGCCCTGCACCTGCGCAAGCAGGACCGTAACGCCCTGCTGGTGGCGGGTGACATCTACCGTCCGGCGGCAATTGAGCAGTTGCGCACCCTCGGTAAGCAGATTGATGTGCCGGTGTTCGACCTTGGACCCGACGCCGACCCGGTGGCGATCGCCACCCAGGGGGTCGAGAAGGCGCGGGCCGAGGGCTTTGACACCGTGATCGTCGACACCGCCGGTCGGCTGCAGATTGACGAGTCGATGATGGCCGAACTGGCCCGGGTCAAGGACGCCATCCAGCCCCACGAAGTGCTGCTGGTGGTCGACGCGATGATCGGTCAGGAGGCGGCTAACCTCACCCGCTCCTTCCACGATCAGATCGGGATCACTGGGGCCATCCTCACCAAGATGGATGGTGATACCCGCGGTGGTGCAGCGCTCTCCATCCGCCAGATCTCCGGTCAGCCGATCAAGTTCATCGGCGTCGGCGAGAAGGTGGAGGCCCTGCAGCCCTTCTACCCCGACCGGATGGCCTCGCGCATCCTCGGCATGGGTGACGTGCTCACCCTGGTGGAGAAGGCCCAGGAGGAGATCGATCTCTCCGATGTCGAGAAGATGCAGGAGAAGATCGCCACGGCGAAGTTCGACTTCACCGATTTCCTCAAGCAGATGCGCCTGCTCAAGAACATGGGCTCCCTGGGCGGCCTGCTGAAGCTGATCCCCGGCATGGGCAACAAAATCAATGACGAACAGCTGCAGCAGGGTGAGCGCCAGCTGAAGCGGATCGAGGCGATGATCGGCTCGATGACTGCCGATGAACGGCGCGACCCCGATCTGCTGGCCAATTCCCCCAGCCGCCGTCAGCGCATTGCCCGGGGCTGCGGCTACGAGGAGAAGGAAATCTCCGCGGTGATCCAGAACTTCCAGCAGATGCGCACCTTCATGCAGCAGATGACCCAGGGCGGCTTCCCCGGCATGGGAGGTTTCCCGGGGATGGGAGGTGGCTTCCCCGGCATGGGTGGAATGGGTAATCCCTTCGGAGGGGGTGGAGCCGCCCCGCGTCCCGGCTTCCGCCAGCCCCCGGCGGCCGGGAAGGGACCGAAGAAGGACAAGAAGAAGAAAGGTTTCGGTGATCTCTAGGTTGACCGGGTGGGGAACAGCAACCCTGGCGCCCGCGGGAGTGCGTGGTAAGCTAGGGAGTTGTTCCGACGCTTGTCGGACTGTTTCGGCTGCAATCCGAGATCAACATGCTCAAAATCCGTCTGAAGCGCTTCGGTAAGAAGCGTGAGGCCAGCTACCGTCTGGTCGTCATGAACAGCACCTCCCGTCGCGACGGGCGTGCTCTCGAGGAAGTGGGTATCTACAACCCCCGCTCCGGTGAAACCGTGCTCAACAACGAGGCGATCGCCCGTCGTCTGCAGCAGGGTGCCCAACCCACCGAAACCGTGCGCGGCATCCTGCGCAAGGCCAACCTGCTCGACGCCCCGGTGAATGGCTGATATCGGTCGTGCTGCGGCACTGGCTGATGCGCCGGATTACCGGCGTCTGATCGCCTTCCTGTTCGCGCCGCTAATCGATGCTCCATCGCAGCTGCGGCTCGACGTCGAAACCACCCTCGGTGGACGTCGCGTTACCCTACGTGTCGCTTTCACCGATGCCGAAATCGGCCGAATCTTCGGTCGGGGTGGCAGAAACCTACAGGCGATCCGGGCGATCGTCTCCGCAGCGGCCCAGCTGGCTGGCCAGCAGGTGTCGCTCGAAATCCAAACGCCCGACAGTCCCGCTCCCGGTGGTCGCAAACCCTTCCTGGATCGGCGGCCGCGCCGCGATTCCTGAGTCCAGGCTTGCGGAACGTCCCCGCGACGCGGTACAACTCCAAATACCCCATTACAACCGCCCCGGTCCCGGGAGGTGAGTTTAAAGAGTGGCAGAAGTTCGTCTGGGTGAAAACGAAACGATTGAATCGGCACTGCGCCGTTTCAAGAAGAAGATTCAGAAGGCTGGCATCCTTCCGGAAGTGCGCCGTCGTGAGCACTACGAAAAGCCGAGCCAGCGCCGTAAGCGCAAGCTGGAAGCCTCCCGTCGTCGCCGTCGGTAAGCAACTGTGCTGATGATGGTCGGGTTTTCCGTCCTCAACACCCTGGAGGTGGATTCGTGAGTGTCGAGTCCACCTCCATTGTTTTACCGTCCCCCGAGGCGGCGATCGCCCTCTGCGGCGAGCGGGAGGAGAATCTGCGCCTGCTGCAGCGACAGACCGGCGCCGAGCTGGTGCTGCGGGGGCAGGAGCTTCACCTGCGTGGCACGATGGCTCAGCTCACCCTCTGCCGAGCCCTGATCACGGCCCTGGAGCCCCTCTGGAGTCCGGGACAGAATCTTTCTGCCGTCGATATCCTCACGGCCCGTCACGCCCTCGACACCCACCAGCCCCAGGAACTGCAGGCGCTGCGCCAGGACGTACTGGCGCGCACCCGGCGGGGCGATGAGGTGCGGGCCAAGACCTTCCGCCAGCGTCGCTACGTCCAGGCGATCCGCGACCACTCCCTCACCTTCTGTATCGGCCCGGCAGGCACCGGCAAGACCTTCCTGGCGGCGGTGCTGGCGGTGCAGTCGCTGCTGGCGGGCGAGGTGGAGCGTCTGATCCTGACCCGCCCGGCCGTTGAGGCCGGTGAGAAGCTGGGCTTTCTG
>CAYZUY010000032.1:8004-15984 GCA_964481495.1 uncultured bacterium
CTGCCGGGGGATCTGCAGCAGAAAATCGACCCCTACCTGCGGCCGCTCTACGATGCCCTGCACGAACTGGTTGACCCCGAGAAGATCGGCAACCTGATGGAGCGGGGGGTGATCGAGGTGGCGCCCCTGGCCTACATGCGGGGCCGCACCCTGAACAATGCCTTCGTCATCCTCGACGAGGCCCAGAACACCACCCCGGCCCAGATGAAGATGGTGCTGACCCGGCTGGGCTTCCACTCGAAGATGGTGGTCACCGGCGACCTCACCCAGACCGATCTGGCCATGCATCAGGAATCCGGGCTGGGCGTTGCCAGACGGGTGCTGGGGCGGGTCGAGGGCATCGCCTTCTGCGAACTGGGCCGTCAGGACGTGGTGCGTCACCCGCTGGTGCAGCGCATCGTCGAGGCTTACGAGCAGTTCGAGCAGGGCTGAGCTGCCCGGACGGAAGCCCGCTCGACGGGTAGCCATGAAAAAAGCCGGACCCCACGGAGTCCGGCTTTCAGTTGCGGAGCGGCGATCGCCTAGCTGTGGGCGTGACGCGCTTCGGTCATCATCTTGTCGATGATCGGATTGAGGATGATTTCCATCGCGAAGCCCATCTTGCCGCCGGGCACCACGATGGTGTTGGGGCGGGACATGAAGGAGTCGTGGATCATCGTCTGCAGGTAGGGGAAGTCGATGTCGAACTTCGCCGGGTCGCGGAAGTGGATGATCACGAAGCTTTCATCCGGGGTGGGGATGTCGCGGCAGATGAAGGGGTTGGAGGTATCGACGGTCGGCACCCGCTGGAAGTTGATGTCGGTGCGGGAGAATTGGGGCGTGATGTAGTTCACGTAGTCCGGCATCCGACGCAGGATGGTGTCGACGATCGCCTCGGCGCTGTAGCCGCGCTCGGCGTTGTCACGGTGGATCTTCTGAATCCACTCGAGGTTGACGATGGGCACCACGCCGACCAGCAGATCGACGTACTGGGCGACATCAACGCTGTCGCTGACCACACCACCGTGCAGGCCTTCGTAGAAGAGCATGTCGGTGCCGGCGGGGATGGGTTCCCAGGGGGTGAACTCACCGGGGCCCAGGTTTGTAGCCAGACGACCGTTGTGGTATTCGGCTTCCTCGGGGCTGTGCAGGTAGTAGCGCTTCTGGCCACCGCCGTTCTCGCCGTAGCTGCGGAACAGGTCGGCAATCTTGTCGAAATGGTTGGCTTCGGGGCCGAAGTGGCTGAGGTTCTTGCCCTCGGCGCTGTACTTGGCCATGGCTTCGCGGAACTCGGCCCGGTTCAGGCTATGGAAGCTGTCGCCTTCGATGATCGCCGGGTTGATGCCTTCGCGCTTGAAGATGTGCTCAAAGGCGCGCTTGACGGTGGTCGTCCCCGCCCCAGAGGAGCCGGTCACAGCGACGACAGGATGCTTCTTGGACATGCGACTCTCCGATGAATCTACGGCGTGGGCGTGACCGGAACTGGACGCCTCGACGCTCACTACCGTCCGCGCCAGGGGCCGCCCCGTGAAACCACGGCTGAGCGGATGCGCGGTCTACCCGCACCGGCGTGCGGCACAGCCGTCGCCAGGGTGACTGATCTAGACTACAGCGCTTCGCAACGGCGCGAAACTGCCGGGTAGCAAAAGCTACGTCCGTTTTTGCGGGGGCTGCCTAGACTCCAGGGCACCGGCTTTGGATCCTGTCCCTATGGCCCTGGCTCGTCGCATCGAAATTCTGCCGCTGGCGGCTATGCAGTCCGGCACGGCGGCCTTTCTCACCCCTCAGGTCTGCCACGAGTCGATGGTGGTGGAACTGGCGCCCGACACGGTGGAGGAACTGTTTGTGCATCGGCGCCAGACTGACCAACTGATGGTGGTGCGCGGCGCCTGTGTGCTGGTGGTGCTCGAGAACCGGCGCTACCGTTACCTGCGGCTGTCGGAGCAGGGGCGTCAGGTGGTGCGGATTCCGCCCGGGGTGGCCCATGGGGCCATCAATCTCTCCGGGGAGGTCTGTGTGATGGTCAATGCCGTGATTCGCCACGGCGAACCTGACCCGCGGGACTATCAGCCCCGCCGGGCTCCCTTCCCCTACGACCTGGAGGCGCTGCGGCCCCTAGAGCAGGCGATCGCCCTCACCCCGAGGCCGCTGATGTACGAGATTTAGCGCACGGCTTCCAGCAGCAGCGAGTAGTAGAAGGGTGCCTGGTTGAGCGCCCGCCGCTTGATGGTGAAGCCCTGGGCCTGCAGGCAGGCAATCACGTCCTGCTCCCGGTGCTGATAGGCACGGGTGGTCTTGCTGGGGCCGGGGAAGAACTCGCCGATGCGCTTGAGCAGGGTCAGCAGCGGGGTCTTGGGGGCAAAGCTGACCAGCAGACGGTGTTCCGCCAGACTGCCCAGGTGAGTCAGCATCGCCTCCAGCTTCTCCTGGGGGTAGTGAATCAGCACGTCCAGGCAGCAGACAGTGTGATAGCGGCCGGAGAGGGTTTCGAGATCCGCCACCTCGAAGCTGGGCTGGGGGCGATCGCCGAGGACCTGGGCGGCCCGCTCCCGGCCTTCAAGCACCATCTTCTCGGAGATGTCGCTGGCGGCCACGGACTTCGCACCCAGTTCCATCAGGGGGATGCTGAGGCTGCCGACCCCACAGCCCGCGTCGCAGAAGCTCAGATCAGCGATGTTGCCGTCAGCCTGTACCCAGGACAGCAGTTTGTCCACGGTCTTCTGGTGGCCGATGCGGATGTTGCGCTGGACGATGTTCACCTCGCCGTCACCGTAGATGCGGCTCCAGCGGTCGAAGCCGGTGGCGTTGAAATACTCACGAACGACGGTCTTATCGTCCAGGGCAGTCATGGCGATGGGATTGGGCAACGGCCCTGATCTTACCGGCAAACAAAAAGGAGACAGCCGGGGCCGTCTCCTGGGGGCTTGAAGGGTGCTGATCAGGTCAGCGGCGAACCAGCACGGGCTCCGGTTCGGGTTCCGGCATCACCAGGGGTTCGAGGGTAGCGTCGAGGGGGTCGGTGCCGGGATTCTCGATTACTTCGTTGGCGGGGGCCTCATGGTGCAGGCGGATGCCGATGAAGCAGTCGTAGAGGAAGTTGAGGAAGTCCTTGCGGGAGGAAGTGATCCCCAGGGTCTGGGGCGACTGCTTGTGATCCAGCAGCGGCTTCACCGCATGGTAGGCCGGACGGTACTTGTACCAGGGGATCGACGGCCAGAGGTGATGGATCAGGTGGTAGTTCTGACCCATGATCAGCACGTTCATCACCTGACCGGGATAAACCCGGGCATTGCGCCAGCGGTTGCGTTCCTGGAAGGGCCGGTGGGGCAGGTAGTCGAAGAACAGACCCAGAGCCATGCCCACCACCAGCGCCGGAGCGAACCAGTAGTTCATCAGGAAGCGCAGGAAGTCGAACTGCACGCCGCAGTAGACAATCGTGGCCACCACGGCCCGGCTCAGGAACCACTCCAGCAGCTCGTACTTCTTCCAGAGCTTGCGCTGGAAGAAATAGATCTCGTGATAGAAGAACCGGGGCGCGATCAGCCACAGCGGTCCGAAGGTGGAGACGATGTGGTCGGGATCGTTCTTGGGATCGTTCACATGGGCATGGTGCTGCAGGTGCACCCGTGTGAATACCGGGAACGTGAAGCCCAGCAGCAGGGCGCTGCCATGACCCATGACTGCATTCAGAATGCGATTCTCATGGGCGACATTGTGAGACGCGTCGTGAATGACGGTGCCGACCAGATGCAGTGCCAGGACGCTGAGAATGAAGCTGACCCAGTGATACCAACCCCAGCACCAGTACCCGAGGATCGAGAGCGCTGCACAGAGGTATCCCCCCAGAAACAGACCCACGGTCGGGTTAAAGGAACCCTTCGGTGCCCCGATGAATTCCCGCGGTGCCGTCAGGGGCATCGACGCCTCTGACATGCGGCGACTCCGTCTTGTTCGTCTCAGGCAGTATACGACACCAACCCTTGTTGGTGAAGAATTGTGACGTGTCTCTCAGTCACGAGAGAAAAATGTGGTGGGGGTGAGGACACCCCCGGAGGATGCGGGCGAAAGGACTTGAACCTTCACGCCGTGCGGCACCAGAACCTAAATCTGGCGCGTCTACCAATTCCGCCACGCCCGCAGGTGGAGGCATCATAGCAAACTGTCCGGAACGGGCCGGGAATGGGCTAGTGTTCGAGAGGATTTCGACGTCCCGGCGACGGAGCCTATGACTTTCTGGCAGACCCTGACGCTGGCCTCGGTGCAACCGGGCAGCTGGGGACGGAGCAGTTTCGTGCATCGTGTGGTGGGGCTGGTGCGCCCCTGGAGAGACAGCAGCTATCTGCTGCGCTGGGGCGAGCCGCTGGCGGGGCTGCTGCTGGCGCTGGTGTTCGGGACCGCTCCACTGCTGCCTAATGAGGCGCTGGGCCTGCTGCTGGTGGCGGCCGCCGGTTTCTGGGGATTGCTGACGGTCTCCGATGAGCCGGGGCGGGGTCTGACACCGATCCACCTGACAGTGCTCGCCTACTGGGGCATCTGCGCGATCGCCACGATGCTGTCACCGGTGAAGCTGGCGGCGATGGTCGGCCTGGCCAAGCTCAGCCTCTACCTGCTGCTGTTCGCCCTGATGGCTCGGGTGCTGCGGGACGGGCGCTGGCGCGATCGCATCCTGACGGTAATGCTGCTCAGTTCCCTGCTGGTCAGCTGTTACGGCATGCGCCAATGGCTGTTCGGGGTCGAGGAACTGGCGACCTGGGTCGACCCGAACTCGATGACCGAGAACACCTCCCGGGTCTACAGCTTCCTGGGCAACCCCAATCTGCTGGCCGGGTATCTGGTGCCGCCGACCTTCTACGGGGCGATGGCAGTGTTCCGCTGGCCGGGGCTGGTGCGCAAGGCCCTGGCGCTGCTGATCACGGCCCTGAACGCCCTCTGCCTGATCCTCACCTACAGCCGGGGCGGCTGGATCGGCTTTGTGGTCGGCGGTTTCGTGCTGGTGCTGCTGGGACTGTACTGGCTGTCACCGCGCCTGCCCCGCTTCTGGCAGCGTTGGCTGTTCCCGATCGTTCTGGGCGGTCTGGCCGCCCTGACCGTCGTGGCGGTGGCCGGGCTGGAACCGCTGCGGGTGCGGGTGATGAGCATCTTCGCGGGCCGCGGCGACAGCAGCAACAACTTCCGGATCAACGTCTGGATGTCGGTCCTGAAGATGATTCACGACCGCCCGGTGCTGGGCATCGGGCCCGGCAACGTCGCCTTCAACAAGGTCTATCCCCTCTATCAGCAGGCCCGCTACACGGCCCTCAGCGCCTACTCAATTCCCCTGGAGATTCTGGTGGAGTGCGGCGTGATCGGCTTCAGTATCTTCCTCTGGGTGCTGGCCACGACCTTCACCCAGGCCGCGATCCAGTTGCAGCGGCTGCGTACCCTGGCGGATGGTCAGGGCTTCTGGCTGATGGGGGCGATCGCCTCCATGGTCGGCATGCTGGGCCATGGCCTGTTCGACACTGTCTGGTACCGGCCCGAGGTCAACACCCTCTGGTGGCTGAACGTGGCGGTGATTGCCAGCTTCTACCCCGGCGTTGGGGAACTGAACCTGCGAGGAAACACCCATGACTGATGCCCGCAATGTCCTCGGCGGACCGCTGGAGGTCTGCTGCTGTGCCCCGATTACCGGCTGGTACCGGGATGGCTTCTGCCGTACCGATGCCATGGACCGGGGCGCCCATGTGGTCTGCGCCGAGGTGACGGAGGAGTTCCTGGAGTTCAGCCGCCGCCGGGGCAATGACCTGAGCACGCCCCGGCCGGAGTTCAGCTTCCCGGGACTGAAGGGTGGCGATCGCTGGTGTCTCTGCGCTGCACGCTGGCAGGAGGCTCTGGAGGCGGGTATGGCGCCGCCCGTAGTGCTGGCCTCGACCGAGGAATCGGCTCTGAAGGTCTGCCGCCTGGAGGATCTGCAGGCCCATGCCCTGCCCGTGTAGGTCGCGCTTCAGACCGAGAACAGCCCGGACCGCGAGCAGGTGGACGCTGCGGGTCCGGGCCTCATGCCTGAATCCTGAACAGCAAAAAAGCCTGGGACTAAGTCCCAGGCTTTTTTTAACTCCCCCGGCAAGATTCGAACTTGCGACCAATCGATTAACAGTCGACCGCTCTACCGCTGAGCTACGGAGGAATGTCGTTCTCAGACTTTCAGTAATCTACAGCAGCCAATCCCGGGATGCAACCCCTTCACGACTGTTCCGGGATCAGCAGGGCCCGCAGACGGCGACTCACCTCCGGATTCAGCCCCTGGGCCAGAGTCGGACGCGGGGCTGCCTGCTGCCGCCGCCGGATTTTCCGGACCGCGACCTCTGCGTCCTCCACATCCATCGCCAGTCGGTGGGCAGACATCCACTCGGCCCCGAAGCCGGTAATCGTGTTGCGGTGAGCATTGTCCGAGGTGGCGACGATCAGGCGGCGCTTGAAGCGGCGGCTGTCCTCGCGGAAGTAGGCGACACAGGCCAGTTCGATATAGCTGTCGGCGGTCTGGTCAGGGTCGGTGTAGCAGACGGCCAGGTGGCTGGTGACCACCTCCCGGTTGGCCGGGGTGGGCTGGTAGTGGGCATCGAACACCAGTTCGGTGATGTAGTCCTGGTAGGCGCCATAGTTGCTCAGGGCCTCCACCAGGGTTTCCCGGGCGGCTTCGAGGCCATGGCGATCGCGCAGCTCGCACAGTCGCGGCCAGGCGCCGATGATGTTGTAGCCGTCCACCAGCAGGACGGCGGGCTTGCGGGCTGCGGCCATGGATTGGTGAGGCGGAAACGTCCTGTCGGTCAGTCTACTGACTCTGCTGACCCTCAGGCTTCGATGCGGGCCCGTAGCCGTCGGGGATCGCCCTGATCGATCAGTTCGCCGTTCTCCAGCAACAGGGCGCCGTCGCAGGCTTCCAGTTCCTCGAGGCGGTGGGTGACCCAGAGGGCTGTCAGGCCCTGCTGCCGTACCAGGCGCTGCACCAGCTGCACCAGCTCCCGCTGGCTGTCGGGGTCCAGCAGGGCAGTGGGTTCATCCAGCAGCAGTACCGGGCAGTTGCGGGCGATCGCTCCGGCGATCGCGACCCGCTGCTTCTGACCACCGCTGAGGGCATAGATGGGGCGGTTCTCGTAGCCTTCGAGCCCGACGGCCCTGAGGGCGTTGCCGACCCGGGCCCGTAATTGCTCAAACGAGAGGCTCTCGCTGCCCAGACCAAAGGCGACATCGGCCCCGACCGTCGGCATCACCAGCTGATGATCCGGGTTCTGGAACACCAGACCGAGGGGCGGGTCGAAGCGGATATGACCGCTGTCGGGCTCAATCACCCCCGCCAGCAGTTTCAGCAGGGTCGATTTGCCGCTGCCGTTGCTGCCCAGCAGCATCCACAGCTGCCCCGGCGGCAGGCTGAAGGAGCAGTTCTTCAGGGTCGGCCGACCCGGCCGCCAGGAGAAGCAGAGCTGTTCAACGCTGAGCCCCTGGGTCACGGCGGCTATTCCGTGAAGGCGGCGAAGCCGGGGCGACGACCGGCCAGACCGCTGGCACTCTTCTCATAAACCTGAACGGCGGCGATTTCCGGGCTGAGCAGGGCGACCTTCTTCTCGGCCTGATGTTCGCAGGTCAGCTCCAGCACGGCGGGCTGACCGGAGCGCATGGCACCGAGTACCTGGTTGTAGACCGCCTCTGCGTCGGCCTGTTCCTTGCGCTGCACCGAGACCGGCATGGGGGTGAACTTGAGCGAGACCTCGATCACGTACATGGCTGGGTTCCCGGGGTGAGCGTCAGCGCTTCACAGTATCTCAGATCCGGTCCGTGCCACGGGGTGGTGGTGGGGTGGGGAGAACTGCCTATAATGAGTCGCAAGTAAAGAAACGTAAATCAGGTCCGCGTGGCCTGATTCCGCGCTTCCGACCTCATACGTCTTATTGGAGTCCGCCCCGATGACGATTGCAGTTGGGCGCGCGCCGGAGCAGCGGGGATGGTTTGACGTCCTCGACGACT
>CAYZUY010000033.1:0-15513 GCA_964481495.1 uncultured bacterium
GCTGACGCCGGGGGGCCTGTTCACGCAGAACGATCCGGTGTTGGCCTACTGGCATAAGCGCTTTGCGCACCTGCTGGTGGACGAGTATCAGGACACCAACTGGACCCAGTACGAACTGATCAAGCTGCTGACCACCAACGGGGCTGAGGTGAAGCAGTTCGGTGACTGGCGGCAGCGATCGGTGTTCGTGGTCGGGGATGCCGACCAGAGCATCTATTCCTTCCGGGCGGCCGACTTCAAAATCCTGATGGGCTTTCAGGATGACTTCGGCGACGGGCGGGCGGACCACGAGACCGGCACGATGGTCAAACTCGAGGAGAACTACCGCTCCACCGAGAACATCCTCCAGGCGGCTAATGCCCTGATCGCCAACAACAGCGAACGGATCGATAAGGTACTGCGGCCTACCCGCGGCCAGGGCGAGCCGATCACCTGCTACCGGGCGGCGGACGAGCAGGATGAGGCCAACTGGGTGGTGGACCGGCTACGGCTGCTGCAGGAGCAGAACCCGGAACTGCAGTGGGGCAGCTTCAGCATCCTCTACCGCACCAACGCCCAGTCCCGGGCCTTCGAGGAAGTGCTGGTGCGCTGGGGGGTGCCCTATCAGGTGGTGGGCGGTCTGCGCTTCTACGACCGTCGGGAAATCAAGGACGTTCTGGCCTACCTGCGGGCGATCGCCAACCCCAGCGACAGTGTCAGTCTGCAGCGGGTGATCAACGTGCCCAAGCGCGGCATCGGCAAGACCACCCTGACCCGGCTCACCGGCGCAGCCCAGGAACTGGGCTGTACCCTCTGGGAGATCATCAGCGATGAAGACTCGGTCAAGACCCTGGCGGGGCGCTCCGCCGGGGGGGTGCTGCAGTTCGTCAATCTGCTCCAGGGCTTTCAGGAAGCCGCCGACCAGCTCAAACCCTCGGAACTGGTGCGCCAGCTGATCGAGCGCTCCGGTTACGCCGATGAGCTGTCCCGGGAGGGCACCGATGAAGCCCTGGATCGCCGCCAGAACCTGGAGGAACTGGTGAACGCGGCGGTGCAGCACGAGGAGGAAACCGCCGAGGCCAACCTCACCACCTTCCTGGGTAGTGCCAGTCTGGCCTCTGACAGTGACAATACCGAGAACCCCGACCGGGTGTCGCTGATGACCCTGCACAGTTCCAAGGGGCTGGAATTCCCGGTGGTGTTTCTGGTGGGGCTGGAGCAGGGGCTGTTCCCCAGCTACCGCTCCCTCGACGATCCCGCCTCGATGGAGGAGGAGCGGCGACTCTGCTACGTCGGCATTACCCGTGCCCAGGAGCGGCTATTCATCAGCCATGCCAACGAGCGGCGGCTTTGGGGGGGCGATCGCCAACCGGCCATGGCCTCCCAGTTCCTCGACGAGATTCCGGCGGAGCTGATGCGGGGGGCCGACAGCCTGCGCCAGTCCCGGCGCGATCTGTTCAGTGATCCCGCCCCCAGGCGCACAGCAGCGGCGCGGGCCGGGGCCAGCAGCAGTCCCTACGCCAGCCGCAGCAGTGCCCCGAAGACCCTGCGCTCCGCCACTCAGCCCAGCCAGCCGAATCACGTCTGGAAGCCCGGGGATAAGCTGCTTCACCGGGGCTTCGGTATCGGCCGGGTCACCCACGTCTTCGGCGGTGGGGCCAAGGTCTCGATTGCGGTCAAGTTCGACGGCCTTGGCCAGAAGATTCTCGACCCGAGTCTGGCGCCGATCGAGCCGATCTGAGGCTCAGGGCTGGACGGCGAACTCGTACCAGCGGATGGCGCCGATGTCGCCCAGGGGGGACTGGCGGCGATCGCCCAGCTGCACCGTCACCAGATCGGGGCGCCCGGGACGGATGCGCAGGGTCTTCTTCACGGTCAGCGTCAGGGGCTGGTCGGGCTTCAGCATCCGGTCCGGCAGATCCTGACCGTCGACGGTGAGGGCGATCCAGGCGGGGCCGCTGCTGCTGATTTCAGCCTGATTGGGGTTGACCGCGGGTTTCGGTGGCGGCGTGGTGGGGGTGGCAGGCTGGGTGGCTATGGTTGTGGGAGCCTCCGGGGCGGGGCGGCGCTGGCTCAGCTGCTGCCAGGCAGCGACGCCTATCCCGGCAATGGCGACGGCGGCGATCGCCCCCTTCAGCCAGTTCAGGTTGCGACCCAGGCTGGCAGCGGTGGGGGCTGAGGGCGTGGGGGCTGCCGGGGTTGCAGCGACTGCAGGGGTTGGCTCCGGTGGCTCAGCGGCCACAGGGGGCGGGGGTGGTGCGGCCGGGGTTTCCAGTCTGCGGCTGGCTTCCTGGCGCAGCCGTCCCGGATCGAGATTCAGACAGCGGGCGTAGCGGTTGATGAAGCCCTGGACGTAGATCGGCTCGGGCAGGCGGGCCAGTTCCCCCTGCTCCAGATTGTCGAGGTGGGTGCGACTGATGCGCGTGGTGGTGGCCACCTGCTCAAGGCTGAGGCCCTGCTGTTCACGTTCCTGACGCAGACGGGCGCCGATGCGTTGGATGAGAACCTGCTCCATGGGCTGCGGCCGACGGTCCTGAAACTTGTGGTCAGCCTATCAGACCGGCCTGCCGCCTGCCGTTGCCGCCCCCTGACAAGATGTCAGAATGTTAAGCGTGCGGATCATCACCCAACTGCAGGATCTAGGCGTGCCGACGGCGATCGCCCTCGGCAACTTCGATGGCATCCATCGGGGCCACCGGCGCGTGATCGATCCGATTCTGGAGATCGCCGAGCTGTTCTCCGGTCGCTACAGTACGGTCGTCAGCTTCGATCCCCACCCCCGCTTCTTCTTTTCCGGTCAGCCCCAGCCGCTGCTCACCCCCATCGCCGAGAAGGCGCGGGTGCTGGCGGATCTCGGTCTCGATCAGCTGGTGTTGCTGCCCTTCACCCGGGCGATCGCCGACCTCAGCCCCGAGGAATTCGTGGTGGATGTGCTGATTCACCAGTTGGGGGCCGAACATCTCTGCGTCGGGGCTGACTTCCGCTTCGGGCGCAACCGGTCGGGTGCTGCCAGCGACCTGCGGCGGATTGCCGAGAGCTTCGGGGTACCGACGGAAATCATTCCCCTGTTCAACGACGACGGTGAGCGGATCAGCAGTTCCGCTATCCGCCGGGCCCTGGGCAGCGGGGACGTCGCCCGGGCGGCGGAACTCCTCGGTCGCCCCTACGCCCTCTGTGGTCGGGTGGTCGGTGGCCAGCGCCTGGGCCGTACCCTGGGCTTCCCCACCGCCAATCTCGACCTGCCCGCGGACAAGCTGCTGCCTGCCCAGGGGGTCTACGCCGGTCGGGTCAGCAGCGATGGATTGGGTCTGGACCGCCACCCGGCGGTGATGAACCTGGGCCTGCGGCCGACGGTGAGCGGCGATCGCCAGCTCCAGGCAGAAGTGCATCTGCTCGACTGGCAGGGCGACTGCTACGGGGCTGACCTGCGGATGGAGCTGCTGGCGCACCTGCGGTCGGAGCAGCGGTTCGCATCCCTGGATGACCTGAAGGCGCAGATTGGTCGCGACTGCGCCCAGGCCCGCGACCTGCTCGGGCTGGCGATCGCCCGCTGAGACTTACCCGGCGTAGGCGGCACCCAGTCCCCAGACCATCAGCAGGGCGATCGCCCCAAGGATGATCGCAGCTGACAGCAGAATTGCCACGGGATTATCGGCGCCGTCGAACTTCATGATGCCGCGGTTGAGATCGCTCATCGGTGCCCTACTCCTGGCCGTCAAGACAGAGACCGGCCCCCGCTGAATAATTCTATGGAGGTGTCAGCGACGAGGCCTTTGATGACGATTGCAGCCGATGCGGGCGCGGAGTCCCGACTTTCTCCCGCGGATCTTCCGAATCGGGTGGCCCGGCTGCGGCAGGCCCAGTCCCGGGGAGATCTCCATCCGCCGGCGGTGCGCAGGCGGCACCTGAGTGCCCTGCTGCAGGGGCTGAGAGATCGTCGGCAGCAACTGATGGCGGCGCTGGCAGAGGATCTGGGCAAACCGGCGCTGGAGGCCTTCGCCAGCGAACTGAGTCAGGTGGAGGGCGAAATTCGCCATGCACTGGCTAATCTGGGTCGCTGGACCCGACCCCGACCGGTCGCTACGCCCTGGTATCACTGGCCCGCCCGCTCCTGGGTGCAGTGGGAGCCGCTGGGGGTGGTGCTGATCATCGCCCCCTGGAACTACCCTCTTTCTCTGGCGCTGGCGCCCCTGGTGGCGGCGATCGCGGCGGGCAATGCGGCGGTGGTCAAACCCTCGGAGCTGACCCCGGCCACCAGTGCGGCCCTGGTGGCTCTGGTGCGTGACTGCCTCGACCCGGATCTGCACGTCGTCGTGGAAGGCGATGGTGCGATCGCCGAGGCACTGCTGGAGCTGCGCTTCGATCACATCCTGTTCACCGGCAGTGCCCGCATCGGGCAGCGGGTGATGGCAGCGGCGGCCCGCCACCTCACCCCGGTGACCCTGGAACTGGGGGGCAAGAGCCCGGCCATCGTGGCGCCGGATGCCGACATCGAGCTCACGGCCCAGCGGCTGGTCTGGGGCAAGAGCTTCAATGCCGGTCAGACCTGCGTCGCCCCGGACTACCTGCTGGTGCCCGAGTCCCTTAAGGCACCGCTGCTGGCGGCGATGATCCGTCAGTTGAAGCGGTTCTACGGGCCTGACCCGGCGGCCAGCCCCGATCTGGCGCGGATTGTCAGCGATCGCCACTGGCAGCGGCTCACCGGCCTGCTGGCCGGGGCGACGGTCCTGCACGGCGGTCAGTCCCGGGCCGAGGATCGTTTCCTGGCACCCACCCTGGTAGAGGCCCCCGAGGACCATCCCCTCTGGCAGGAGGAAATCTTCGGACCGATTCTGCCGATCCGCACCTACACCGACTTCGAGGCGGCGATCGCCTTCGTGCGGGCCCGACCCAAACCCCTGGCCTGCTACCTGTTCAGCCGGGGACGCTCCTACCGCGAGACGCTGCTGCAGTCGGTTTCGGCCGGGTCCGTAGGCATCAACGAGACGATCCTGCAGATCAGCACTCCCCAACTGCCCTTCGGCGGGGTCGGGGCCAGCGGCTGCGGTTGCTACCACGGCCGATACGGCTTCGAGACCTTCTCCCATGCCAAGGCAGTGATGCGCCGCTGGTTCCTGCCGGATCTGCCCCTGCGCTTCCCGCCCTACGCGGGCAAGCTGTCCTGGCTGGAGCGGCTGCTGGGTTAGCGCAGAGCCACGGGCTCCAGGGGCGGCGGCGGTGGGCTGTCCGGATCGCTGGCCATCACGGCGGGCAGCAGCAACGGTGGCAGGCCGCGATCGCCCGGCCGTCCGGGGGGAATGGGCAGATCCGGCACTGCCAGGGGCTGATCGTGGCTGGTGTCGAGCAGCAGCAGCGGTGGCGGACTGTCGAGACTGGACAGATTCAGGGGCGGCGGGGGCAGTTGCAGTTCGCTCAGCTCTCCGGCCCGGGCCGTGACGGCGGGCAGCCACAGCAGCAGGGGGAGCAGCCAGACCAGCAGACCACGCATGGGGGAGCCCTCACACCACGAGGGGGCACGGTCAATCTAGCGCTCCGGCCCGGAAGCGCAAGGGGTGGCCGGGACAGTCGCGGAAGCGGCGCGGTCGACCCCGGATAATGGAGCTTCCGTCTGTCTGCTGTGCCATGACCGCCGAACTCGCCGAACGGGCGATCCGCCGCATTCTTGATGCCAACCTCGACCGGGCCCGGGAAGGGCTGCGCACGATTGAGGAATGGTGCCGTTTCGGGCTTGAGCAGGCGGACACAGCCGCCCTCTGCAAGGATCTGCGCCAGCAGTTGGGGCAGGCCCACCGCGCCGAGTACCGTGCTGCCCGGGATACTGCCAACGACCCCGGTACGGCGATCACCCATCCCAGTGAAGCCCGTCGGGAGGATATCCGGGCCCTGCTGCTGGCTAATTTCGGGCGCGTCCAGGAGGCGCTACGGGTGCTCGAGGAGTACGCCAAGGTCGAGGACCCGGTCCTGGCGGCGCTGGCCAAGCAGAGCCGCTACCGGGTCTACGAACTCGAGACGCAACTGCTGGTGCGCGATCGCCTGGAGCGGCTGCGCTCGGCCCGGCTCTACCTGGTGACCATGCCCCACGACGATCTGCTCACTCAGGTGGAGAAGGCGCTCCAGGGCGGGCTGCAGCTGGTGCAGTACCGCGAGAAGGTGGCCGACGATCTGGAGCGGCTGGCCCGGGCTCGGGCGGTGCGGGATCTCTGTGCCCGTTACGGAGCGCTGTTCATCATGAATGACCGGGTCGATCTGGCCCTGGCGGTGGATGCCGATGGGGTGCATCTCGGGCAGCAGGACGTCCCGATTGCCCTGGCCCGCCGCATTCTCGGTCCGGATCGGATTGTCGGTCGCTCCACCACCAACCCGGCCGAGATGGCCAAAGCCCTGGCGGAGGGCGCCGACTACATCGGCGTCGGGCCGGTGTTCGAGACCCCCACCAAGCCCGGCAAGGCGGCGGCGGGGTTCGACTACGTTGCCTATGCCCGGGCCCAGTCACCGGTGCCCTTCTACGCCATCGGCGGCATCGATGCCGATAACTGCGCCGAGGTGCTGGCAGCCGGTGCCGAGCGGGTGGCCGTGGTGCGGGCGATCATGGCCGCACCCGACCCGACGATGGTGACCCGCCAGCTGCTGCAGACCCTGGAGAACACGTCCCATGCCTGATCAGATCACCCTGCAGGTGAATGGTGAAGCCCGCACCTGCCCCGCCGGACTCACCCTGCCCCAACTGCTGGAGCACCTGGGTCTGAACCCGCGCCTGGTGGCGGTGGAATACAACGGCGAAATCCGGCACCGCCAGCTCTGGGAGGAGACCCGGATGGTGGCGGGCGATCGCCTGGAAATCGTCACCATCGTTGGGGGCGGCTGACGGTCGGGAATCCCCACCGGCAGCAGCGTGGGACCGCCGGTCGGGCGCGGAACCCCACGGTACAGTGAGGGGTGTTCGGTCGCCGTCCGACTGGCGATCGCCCCCATCGCATTCCGGATACTCCCATGCGTCTGACGCCGGGTCCGTCCCGTTACCTCAAACCCTTTGGTCGCCTGCTGCTGATGGCGCTGCTGGTCGGCAGTCTGGTCCTCAGCCACAGCGGCATCGCCCAGGCCGCCAGCGGCGGTCGGGCCGGGGGCGGATCGTTCCGCAGTCCCAGCCGCAGCTTCAATGCGCCCAGCCGCTCCTACAACGGTGGCAACTACGGTGGCGGCTACTACGGCGGGGGCGGTGGTTTCGGCTTCCCGTTCATCCTGCCCTTCTTCTTCGGGGGTGGCGGCGGGCTGTTCGGCCTGATCTTCATGATTCTGATTGCCGGGTTCCTGATGCGCACCTTCCAGCGCCTCAGCGGCGGTGCTCAGGACGGCGAAATCGTCTATAGCAACGGCGATGTGGCGGCCAGCGGCATGGCCACCGTCACCCAGGTGCAGGTTGGTCTGCTGGCCAATGCCCGCGATCTGCAGCGTGACCTCGAGCGGCTGGCCCGCACTGCTGACACCGGCAGCAACGCTGGTCTGGCCCAGCTGCTGCAGGAATCCACCCTGGCCCTGCTGCGCAATCCCCAGTACTGGGTCTACGGCAATGCCGAGAGCCAGCGTATCGGTATGACTGCGGCCGAGAATGCCTTCAACCGGCTGGTGATGGCCGAGCGCAGCCGCTTCAGCGGCGAGGGCCTGAGCAATGTGGCCGGTCAGGTACGCCAGGGTGGTGCGGCAACCCCCGCCGGTGCGCTGCCGGTACCCGGTGAATACATCGTCGTCACCCTGATTGTCGGTAGTCTGCGGCCTGTCAACCTCGGCAAAATCTCCTCCAGTGCCGATCTGCAGCAGGCGCTGCGGCAACTGGGAGCCACCTCCGCTGACGATCTGCTGGCGCTGGAAGTGCTCTGGCAGCCGCTGCGCGAGGACGAAGTGCTGACGGCCGAGGAACTGCTGACCGGCTACCCCGATCTGAAGAACCTCTGACCTGCTTGCCCTAGTTCCGAATCCCTCAAAGCCCGGTCGAGATCGCTCTCCAACCGGGCTTTTTCTGATGTGAATTGAGATCCATTCTCTGCGCGGATTTCGGAATCTGCCGGATTGAAATTTTTGCTTCAGGCTGAAAAAACCGTCCGTGAAGACCACCGTCAGTACAGGATTTTCCTTGTCAGAAGCTTTATCGAACCCCTGGTGATTGGCCCCAAGCTCAAGGCCAACATGATGGACAACAGTCCACCCCTCACCTGGGTTCTGTCCTATGAACAAGCATTTTCTGACTGCTGCCGCGATGGCTGCCGGTGTTGTTGCCTCCTGCTTCGGGGCCGGTGCGGCCCAGGCGGCGGATCAGCTCACCCTGATTAACGGTGCCTGGAACCGCAGTGTTTCCTATCCCGATCTGGAAGCCTGGGTCAAGGATGGCGATCGGTCCGGGATGATTGGCGGTGCCCCTGACCCGAGTGCCCCCAGCGTGGCGCGGATGCGGGCCAAACTGCTCGAACCGGTGACCTACAACCTGGCTGCTGCGGATTTCATCCTCAATACCCCCGGGGGTGTTGCTCAGCTTGACCGGATGGCCACGGTGCTGGCTCCGCGCACCTCGAATACCGATGGCCGTCAGGCCCTGCGCAGTGCGATCATCGCCTCGATCATCCAGGGCAACGGCACCTTCACCCGCCTCGATCTGATCAAGAACTACCCGACGGAAGCCCGTCTGAACATCGAACCGCTGCTGGCGGTGAATGATGACTATGCCCTGCTGGAGGATCCGGTGGTGGCCTACATGATTCAGAATCAGCAGCTGGCTAATCAGAAGACCGATATCGACTGGCAACTGGCCCAGAACCATGCCCAACCCTTCCCGGTTGGCCTGGAACCGGCCCATCCCCAGGGCTACGCTCAGCAGGAGCCGGCTCCGGCCAAGCCTGTGCCCGGCATGTGGTAGCCCGTTGACACGCTTCGGTGGATGATTCCGGAGGGGGACCGCGGTCCCCCTCCTCTTTTTTGGTCTGATCTGCGGTGTGCAGGGAGATGGCTGATCGTGGCTGAACGTCCGCGCTGGTTCGTGGCCCAGGATCTGGATGGCTTCCTGGGGCTGGCCCTCGACAACCTGATTCAGATCCTGCTGATCATCAGCCTCTGTCAGGGCCTGCTGGGCTACCCGGCGGAACTGGTCTACGGTCGGATTCTGCCGGCGGTGGCTCTGAGTCTGATGGTCGGCAACCTCTACTACAGCTGGCTGGCGCAGCGGCTGGGCACGGCGGAGGGCCGGGCCGACCGGACCGCACTGCCCTACGGCATCAACACGGTCAGTCTGTTCGCCTACGTCTTTCTGGTGATGCTGCCGGTGAAGCTGGTGGCCCTCAGTCAGGGGCTCGACCCGGTGGCGGCGGCGGAGCGCTCCTGGCAGGCGGGGCTGGTGGCCTGTTTGGGATCGGGCCTGATTGAACTGGTGGGAGCGAAGCTCGCGGATCCGCTGCGCCGCTGGCTGCCCCGGGCCGCGCTGCTCTCGACCCTGGCGGGGATTGCAATCACCTTCATCAGTCTGGGCTTTCTGCTGCGTACCTATGCCCACCCGGTGGTGGGGTTGCTGCCCCTGGGGGTGATTCTGCTCACCTACTTTGGCCAGGTCCGCTTCCCGATTCCCGGGGGGCTGCTGGCGGTGCTGCTGGGGACGCTGCTGGCCTGGGGCAGCGGACTGGTCACCTGGCAGCCGGAGCTCTGGGGGCAGGCCCTGGTGCCCCTGGGCTGGCACAGTCCTCAGCTGTATCTGGGGGAACTCTGGCAGTCCCGGGCGGTGCTGCTGACCCAGGTGAGCGTGATTCTGCCCATGGGGCTATTCAATCTGATCGGCAGTCTCCAGAATCTCGACAGTGCCGAGGCGGCGGGCGATCGCTACCCCACGGCTCCCTGTCTGGCGGTGAACGGTCTGGGCACCATCGTCGCGGCTCTCTGCGGCTCCTGCTTCCCGACCACGATCTACATCGGTCACCCCGGCTGGAAGGCGATGGGGGCCCGCATCGGCTACTCCTGGCTGAACGGGCTGGTGATGGGGCTGATCTGCCTGACCGGTGCGGCGGGGGCGATCGCCTACCTGATTCCCATCGATGCGGGCATGGCGATCGTGCTCTGGATCGGCATCGTCATCGGCGCCCAGGCCTTCCAGACGGTGCCCCTGCGCCACGCCCCGGCGGTGGTGGTGGGCCTGCTGCCGGGCATTGCCGGCTGGGGCGCCCAGCTGATCAGAACCAGTCTGCGGGTGGCAGGCTACGGCACCCCCGAACAGCCCTTCTCGGCGGCCCTGCTGGCTCCCTTCCGGCGGGCGGACCTCTACCTTGACGGCGCGCTTGCCCTGGAGCAGGGGCAGATCTTCTCGGCGATGCTGCTGGCAGCGATGACGGTGTTCATCATCGAACAGCAGTTCGGCTGGGCCGGATGCTGCATGCTGGTGGCCGCCGCCCTCTCCTGGGTGGGGCTGATGCACAGCTACCGTTGGACCGTCGGCGACGCGGTGCTGAACCTTGGCTGGGGCGCGGGAGCTTCCTGGGCGCTGGGCTATCTGCTGGTGGCGGCGCTGCTGTTCTGGGCGGCCTGGCGGCGGCCAATCCGGAATGGAATCGGTAGCTTCCCTTCGGCAGAGTAAATCGGCTGTATCACTAGGGCACAATCGCACCGAGAGACCAGTCTCCTCTCAGCATTGCGTGATTCCTGTCCTGGACCGGCCGGTAGCTGACCCTACCGGCTTTTTTCTGGCGATCGCCACGACGCCAGCTCCCGGTCCAGGCGCGACCAGTCGAAGCTGCGCGGGTCCATCCGTTCGCCGGATCGGTCGACAGCCGCGTGGGTGGTGATGCGTTCGCGGGGGACTGGAGTGCGGGCGATCAGCCAGGCCAGGGACCGGTACTGGGCGGGGGTGTAGCCGCTGTGGGTCGGGTCCTGATCCTGGCCGTCCCAGGGGGTTTCCAGGGAGATGTGGTAAGCGAAGCTGTTGACCGAGGGCGGTTCGTCCGGATGACCGGCGATCGCCTCCTCGCCCCGGGCACTGCGGAAGCGGGCATCGGCGGCGCCGTAGGCCTTGCGCTCGGCCGGAACCACGAAGATCACCGTTCCGTCGTGGCGGATGATGCTGTGGTAGCTGGCCTGCTGCTCGGCGGGCAGGTCCGGCTGACGGAAGAAATCGAGAGCTGAATCGGCGGAGTAGTTGGTTTCGTGCAGCACGATCAGCGGCGATTTGCGCAGGGCCACGCCCTGCCAGTCGTGGCTGCGGCGATCGCCGTAATTGTTGGGATGGGCCCAGGCAAACTCGAGGCGGGGCATGGCCCGCAGCTGGGCGGTTGTCGTGGTGCGGAAGAAGTCACGGAACGCCTCCCGGGAGAGAGGGGGCGGCGCGGATGGGCCGGGGGACCGCAGGCTGGCGGCGGTCAGTCCCAGACCGGCCAGAAGCGCGGTTCCCAGCAGTAGAGCGGGGCGTGACAGTCGTGGCATCACAGCGGTTCGGGCCAGGACTCGGCAGATGCCCAAGCATCCTAGCGGAACCGGTGGGTAGTAACCGTCACCGGGATAGCGGAATCAGGGGAATTCAGCGGGTTTCGCCACTGTGCTGGTCGCCGTGACGATAGCAGGCCTGGGCCGGTGGCGTGACGATGGCCGTGGCCAGGGAGAGCAGAACCGTCAGGGAAAGCAGGAAGCGCAGCATGACACTGTTTCTGACATGGATGCTCCGGTTTTAGCACGGGGATCGGTGGCTGTCAGTTCCGGGTTGTGGCGGATGAACCTTCCGCGAAGTTCCCTTGAACCTGGGGGGTGCCGTAGGGAGACGCGACCATGTTGAAGGAAGCTCCCCTGCTCCTCCCCTGTCCTATGTCTGTGCCCCTGCATCTGATTCTGGCCGGGTCGCTGCTGCTGGCCCTCCCCCTCCCGACAGTGGCGAACCCCGCCCTGGGGGTGGTGTCGCCCCCGACGGTTCCGGCGGCGACGGCGATCGCCGAGCCGACCTCTCCGGATCGACCGGTTCAGGTTGAGCCGCCGCCGGTGCGGCTGGTGCTGCGGGTCGGTCAGCGCAAGGTCTTCGCCTACCGGGGCGATCAGCTGCTGGCCAGTTACCCGGTGGCAGTGGGTCGCCGGGGCTGGGAAACGCCTCGGGGTCAGTTCATTGTGCGCTCGATGATCAAGGACCCGACCTGGAAGCACCCCTGGAACGGACGGCTGGTGGGGCCGGGGCCGGGTAATCCCCTCGGCGATCGCTGGATCGGCTTCTGGACCGATGGCCGCAACGAGGTGGGGTTTCACGGTACGACCAATGAAAGTCTGATCGGACAGGCGGTGTCCCACGGCTGTGTGCGGATGCGGAACCGCGATGTGCGATCGCTGTTCGAACTGGTGCAGGTCGGCACCCCCGTCGCGGTGACTCCCTAACCGGCGTCGCGGCAGTACTGCTCCAGGCCCTGCAGGGCGACGTAGGGCTGTTCCTGGACCGTGAAGCTCTCCATCTCCAGGGTCCAGTCACGGGTGGCATAGTTGCGGGCCTGGACGGCGGCGATCGCGGCACTGGTCGGTGTGATGCCGACCGGGCGTAGCGGACCGCGGGGCTGGCCGTTGCGGCGGCAGGCCTGAACGGCGTGCCAGGCTTCATGGCGCAGGGTGCGCAGCAGGGCTCCGGTGCGCAGGGGGTAGTCGGAGAAGATGATCTCCCCGCTGGGCATGAAGGCGCCGTGGCGCACGAACCGCTGACCAGTGGTCAGGGGTGGTTCCGGTTCGTAGCGTAGGCGCACGCCCTTGCTCAGCAGCATGGCGCTCAGCTGCAGCAGCTCACGGCGATCGGCGGCGCTGGGGGTGGGATACCCCCGGGACTGGAGGGCCTCCAGATCGGCGACGGAGTTCAGGGCCATGCCGGGACGCTGGGCCTGCACCGGCAGGCTGCCGAGGGCGATCGCCAGCACAGTTGTCAGGGGTCCCGAACAGAGAGGCCGCATCCGCACATCCTTAACCAAAGATGAAGGAGAAGCCTACCATCCGTTGATTATTCGCTGAGCAGCCGCTATTGCAGTTCGGTGATCTGGCTTAATGTGCCGCGGGCACCTCACCGAAGCAGACCGGTACGAAACTGCCGTGCAGACCGTAGGGGATGTGCAGGGGCAGCTTCACCCGTGCCTGCACCTGCAGGTCGGCGGCGTCGAGCACCATCAGGTCCGAGGCGTGGCGCTCGGCGTTGTAGATCAGGCTCAGGACCCAGCCGTCGTCCTCGCTGGTGGCTCCGGGGCGGGGCACGAACATCGGCTCGCTGATGTAGCCCCGGGGCGCGGCGCTCCAGAGGTGCTGGCGGGTGCCGCTGTGCAGGTCCAGCTTGACGATGCCCTGGAGGGGCGCATTCCCGGTTTCCTCGGCGGCAACCCCCATCCAGCAGTAGCGGGCGTTGCGGCCCACCCGGGCGGGATTGACCACCGGGAACTCGCAGGTGCGGGCTTCCAGGCAGGTGCGCTCCACCCGGCCGCTGCCCAGGTCGATACGCTGGCGCCAGAGCTGCCCCGCCGGGTAGTCCTCGAAGCTGACGTGGGTGAAGCGGGTCTCGGGGTCGAGCACCGGCAGCTCCGGGTAGCAGACCGAGTCGACCACCAACTGATCGCCGTCCTCAAAGGCGTTGGCGTGATGGAAGACGAAGCAGGAGGGCATGGTGAAGGTCTGCACCGGCTGGCGGGCATCCCGGGGAATTACCAGAATCCGGGTCGGGGCCTGGCGATCGGACTCCAGACACTGACCGGCACCCTTCAGCCCGGCCACGAAGGGTAGGGGGTTGAACTTCACCGGGTTCTGGAAGAAGACCGCGTAGTTCGGTGTCAGGGCGAAGTCGTGCAGGAAGGCGAAGCCGGGCAGGTCCCGGTCCTGACGGCTGAGCAGACGGCCATCCTCGGCGAATTCCCAGAGGCGGATGCGGCTGGTGAGACCGGTCTTCACCCCGAAGTTGACCAGCCGCCGTCCCTCGCCCGGTTCACCGGGGTCAATGCGCGGGTGAGCGGAGAAGGCCTCACCGCTGGCCAGCAGACCATCGAGGTTGTCCAGGCCGAAGGTGTCGAGGGTCTGCGGGTCGAGGCGGTGGGGCTCGGCAGCCTCCCACAGAGCCAGCAGGCGATCGCCCCAGTAGAGAACGTTGGTGTTGGCGATGTTCTTCAGCTTCAGGTCGAAGGCGTTGGCCAGCGGCCCGCCGGGCTTGCGGGTGCCGAAGACGCCCCGGTAGAGAATCCGCTCGGCCTTCTGCTCCGCCAGGAAGCCCTCGGTGCGTACGTAGCGGTTGCGGAACCAGGCTCGGCCCTCCCGGAAGCCGATGGCGGTGATCATCCCGTCCCCGTCGAAGGGGTGGTGAATCGTCTCGCCGCCGATCTCCAGCTTGCCGGGGCCGTTGCGGAAGAACGTGCCGCAGAGTTCGGGCGGCAGGCTGCCCTCGATCTCGGTCAGGGCCCCGGCGGTCTCCCGATTCTGGCTCTGATAGCCCTGGAGCCAGTCCTCGCGGGTCCAACGGGTCTGGGGTGCGGTTGCGGTCATCACTTCACCGGGGTGAGAACGGATTCGGTCGGCGGCTGGCTGGGGGCCTCCTCGCCGGGCAGCAGGCCCAGCAGGGGCAGGGGCAGCAGGGTGCTGAGGTTGGCGATCAGCACCAGCAGCCAGAGGTTGTCGAAGTTCTCCTCGCTCACCCCCAGCCAGTGGGTGAGCAGGGCCCCCAGTTCGTAGGAGCTGAGGTTGGCCAGGTTGAGGACCGACATCAGCAGGGCGAACAGGGTGGCTTCGATGCCGCTGGGGCAGAGCCGGGCCGCCAGCACCAGCACCGGCATGAAGGCGATCTGACCGGCCACCGTCAGGATCAGGCTGTCACCGAGGCTGAACCACTGGTCGCTGATCCCCAGGGCGCGGTTGGCGTGGGTGACCAGCACCAGGGAGGTCAGCCCCAGCAGCGCCGACACCACCGTGGTCCAGCCGAAGATGCGGCGGAAGGGGACGCCCCGGAAGAAGCGCTGGAACAGCCAGACCCCCAGCAGCGAGGCCAGACTGGTGACCAGCCGCACCCGGCCCAGGAACTCCGGCTCGAACCCCAGCTCATTAGTGCTGAAGAAGAAGAAGGCGGAGTCGGAACTGGGGGTGGCTTGCCAGAGGAAGAGGAACAGCATCGGCATCCAGATTGTCCGCTGGCGGACGGCCTGCCAGAGCTGGCCCAGCTGGGCTCTGCCGCTGGGGGCCTTTTCACCCGCCGCCAGAGGGACCTCGGCGATCAGCAGGGCGGCGGCGCTGACCAGCAGCGGAAAGGAGGCTGTGATCAGGAACAGGCTGCGGCTGTCGATGCGCTGCAGCAGCCAGCCGCTCAGGTAGGCGGTGAGCAGCCCCCCCAGGGCCGAGGCGGCCCAGCTGAGGGACTGCAGCGATCCCGACTGCTCTCGGGATTCCGCCCGGGCCCGCTCGACAACGATGGAGTCGGCAATCACGTCGCTCAGGGCCACCGACAGGGAACTGAGGGCGATCGCCAGGGTGGCCTGGGTAGGGGTTGTCACCCAGCGGCCCAGGGCCAGCCAGGCCGTGCAGCCCAGCAGC
>CAYZUY010000034.1:0-1909 GCA_964481495.1 uncultured bacterium
GGGAACTGATGATGCTCGGCGCCTACACCACCTTTCTGGTGCAGCTTGCCTTCAAGCCGCTGGGACAGCCCCTGTTCGATGCCTATTTCTGGGTGGCTCTGCCACTCTCATTCGCTGTGGCGGCGGGTGCCGGTCTGCTGCTGGAGCGCAGCGTGATCCGGTTGCTCTACGGTCGACCCCTGGAAACGCTGCTGGCGACCTGGGGTGTGAGCCTGATCCTGCAGCAGTTCGTTCGCTCGATCAGTACCTCCTTTGCAATCGGTCTGGTGACGGCGGTAGTGCTGTTTCTGCTGGCTCAGCGTCTCCTGCTGCCGCGCTTCGCGGCGGAAGTCCGCGGTGCCTGGCAGGCGGCGGTCGGAGTTGCGGCGGCCGTGATCGGTTCGGCGGCCGGGCTGGCCCTGGCGGCCGACAGCACCCTGGCGCGGCCCTGGTTCGGGGCCCGCAACCTGGATGTGACGGCGCCCAGCTTCCTGCGTGAGGCCCTCAGCCTCGGGGAGCTGCGTCTGCCCTACGCCCGGATCTTCATCATCATCCTGACGGCGATCGCCCTGGCCGTCGTCTACTGGTTCCTGCAGAAGACCCCCTGGGGGCTGCGTATCCGCGCCGTCACCCAGAACCGGCAGATGAGTGCCTGTCTGGGCATTCCCACCGAACGGGTGGATGCGATCACCTTCGCCATCGGCTCCGGTCTGGCCGGGGTGGCGGGCTGTGCAGTCACCCTGCTGGGGTCCGTCGGGCCCAACCTGGGCACCAACTACATCGTTGACGCCTTCATGGTGGTGGTGATCGGTGGGGTCGGCAAACTGGTCGGCAGCATCGTCGCAGCGCTGGTGCTCGGTCTGCTCAACTACATCGTCGGTTCCGGCACGCTGCTGCTGCTTCTGGGCGATTCCCAGAGCGGCTTCACCAAGGTGCTGTTCGACGTATTCACGTTCTTCGCGACCACCAGCATGGCCAAGGTGCTGGTGTTTGCCCTGATCATCCTCTTCCTGCAGGTGCGCCCGGCCGGGCTGTTCCCGCAGAAGGGGCGCACGGTGGAGAACTGAGGCCATGGCTCTGCAATCCCTTTCTCCCCGCAAGGCCCTGCGTGAAGGGGCCTGGGTCGCCGGTGTCGCCCTGGTGCTGGCCTTCCTGCTGCCCCTGATTCTGCCGCCCTTCCGGATCAACCTGCTGGGGCGCTTCCTCTCCCTGGCGATCGCCGCCCTCGGTATCGATCTGATCTGGGGCTACACCGGTCTGCTCAGCCTCGGTCACGGCATCTTCTTCGCCCTCGGTGGCTATGCGATCGCCATGTACCTGCAGCTGCAGCCGGAAGGCACGCTGCCCGATTTCTTCACCCTCTACGGCGTCAAATCCCTGCCGCTGTTCTGGGAGCCGTTCCGCTCCCTGCCCCTGACGCTGATCCTGATGGTGGTGGTACCCGGGATTATGGCCGGGCTGCTCGGCTATCTGGTCTTCCGCAACCGTATCCGGGGCGTCTATTTCTCGATCATCACCCAGGCTGCCCTGGTGGTGTTCTACAACCTGTTCAACGGTCAGCAGGAACTGATCAACGGCACCAACGGTCTCAAGACCTCCACCAGCCTGCTGTTTGGTCAGCAGGTGGGTTCGGCGCCGATGCAGTATGCCTTCTACCTGCTCACCATCCTGGTGCTGGTGGGCGGCTACTACCTGGGCCGAGGCCTGACCCGCGGCCGTTTCGGCAACCTGCTGATCGCGGTGCGCGACGACGAAGTGCGTCTGCGCTTCGCCGGTTACGATCCCACGGCCTACAAGACGGTGGTCTTCATCGTCTCCGGCGTCCTGGCCGGAATTTCCGGGGCGCTCTACACGGTGCAGTCGGGCATCGTCACGCCCCAGTACATGAGCATCGCCTTCTCGATTCAGATGGTGATCTGGGTGGCGGTCG
>CAYZUY010000034.1:2022-5570 GCA_964481495.1 uncultured bacterium
TGGTCAACTACGCGGGCAGTCTGCTCAGCGAGCAGTTCCCGGAAATCTGGACCTTCTTCCAGGGCGGTCTCTTCCTGGCTGTGGTCACCGTGCTGCCGGACGGCATCGTCGGCTGGCTGCGCCAGGGCGGTTGGGACTGGATTCGGGCCCGGCTGGGTCTGCAGCCCAAACTGGCCACCTACCCCGGCGTAGCGTTCGACGAGTCGGTGCAGCTCGAGAAGCGGCTGCTGGATAAGGAGTGATGACGATGACGAATCCGATTCTGGAACTGGATCAGGTCACCGTCAGCTTCGACGGCTTCAAGGCACTGCAGAACCTCACCTTCCGGCTGGATCCGGGTGAACTGCGCGTGGTGATCGGTCCCAACGGGGCCGGTAAGACCACCTTCCTGGATGTGATCACCGGCAAGGTGCAGCCTACCCAGGGGGTTGTCCGCTTCAAGGGGCGCGATCTGCGCAAGCTGAAGGAATTCCGGATTGCCCGGCTGGGTATCGGGCGCAAATTCCAGACGCCCCGGGTCTACCTCAACCTGACCGTGCGTCAGAACCTGGAACTGGCCACCAGCCAGCGCAAGGGAGCCTGGGCGACGCTGCTGGGTCGTCTCTCGACCCAGGAACAGGAAACCGTCGACCGGATGCTGGCCACTACCCGTCTGGCTCCCAAGGAGCATCTGCAGGCGGCCTTCCTCTCTCACGGTGAGAAGCAGTGGCTCGAGATCGGCATGCTGGTGGCCCAGGGCCCCGATCTGCTGCTGGTGGATGAACCGGCGGCGGGCCTGACGGATGAGGAAACCTACCGTACCGGCGAACTGCTGCTCTCGCTGGCTGAGCAGCACTCGATCGTGGTGATCGAGCACGACATGGAGTTCGTGCGTCAGATTGCCTGCCGGGAAGTCACGGTCCTGCACCAGGGTTCGGTGCTCTGTGAGGGGCCGTTCGAGCAGGTGAAGTCCGATCCGCGGGTAATCGAGGTTTACCTCGGTCAGCCCATGGACGAAGAGAATCACTAGGAGCGGCCGATGACCACCACTATTCCGCCGCAGACCGACCTGACCCTGCAGGTGCGCGGCCTGAACGTCTACTACGGTGAGAGCCACATCTTGCGGGATGTGGAGATGACCGTTCCCAAGGGGGAGATGGTCTGCCTGATCGGCCGTAATGGCGTGGGCAAGACCACTCTGCTCAAGACCGTCATGGGTCTGCTCAAGCCCCGCAGCGGCGAGGTGCTCTTCCAGGGTGAGCAGGTGAACCGCCTCGGCCCGGATCGCCGGGCCCGACTGGGGATCGGCTACGTTCCCCAGGGCCGGGACATCATCCCCCGCCTGACGGTGGAGGAGAACCTGCTGCTGGGCTACGAGGCGCTGCCCGGCGGGCGCGGCAAGCGTAACCGGGTGCCGGACGAGATCTACGATCTGTTCCCGGTGCTGGGTCAGATGCTCAACCGCATGGGCGGTGACCTCAGCGGCGGTCAGCAGCAGCAACTGGCGATCGCCCGGGCCATCATCAGCCAGCCCCAGCTGCTGGTGCTCGATGAACCCACCGAAGGGATCCAGCCGTCGGTGATTCTTGAAATCGAGGCGGCTGTGCGCCGGATCATCGAGGCCACCGGCATTTCGGTGCTGCTGGTGGAGCAGCACCTGCACTTCGTACGCCAGGCGGACTACTACTACGCCATGCAGAAGGGCGGCATCGTTGCCTCCGGCACCACCGATGCCCTCAGCCAGGACGTGATTCAGCGTTTCCTCTCGGTCTAGAGAGGCGCGGTTCACGCCAGAATCAGGTGCGGCCCAGCGGCCGCACCGCTTGCCCAGGAGATATTCCCCGATGCAGCTCTCGCCCCAGGAAAAGGACAAACTGCTGATCTTCACCGCCGCCTTGCTGGCCGAGCGCCGCAAGGCAAAGGGCCTGAAGCTCAACTATCCCGAGGCCGTGGCCCTGATCTCGGCGGCGATTCTGGAGGGGGCCCGGGAAGGGAAGTCTGTGGCCGACCTGATGTTTGAAGGGACGCAGGTGCTGACCCGGGAGGATGTCATGGATGGCATTGCCGAGATGATCCCCGAGGTGCAGGTGGAAGCGACCTTCCCCGATGGCACCAAGCTGGTCACCGTTCACGATCCGATTCGCTGAGGAACCGCCGATGATCCCCGGAGAACTGCTGCCCGCCGACGGCACCCTGGAACTGAACGCCGGTCGCGAGACGGTCACCCTGACCGTGGCCAATACGGGCGATCGCCCGATCCAGGTGGGCTCTCACTACCACTTCTACGAAGTCAATGCCGCCCTGCGTTTCGACCGCGAGCAGGCCCGGGGCATGCGCCTCGACATCCCTGCCGGGACCGCGGTGCGCTTCGAACCCGGCGATGAGCGGTCGGTCACCCTCGTGCCCTACGTCGGCGATCGCCGCATCTACGGCTTCAATGCCCGGGTCGAAGGCCCCCTCGAACCTTAGCATTCGGTAGCGAAAGCAACGGTTTTGTCCGACGTCAATCGTTAGGATTCGGTCAACTCAATAGAAATGGTTTCTAGGGTTCCGACCGACGGGTGCCTGGACCGAGAGAAACCAGCCGAATTTCGGCTACACGGAGGGATAAAAGCCCGGGAGACGCAGAGCAATTCGTTCTGTGGTCCCGGGCTTTGTTCTTTTCTGACGCAGGGAGAATCGTATGTCTGAGAATCCGACCTTTCAACCACCGGGTGAGGGACTGAGTGAAGCTCGCCGGGCCCTGGATAAGGAGGCCCGCATTCCCCTCACCGGCTGGCAGATGGAGGTGGATCGGGGCCTCGAATATGGTCTGGAGGCTGCCGACAGTATCCAGGACCGACGGATTCCCACCTTCTCCCGAGGTGAGCTGCCTCACTTCGCCGGTATCAACACCTTCATGAAGGCCCCCTACCTGGAGGATGTCCGTCAGGTCGGCAATTACGATGTGGCGATCGTCGGGGTTCCCCACGATTCCGGTACCACCTACCGTTCCGGTACCCGTTTCGGTCCCCAGGGCATTCGTCGTATCTCAGCGCTCTACACGCCCTATAACTTCGAATTCGGCATCGATCTGCGCGAGCAGATCACCCTCTGTGATGTGGGTGACATCTTCACCATCCCCGCCAACAACGAGAAGTCCTTCGACCAGATTTCCAAGGGGATTGCCCACATTTTTGCCTCCGGAGCGTTTCCGATCATCCTCGGAGGTGACCACTCCATCGGTTTCCCGACGGTGCGCGGGGTCTGCCGTCATCTGGGTGACAAGAAGGTCGGCATCATCCATTTCGACCGTCACGTCGACACCCAGGAGATGGACCTCGACGAACGGATGCACACCACCCCCTGGTTTCATGCCACCAACATGGAGAACGCACCGGCCAAGAACCTGGTGCAACTCGGGATCGGCGGTTGGCAGGTACCCCGGGAAGGGGTGAAGGTCTGCCGGGAGCGAGGCACCAACATCCTCACGGTCACCGACATCACCGAGATGGGCCTGGATGCCGCCGCCCAGTTTGCCATTGACCGCGCCACCGTTGACTGGTCCGGCAACTGCGGCAACCTGACCG
>CAYZUY010000034.1:5580-15338 GCA_964481495.1 uncultured bacterium
GTACCGACTGCGTCTACATCAGCTTCGACATCGACTGCATCGATGCCGGTTTTGTGCCGGGTACCGGCTGGCCGGAACCCGGTGGCCTACTGCCCCGCGAAGCCCTCTACCTGCTCGGCAAGATCATCCAGAACGTGCCGGTCTGTGGCCTGGAGGTGGTGGAGGTCTCACCACCCTACGACATCAGCGACATGACCTCACTGATGGCGACCCGGGTGATCTGTGATGCCATGGCGCATCTGGTGCTTTCCGGCCAGCTGCCGCGTCGGCAGAAGCCCGACTGGATCAGCGAAGTCTGCAATATGAACGTCGACCAGGCCTGGCGGTAGCGAAATGCACGAAACCGATATGACCAAGGCGCTGATCATGACCCTGCGGGACTGGCATCAGTCCCAGCCGGAACCCGTACGGGTCGAGCGGCTGCACCTGATCGTCGGTCAGTTCACCTGCGTCGAGCCGGATGGGCTGCGTTTCGCCTTTGCTTCACAGGTGCAGGGGACCGAGTTTGACGGCGCGGAACTGGTGATTCAGGAGACTCCCCTGATTGCCTACTGCCACCCCTGCAAAGCCGAGTATCGGCCTGAGTACGGCCTGCAGTACGCCTGCCCCAGCTGCGGCAATCCGATGGAAGACATCCGCTCGGGTCGCGAACTGAAGATCGACCGCATCGAATACCACACCCTCCCCGAAAGGACGCCTGCCCCATGCACATGACCCATGACGCCGTACTCGGCATCAATCTGCTCCATGCCAACCAGGAGGGAGCTGACCACAACCGGGCCCACTTCGATGAGTGGGGCATCACCTGCCTGAATGTGATGAGCAGTCCCGGCGCCGGTAAGACGGCGCTGCTGGAGAAGACGCTGGCGGCTCTGTCCGCCGACCTGCGGATGGCGGTCATCGAAGGTGACATGACCACCGAGCTGGATGCGGATCGGCTTCGGGCCTATGGGGTGCCGGTGATTCCGATCACCACCGGGCGGGCCTGTCACCTCGACTCGAAGATGGTCGCAGGCGGGCTGCACCGCCTTGCCCATGAGCACGACCCGTCCGGTCTGGATCTGGTCTGGGTCGAGAATGTCGGCAATCTCGTCTGCCCGGCGGAGTTCGAGGTCGGGGAACACGCCAAGGTGGCGCTGCTGAGTGTCACCGAGGGGGAGGACAAGCCGCTCAAGTATCCGGTGATGTTCCAGGAGGCCGACTGCCTGCTGATCACCAAGGTCGATCTGGTGCCCTACCTGCAGGTGGATCTGGACCAGATTGAAGCGAACGTCCGTCAGATGAACCCCCACTGCCGGATCATCCGGGTCTCGGCCCAGACCGGGGAAGGTCTCGAAGCCTGGGGTGACTGGGTCAAGGCACAGGTGGCACAGCGGGCGATCGCCCCTGCGCCTGTGGCCCATCACCACCACTGATTGTCCTGTCTGCTGTTCACCACTTCAGGAGCACGGAACCGATGAAACGGAAGCTTGGCATGGGTCTGGCAACGGTGGTGGCTGCGGCCACCACCCTGCTGGCTGCCTGTCAGAAACCGCCGACTCCCGCCGCTGCTGGTCCCGAGGTCCGGATTGGCTACAGTGCCTGGCCCGGCTGGTTTCCCTGGGCGGTTAGCGAACAGCAGGGCCTCTTCGCCAAGGAGGGCGTGAATGTCCGACTGCAGTGGTTCGATGGCTACCTCGACTCGATCAACGCGCTCAATGCCGGGCAACTGGACTGCAACAGCCAGACCCTGAACGACACCATCAGTTCGATTGCCGGGGGGGCCGACCTGACGGCGGTGCTGGTCAATGACAATTCCACCGGCAATGACCAGATCATTGCGGCACCCGGCATCGGTTCGGTGGCGGATCTGAAGGGCAGGAAGGTGGCAGCGGAGGAGGGCACCGTGGACCACTACCTACTGCTGCTGGGTCTGAAGAAGGCCGGGCTGACCGGCAAGGACATCCAGTTCGTGCCGCTCGAGACCGGTGCAGCGGCGGCGGCCTTCGCGGCGGGCCAGGTGGATGCGGCCGGGGTTTTCGCACCCTTCACCACCCAGGCCCTGAAGCGCCAGGGCAGCAAGGCCCTGTTCACCTCCCGGGAGTTCCCGGGTGCCATCCCCGATCTGCTGGTCTGCCGCCGTGAGTTCGTGGAGAAGCATCCCGAGCAGATTCAGGCGGTGGTCAACAGCTGGTTCGCGACCCTCGACTGGGTGGAGCAGAACCGGGAAGCCGCGACCCCCATTCTGGTCAAGCGCTCTGGGGTGAGCGAGCAGGAGTTCGCCGAATACGCCGCCGGGACGACCATCTTCACGCTCAAACAGAATCTCGAGGCCTTCAGCCCCGGAACCTCGATGGTGAATATGCCCTACGCAGCGGATCAGATGGCGGCATTCCTGGTGGAGGTGGGGCTCGCCAAACAGAAGCCGAATCTTCAGACCCTCTTCTCGCCTCAGTTCGTCAAGGCTCTGGCTGAGAAGCGCGGGATTCAGTGATGCCGTCGGAGGCTCGAACCATGGATCGCGTCGTCAATCGTCTGCGACAGGTCCTCTGGATCGTCCGCCAGGAATGGCGATCACTGGCGGAACTGGGGGATGACCTGGCGCCGGTCTGGAGCTGGATCCTCGGTGGCGCGGCCCTGATCCTCGTCCTGCTGGGCTGGGGGTTGATTTCCGGGACAGGCTGGGTAGATGCGCTGTTTCTGCCTTCGCCGGCCAGGGTGGCTACCGCTCTGCAGGGCGAGGCCACCAGTGGGCAGCTCTGGAGCGATTCTGTCGCCAGCATCAGTCGGGTGCTGCTCGGGTTTGCCCTCAGTGCCCTGGTGTCGTTGCCGCTGGGACTGCTGATGGGCAGCTTCGGCAGCGTCAGTCGGGCACTGGAACCGCTGATGGGCCTGATCCGCTACATGCCCGCCCCTGCCTTCATTCCCCTGCTGATCATCTACTTCGGCCTGGGAGAACTGCCCAAGGTGTTGCTGATCTTTCTGGGCACGGTGTTCTTCAACACCCTGATGATCATGGATGCGGTCAAGTTCGTACCCCAGGAACTGATCGAATCCACCTACACCCTGGGGGGCAGTCGCCGTCAGATCCTCGGCTCGGTGATTCTGCCCTACATCGCCCCCAACGTCATCGATGCCTTCCGCATCAATATGGCTTCGGCCTGGAACCTGGTGATTGTGGCGGAACTGATCGCCGCCAACGAAGGGCTGGGTAAACGCATCAGCCTGGCCCAGCGTTTCCTGCGCACGGACGAGATTTTTGCCTGCCTGATTGTCATCGGTCTGATCGGGATTGCCATCGACCTCGGCTTCCGCTGGCTGATGAAGGTCAGCTGCCGCTGGACCGGAACCTGAAACTACGGAGCAGCCCTGCCATGCATCTGCAGACCCACGGCCTCACCAAGATCTACACCACCCGTCGGGGACCGCTCACCGCCCTCGACAACGTCAGTATCGAAATCCGTTCCGGCGAGTTTGTCTGTGCCGTCGGGGCCTCCGGGTCCGGCAAGTCGACGCTGCTGCGCCTGATTGCCGGTCTTGAACGGGCCAGCCGGGGCATCGTCGAGGTGGATGGGCAGCCGATCTCCGGTCCCGGGGCCGACCGCGGCATGGTGTTCCAGAAGTACGCGCTCTATCCCTGGCTGACGGTGGCCGGAAATGTCGACTTCGGCCTGAAGCTGCAGGGCCTGGCACCCGCTGAGCGGCGCTACCGGGTCGACCATTACCTGGAGATGGTCGGGCTGAGCCGGTTTGCCCGGGCGCTGCCCAAGGAACTGTCCGGGGGGATGCGGCAACGGGTGGCGATCGCCCGGGCCCTGGCCTGTCAGCCGCGTATTCTGCTGATGGATGAGCCCTTCGGCGCCCTGGATGTGCAGACCAAGGAGACGATGCAGGAATTTCTGCGGGATCTCTGGCAGCGCACAGGGATGACCGTGCTGATGATTACCCACGATGTCGAGGAGGCGGTCTTCCTCGGGCAGCGAGTCTATCTGATGCAGTCCCATCCGGGGCGGATCGACAGTCAGCTGGTCATTGACCTGCCCGAGCAGCGGGACTACCGGATCAAGAGCACGGTGCCGTTTCTCCAGTACCGGGAACGTCTGGTCGATCGGCTGCGGGCCCTTAGCGGTTCAGCCCTGGCAGCCTGATGACGGGACTGGCCAGTCGCTTCCTGCTGCAGGCGGAAGACTACACGGACCCGGCCGTGCTGGAGCGGGAACAGCGGAGTCTGTTCCCCCGCACCTGGTTGTGGCTGGGGGATGCCCGGGATCTGGAGCCCGGCATGGTCCGGGCTGTGGACGTTCTGGGTGTACCGGTCCTGCTGACCCGGGCTGCGGATGGCGTGCTGCGGGCCTTCCGCAACTGTTGTCCCCATCGGGCTGCCCGCTTCTGTGCCGAGGGGGTGCACCGCCCCCGCCATCTAGTCTGTCCCTACCATGCCTGGACCTATGACCTGCAGGGTCAGCTGATCGGGTTGCCCCAGCCCGGGTCGATGCCCTCTGACTTCCGGCCCGAGGACTGGCCACTGCCGCCGCTGCGGCTGGACTGCTGGCAGGATTTTCTGTTCCTGAATCTGGATGGTGCAGCTCCACCCCTGGAAACCGTCCTTGCACCGATCCCGGAGCATCTGGGGCAGTTCCGCACGGCCGGGGCCAGGCTGCTGTTCAGCCTTGCCTACCGGGTCAGCTGCAACTGGAAGGTCTATCACGACAACACCCTGTGTGATTACCATGTGGCCCCGGCGCACCGCACGACCCTGCATCGCCTGCAGGGACCGGTGCATCGCTATGAGCACCAGCTGGGCGAGTGGGTGAATCTGCTGGCGACACCGCTGGTCCCTGCCTGGCGTGACTGCCATGATCCCCGGGCCGATCTGCCCGGGCTGGCGCGGGAACGGTTCCTCACCTACGGCCTATTCCCCAACCTGCACCTGCTGACCTTCCCGGACGGCGTCCTGGTCTGGCTGGCCATCTGGCCTGACGGTGTCGGGCACTGTCGGGTGGACGTGCAGGCCTACGGAGAGCCCCGGACGGACGCTGAAATCGCGGAACTACGCCAGGCCTTCGAAGCCTTCATCGCCGAGGACCGGGCGATCGCCGAGTCAGTGCAGCGGGGTTATGCCGGGGGTGGATACGTTCCCGGTCCGGTCAGCTCGCTGGAGCAGCGGATCGTGCACCAGCAGCAGCTCTACCGGCAACTGATGAAGGTCTGATACTGCGATCGCTGGCGGTGGGCCATCCAGCGGTTGATCTCATTCAGATCCGCGACCGGCATGCGGGTGAAGGGCAGTTCCTGCAGGTAGCCATCGGGACCGAACTCCGGCGTCAGGGTGCTCATGGTTTGTCGGCCCGCGAGCTGCGCCTCCCAGAACCGGTGCCAGCAGCGTTCGTGGGAGGCCAGTGCCGGGGCAAATTCCGGAGCTGCCGGGTGCGGTACCTGGGGGCCCTGGTCGTACCCCACCCGGGCATGGATGTGGATGACCCGGGGGGCGATCGCCTCGATCACGTCCCACTCACTGTCCATCAGCCGTTCGCAGACCACGCACCAGTGGCTGAGATCGGCGGTCAGATGCAGTTCCGGTATCTGCTCGACCAGGCGGGCGGTGACCCAGGGCTGGAACAGGGAACGGCTGCGGTGGGTTTCGAAGCAGAGGGGGATGTCCGTACGCTGGCCGAGGGCGATTGCCCGGCGGAAGAATGACTGACTGACCGATTCCGGCCAGGCATCGCAGCCACCGATCACATTCAGTTTCAGCGGCCGCAGTCCGCTCAGCCGCAGACGGCTCAGCGCCTCGGCCAGATCCGTCAGGTGTTCCTCCGGCGTCGCCTGGCGGCGGGGCACATACCCGCCGCCGGTGCAGATCTCGCCGATATAGGTCAGTTGTGCTGTTCCCAGGGCGGCAGCCAGGTGTTCGGTCGCCTCCGGGATGGTTGGCACCGGGGCCTCCAGTCCGTCGAATCCGTCGCTATGGGCCGTGGCGATCGCCTCCTCGAGGCTGCCACGGAAGCCCCAGCGGCTGCGGAAGATCTGCAGTTCCATCAGCAGTCCAGGGTATTGGCCAGTTCCCAGGGACTGATTTCGGCACTGTAGGCTGACCACTCCTGCTGCTTCAGTGCCAGGTAGGCCCGGCAGAAGTCGGGCCCGAGGCGATCGCCGAGTGTCTGGTTGTCCTCCAGCGCCCGCAGGGCATCCAGCAGGTTGGCGGGCAGAGTGCGTACCTCACCGGGTGTGGGGGGATGGGTGTACATGTTGTTGTCCCGCCGGGGACCGGGATCCAGCTGGCGGGTCAGACCATCGAGACCCGCAGCGATCAGGGCGGCCGGCAGCAGGTAGGGGTTGGCAGCACCGTCCGCCAGTCGGAATTCGAACCGCCCGGCGTCCGGAATCCGGATCAGGTGGGTGCGGTTGTTACCGCCGTAGCTGATGCCGTTCGGTGACCAGGTGGCACCGGAGGTGGTGACAGGGGCGTTGATCCGCTTGTAGCTGTTCACGGTCGGATTGGTGATCGCGCACAGCGCCTCGGCATGGGTCAGTACGCCCGCGATGAACTGGTAGGCGAGGGACGACAGTCCCAGCTCTCCGGTCGGTTCGCTGAAGCGGTTGGCAGTGCCGTCCAGGTCCCAGACCGACAGATGGGTGTGGCAGCCATTACCGGTCAGACCGGCGAAGGGTTTGGGCATGAAGGTGGCCCGTAGACCGTGCTTCTCCGCCAGACTGCGAACCATGTACTTGAAGAAGGCCTGGCGATCCGCTGTCACCAGGGCGTCGGCGTAGGTCCAGTTCATCTCGAACTGGCCGTTCGCATCCTCGTGGTCGGTCTGGTAGGGACCCCAGCCCAGGCTGAGCATGGCATCCGAGAGTTCGCTCAGCAACTCGTAGCGCCGCATCAGGGCCTGCTGGTCGTAGCAGGGTTTCACCTGACGGTCCAGGGGATCCGAAAGGTTCTGACCATCCGGACTGATCAGAAAGAATTCGCACTCGACGCCGGTGCGGACCCGCAGACCGAGGTCGACAGCGGCGGCGACCTGGCGTTTGAGGACCTGTCTGGGAGTCTGCTGCAGCGGTTCGCCCTGCAGCGTCAGGTCCGCCGGTAACCAGGCTACGTCCGGTTTCCAGGGCAGCACCGTCAGGGCATCGGGGTCGGGGATCGCCAGTACGTCGGCGTCGGCTGGGGTCATCTGCAGCCAGGCGGCAAATCCGGCGAAGCCAGCCCCATCCCGGGCCATGCCCTCGATGGCTGCTGCGGGCACCAGCTTGGCCCGCTGCACCCCGAACAGGTCAGTGAAGGAAATCAGGAAGTAGCGGATGCCCTGCTCGCGGGCGATCGCCGAAAGGGTTGCGGTCATGGGGAAGGCTCCGGTGGTGGATCAGTCAGCGAGCAGCTCGGCAATCGCCGAGCGGATGAAGGTGGCATCGGCGGGATTCTGAGCGGGGTTCCCGGCCCGATGGCCCCAGAGCGAGGCAATCGGCAGCAGCCGGGCATCCGCAATCAGGGCAGCGTCTTCGGCACAGTCGTCGACCGGGAAGTAGAGATCGGTGGTGGACGGTATGACCAGCGTGCGGGCGCGGATCCGGCCCAGGGCTGTGCGGATGTCACCCTCGGCGCCGGGCACCTGGGCGAGGTCGCAGGCCTGCCAGGTCTCGATCATCGCCAGCAGATCGTGGGGGTCCCGGCGACGGTAACCGGGTTCCCAGGCCCGTTCCAGGTAGTCCTCCAGACTGTCGAAGCCGAGGGGACGGAACAGTTCCCAGCGATAGAAGGTCTGGGAGGCGGCCCAACTGGCGTAGATACGGGCGAAGGCGCGGAATCCCCGCTCGGGCGTTCCGGTGAAACGGTCGCCGTTCCAGGCGGGATCGGCTGTCAGGGCCGCTTTGAGACTCTCCAGAAACAGCCAGTTGTGGGGGCGGGTCCAGGCGGTACCGCAGAGTGCGGCAATCCGGGCCACCCGTTCGGGAAACATCGCGCCCCAGTGGTAGGCCTGCTGGGCACCCATGGACCAGCCGTAGACCAGGGCAAGCTGCTCGATGCCGAAGACCTGACGCAGCAGGTGTTCCTGGGCGCGGACGTTATCCAGATGACTGAACCGGAAGCCCTGATGGGCCAGTCCCCAGCCCGCCAGATTGCTCGGCGAACTCGACAGTCCGTTGCCGAACATGTTGATGATGACAATGAACCAGCGCCGGGAATCCAGAATCCCTTCTGGCCCGATCAGCCAGTCGATGTCCGGGTGCTGAGCCCCGTAGGACGTGGGGTAGAGGATGACGTTACTGCGGTCGGGAGCGAGGGTGCCGTAAGTGGCGTAGGCCAGCCGCGCATCCTCGCGCACCTGCCCGCCGGAGAACTCGAAGCGGCCGAGGTCGAACCACTGGGGTGGCTGACTCATGCGATCGCCTCACCCCGGCGCAGCTGGGTCAGAAACTGCCGGTTCACACTGATGTAGCCGGGGTCGACGTGGGTGAAATGCTCTGCCAGCAGGGCATGGGCATCTGCCAACCGGTGAAAGGGCAGGGAGGGATAGAGGTGGTGCTCGGCGTGGAACGGCATGTTCCACATCAGCAGGTGCACCGGCCACGTCGTCAGAGTGGTGCGTGTGTTGGTCAGAGGATTGGCATCGCGGCTGCAGTCACCGTGCTCCGCCAGCAGGATGGCCCGCAGCAGCGGTTGCCCGACGGCCAGGGGCAGCAGCCAGACCTGCAGCAGCCAGAGGGGATGCCCCAACAGAGCGGGGATGAGCAGGCCCAGCCCATAGACTCCCAGCTGGATGCGGGTGGAGCGCACCACCTCGTCCCGGGCCTCCGGGGGAATGTAGGGACATTGCTCCAGGCGCCCCCGAGCCACGCGACTGTGACCCTGCAGCTTGCCCAGCCACCAGTTGAGGCCGCTCAGTTCCCGCAAATATTCCCCAACCGTGGTGGGTTTGGGGTCCTCCAGCTCCGGATCCCTGCCCGGAATCTGGGTGTAGCGATGATGCCACTTGTGATAGCGGCGGTAGAAGCTGCTGTTGTAGCCCGAGAGCAGGCCTGCCAGCCAGGAAACGGCGTCATTGAGACCCTGGCTGCGGAAGGCGGTGCGATGGCTGCATTCGTGGACGACGGCAAACATCGTTGCCAGGGAGAAACCGTAAATCACCAGGGCAGGCAGGGCCAGCCATGGGCGATCGCCCTGGGAGAGATAGAGTCCGCCACTGATGGCCATCACGCTCAGATGCAGGCTCAGCTGCAGCAGCCCGCGGGCGTCACTGCGTTCATTCAGCCTCCTGAGCTGTTCCGGGGACAGGATCTGCTTGGGGGTGAGGGGTCCGGTGTTGGCTGGCACAGGCTCCGTCATGGTGGCAATCCGGCGAAGTCAGGTGGGACTGATTCCAGTCAACGGGGCGATCGCGGCAGTGGTTGTAACTGTCGCTACGGTTGGTCGCCGGGTCATCCGCGACAATTCGTAACGGGTAATACAAATTGCCGCTTGCTGTTCTCTCCCGCTGCAGGATCGCTCACATGGCCTACCGCATGGATCGTCGCGCCTACGCCGAGACCTATGGGCCGACCGTGGGCGATCGCCTGCGTCTGGCGGACACGGACCTGATCATCGAGGTCGAGCGTGACTACACCACCTACGGCGATGAGGTGAAGTTCGGCGGCGGTAAGGTGATCCGCGATGGCATGGGCCAGTCGCCGATTCCCAACGCCGAGGGCGCGGTGGACACGGTGATCACCAACGCCCTGATCCTCGACTGGTGGGGCATCGTCAAGGCCGACATCGCGATCAAGGCGGGCCGAATCGC
>CAYZUY010000035.1:0-1953 GCA_964481495.1 uncultured bacterium
GAGGCGCTTGTAGTGGTTGTAGACCGCCACCGAGAGCACCTTCTTGGCATCCTCCTGGCCGATCACATGACCGTCGAGGTACTGCTTGATGTCCTGGGGCCGGGGAATCTCGGACAGGCTCAGGGCCGGGCGCCGGGGCTGGCTGCGCTTCTCCGGTGCCGCCGCCGCACCCTTGGCCGCCGGAGGCGTCGGCAGAGTGCTGCCCTCGAACAGTTCCTCATCGAGGATTTCGTTGCAGAGGTCGACGCACTCGTCGCAGATGTAGACGCCGGGTCCGGCGATCAGCTTCCGCACCTGCTCCTGCGACTTGCCGCAGAAGGAGCACTTAAGGTGAGAGTCGTACTTCGACATCACGCCGCCTCTAGGGTTCTCGGGTCAGGCCCGCCACATTCTTTCACCGCCACCGCCCCTTTTCCAAGGGGCCGACGGAGATCGGGGATCACCGTCAGGGAGTCGCAGGCAAAAGATGCCAGTGAGATCAATTCTGACCCGCAATGGTCAGGGACGGCTGCGTAAGTACCTGATCAATTAAGCCGTAGTCCCGGGCTTCCTCGGGCGACATGAAGAAGTCACGATCGGTATCGACCTCGATCCGGTCCAGGGGCTGACCGGTGTGAGCAGCCAGGAGTTCGTTCAGCTTGGACTTGTGATAGAGGATTTCCCGCGCCTGGATCTCGATATCCACCGCTTGACCCTGGGCCCCGCCGAGGGGCTGGTGAATCATGATCCGGGAGCTGGGCAGCGACAGACGCTTACCCTGGGCCCCGCCGGAGAGTAGGAACGCCCCCATACTCGCCGCCAGACCGAAACAGATGGTGACCACGTCCGGGGCCACCTGGCACATGGTGTCGTAGATCGCCATGCCCGCAGTGACGGAGCCGCCCGGGGAATTGATGTAGAGCTGGATGTCCTTCTCGGGGTCTTCGGCTTCGAGGAACAGCAGTTGAGCAACGATGGAATCGGCCACCTGATCGTTGACATCGCTGCCCAGGAAGATGATCCGCTCGCGCAGCAGCCGGGAATAGATATCGAAGGCGCGCTCACCGCGTCCGGAGGATTCGACCACCGTCGGCACGATGCCCAGGGGGGCCATGGCCTGGAGCTGGGGACGGCGGGTGCTGTTCAGCTCGTAGGGAAAGCCGGAACCGGTGGAGGAGAGGGACAAGCGGGACTCCAGCATAGGGGCCAGTCGAAACGGGTCGGGGGGCCTCAGCCCGGACACGGGCGGCCACGGGCTCATTATGACGTATCGCTCAAACGCAGCGGGGGCGCCGACTGCACGTCGACGCCCCCGCTGACGACCGGGACTCAACCCGGGACCGGACTAGGCGTCCGCGTCGTCAGTCTTCTTCTTGCGGCTAGTCTTCTTCTTGGCCGGTTCCTCGGTGGCCTCGGCCTCATCGGCATCGGCCTTGCTTCCCTCGGGCACCAGGGTGATGGTGAAGCGCTCGCCGAGCAGCTCGACTAGCTTCTCCTCGAGCATCTCCTCGGCGACGATTTCCGTCAGACGACCGCGGTCGATCTGCTGGGGATTGGGGAAGTCAGCCAGCAGTTCCCGCACTCGGGCTTCAACAGCATCGTTCTCGATGTCGAGGCCTTCCTGCTTGGCCAGTTCGCCCAGGGCGACCGTGCGGCGCAGGCGGGCGATCGCCTCCTCCCGGGAGGTTTCGCGGAAGGAATCGATCAGCTCACGGGTGAAGATCTTCTTGACATCGACCCCCTGGTTGGACAGACGGGCAGCGGTCTCGTTGATGATCGCGCTGACTTCCTGCTGGATCAGGGTTTCCGGCAGTTCGGCCTCAAGCTGGTCCGCCAGGGCTTCGAGGATGGCAGTCTTACGGTTGGCCTTGGTCTTGGACTCGGCCTCCTCGCGGAAGCGCGTCTCCAGGGTTTCGCGCAGGGCAGCGATGGTTTCGGTCTGACCGCCGCTGGCTTCCTTGGCGAACTCGTCGT
>CAYZUY010000035.1:1963-9187 GCA_964481495.1 uncultured bacterium
CGGCAGTTCGCGGGCCTTCAGGTCCTTGAGGGTGATCGTGAAGGTGGCGGCCTGACCGGCCACATCTTCATTGCTGTAATCGGCTGGGAACTGGGCCTTGACGTCCTTGGTCTCACCCACGGTCATGCCGACGATGCCGTCCACGAAACCGGGGATGAAACGCTCGGTCTCCAGATCGGTCTGGAAGTCGGTGCCCTTGCCGCCCTGGATTTCCTCACCGGTGGCATCGACGACGCCCGCGAAGTCAATCACGGCTACATCGCCCAGCTGAGCGGCCCGGCCTTCCACAGGCACGAGGGTCGCCATCTGCTTCTGATAGTCGGCGAGCACGCTGTCGACGCGGGCGGCATCGAAGACCACTTCCTCGACCTCGACGGCCACACCCTTGAGCTCCTTCAGAGAGGCTTCGGGCTGGACATCAACAGCGGCCGAGAAGGCGAGCACTTCACCGGGGGTGAACTGCTCAAGCAGCACTTCGAACTCGCTGCGCAGATCGTAGTTTCCGATAGCGGGGATGGACTCCTGCTTGACGGCGGCCTGGATGCCGTCGTTGATCAGGGTTTCGAGGGCGTTGGCCTTGAGGGCAGTGGTGCCGACGCGCTGCACCAGCACCTGACGGGGCACCTTGCCCTTCCGGAAACCGGGAATCCGCAGTTCACGCGCCAGACGTTCAAGGGTGCGCTCGTAGGCCTGCTTTGACTGTTCGGCCGTAACTTCGATTTCCAGACCGACGCGACTGGCCGGCAGCTTTTCCTGGGTGACTTTCATTTCTATTCGGAACGTAGGGCTTCTCGGAAAGGCGCGGCCTGCCCGGCAACTCATCCGAGGGGAACAGCCGGTCGCGGTACGCGCGAAACAGACGCAATTCTCAATCGTAACGGATGGGCCGGCTCCACGGCGAGGTTCGGCTTCCCGACCGAGCCGGGCACAGCAGCAATGGGCTAGAATTTCATGACAAGTTCGCCGACGGTCAGGGTTCCCGGAATCCTCGATTGCACAGCTTCTGCGCGAGAAGTTCAGCACCCCCGCCCGGCCGACGTCCCTGACGCCCGACCCGACAGCCGTGAGGCCGCGATCGCCCTTCGGACTCGGAGCCCGTCAGCCCGCAGGTTTGTCTACATCTCAATCACTGCCAAGGAGAGTTCAGTTTGACGAAGGGTTATCGGGTCGCCATCCTGGGGGCCACCGGCGCCGTCGGTACCGAGCTGTTGGAGCTGCTCGACCAGCGCGACTTTCCGCTGGAGGAACTGCGGCTGCTGGCCTCTCCCCGTTCCGCCGGGCAGACCATCCGCTTCCGGGACCAGGACCTGACCATCGAGGCGGTGACCGCCGACTCCTTCAAGGGCATCGACATCGTGCTCGCCTCCGCCGGGGGCAGCACATCCAAGGCCTGGGCCGAGGCGATCGTCCAGGCCGGGGCAGTGATGATCGATAACTCCAGCGCCTTCCGCATGGACCCGACGGTACCCCTGGTGGTGCCGGAGGTGAACGCCGAAGCCGCCAAGGATCACCCAGGCATCATCGCCAACCCCAACTGCACCACCATTCTGATGTCGGTGGCCCTCTGGCCCCTGCACCAGCGTCGGCCCATCGACCGCATCGTCGTCTCCACCTACCAGTCCGCCAGTGGTGCCGGAGCCCGGGCGATGGAGGAAGTGAAGGTGCAGAGCGCGGCCATCCTGGCCGGTGAGGCGCCCCAGGCGGAAATTCTGCCCTACCCTCTGGCCTTCAACCTCTTCCCCCACAATTCGGCCATCGACCCCTCCTGCAATTACTGCGAGGAGGAACTGAAAATGGTCAACGAGACCCGGAAGATCTTCGGAACTCAGAATCTGCGCATCAGCGCCACCTGCGTGCGGGTGCCGGTGCTACGGGCTCACTCCGAGTCGATCAACGTCGAGTTCGGCGAGCCGTTCCCGGTGGCAGAGGCCCGGGAGCTGATCGCCGCCGCCCCCGGGGTGGAACTGCTCGAGGACTGGGGCCGAAACTACTTCCCGATGCCGATGGATGCCAGCGGCAAGGACGATGTGCTGGTGGGTCGCATCCGCCAGGATCTGTCGGAGCCCAAGGCCCTGGAGCTCTGGCTCTGCGGCGACCAGATCCGTAAGGGGGCTGCCCTGAACGCGGTGCAGATCGCCGAGCTGCTGGTGCAGCGCGGCTGGCTGAAGACCCCGGCGATCGCCGGTTAGAGGAGGACGCATCTTGGCTCGATTCGGACGCGTCATCACCGCTATGATCACGCCCTTCGGGGCGGACGGCAGCGTCAGCTACACCGAGGCTGAACGCCTGGCCAGCCACCTCGTGGCCCAGGGCAGCGACGGCCTGGTGGTCTGCGGCACCACCGGCGAATCCCCCACCCTCACCTGGGAGGAGGAGCACGAACTGTTCCGGGTGGTGAAACAGACGGTGGGCGATCGCGCCGCCGTGATTGCCGGTACCGGCTCCAACTGCACCCGTGAGGCGATCGCCGCCACCGAGAAGGCCGCCGCCCTCGGTCTGGACGGGTCCCTGCAGGTGGTGCCCTACTACAACAAGCCGCCCCAGGAGGGGCTGTACGAGCATTTCCGGGCGATCGCGGCGGCCTGTCCGTCGCTGCCGCTGATGCTCTACAACATTCCCGGTCGCACCGGCCAGAGTCTGGCCCCCGAAACCGTCGCCAAGCTGGCTGAGGTTCCCGGCATCGCCGCGATCAAGGCTGCCAGCGGCAGCGTCGAGGAGGTCAGCCAGCTGCGTCAGCTGGTCCCCGACGACTTCGACATCTACTCCGGCGATGACACCCTCACCCTGCCGATGCTGGCCGTCGGAGCCCAGGGCGTGGTCAGCGTCGCCAGCCATCTGGTCGGTCCCCAGCTGCAGCAGATGATCCAGGCCTTCGAAGCCGGTCGGGTCCAGGAAGCCCGCACCATCCATCAGCAGCTCTACCCGCTGTTCAAGGCCCTGTTCGTCACCACCAACCCGATTCCGGTCAAGGCCGCGCTGGCCCTCCAGGGCTGGCAGGTCGGTTCCCTGCGTCTGCCCCTGGTGCCCGCCAACGACAGCGTCGTCGAAGCCCTGCGCCAGCAGCTCCAGTCCCTGGCCCTGATCTAGGCCCCCGACGTTTCCACATCCACCTTCCTATCCCTACCCTTTCATCGAGTCCTGATTTATATGGCCAAAGCCTCCACCCCCGCCAAGCCCACCCTGAAGGTGATCCCCCTCGGTGGTCTGCATGAAATCGGCAAGAACACCTGCGTCTTCGAGTACGGCGATGAGATCATGCTGCTCGACGCCGGTCTGGCCTTCCCCTCCGACGGCATGCACGGGGTCAACGTCGTCCTGCCGGACATGACCTACCTGCGGGAGAACCAGCACCGCATCAAGGGGATGATCGTCACCCACGGTCACGAGGACCACATCGGCGGCATCTCCTTCCACCTGCAGCAGATCGACATTCCGGTGATCTACGGCCCCCGCCTGGCCATGGCCCTGCTCAAGGGCAAGATGGAGGAAGCCGGGGTCGCCGGTCGCACCACGATCAAGACCGTCTCTCCCCGGGAAGTGGTGCGCATCGGCCAGAACTTCCTCGTCGAATTCATCCGCAACACCCACTCGATCGCCGACAGCTTCAGCGTCGCCATCCGCACCCCGGTCGGCGTCGTTGTCCACACCGGCGACTTCAAGTTCGACCACACCCCGGTGGACGGCGAGTACTTCGACATCCAGAAGCTGGCCGAGTACGGCGAGCAGGGCGTCCTCTGCCTGATCAGCGACTCCACCAACGCCGAACTGCCGGGCTTCACCCCCCCCGAGCGCTCGGTCTTCCCGAACCTGGACCGGGCCTTCAGCCAGGCCAACGGCCGTCTGATCGTCACCACCTTCGCCAGCTCGGTGCACCGGGTGAACATGATTCTGGAGCTGGCCCAGAAGCACCGCCGCAAGGTGGCGATGCTCGGTCGTTCGATGCTCAACGTCGTCGCCCACGCCCGCACTCTCGGCTACATCCACTGCCCGGATGACCTGTTCGTACCGCTTAAGGAAGTCCGCAACATGCCGGACCGCGAGGTGCTGATCCTCAGCACCGGCAGTCAGGGCGAACCGCTGGCCGCCCTCACCCGCATTGCCCGCAGTGAGCATCCCCAGGTGAAGATACGCCCCGGCGACACCGTGGTCTTCTCCGCCAACCCGATTCCCGGCAACACCATCGCCGTGGTCAACACCATCGACCAGCTGATGATGCAGGGCGCGAACGTGGTCTACGGCAAGGGCGCGGGCATCCACGTCTCCGGCCACGGCAGCCAGGAAGACCAGAAGCTGATGATCGCCCTGACCCGGCCCAAGTTCTTCCTGCCGGTGCACGGCGAGCACCGCATGCTGGTGCAGCACAGCAAGACCGCGCAGAGCATGGGCATCCCCGCCGACAACATGGTGATCATCGACAACGGCGACGTGGTCGAACTGAGCCCCGACTTCATCCGCATCGCCGACAAGGTGAAGTCCGGCATCGAGCTGGTGGACACCTCCCGTACCGGCCTGGTGGACGACCGGGCCCTGAAGGAGCGCCAGCAGCTGGCCGAGGACGGCATGGTCAGCGTCGTCGCCATGGTGGACCGCAAGGGCAAGCTGACGGCGCCGCCGTCGGTCAACCTGCGGGGCGTGGTCACCTCCGTGGACCGCAAGCGCGTCCAGCTCTGGGCCCAGAAGGAACTGGAGATCACCATCGACAACCGCTGGCCCGACTACTGCCGTCAGGTGGGCAACGGTCGCCAGGAAATCGACTGGGTCGGCCTGCAGACGGAAGTGGAGCTGGGCCTGCAGCGCCGCTTCAAGCGGGAAATCCAGTGCGTGCCGATGATGGTCGTTACCCTGCAGCCGGTGAGCGGTAGTGGCAGCGGCACCCCGGCCCCAACCAAGGAGAGCACTCCGGCTCCGGTCCCCGCCGAGAACAACGCGCCGCGCATGCGCCGCCGTCGCTCCTCCGCCGCCGTCGCCTCCTGAGCGCCGACCTGAACTGAAACAGCAAGGGCCTCCCGCGGGAGGCCCTTGCTGTTTGCAGCCATGGTGCTTGCTACTTGCCGAGCAGCGCCACCACGCCCGCCCCGCCCAGGTAGAGCCCGGTGACGGCTCCTGCCAGCAACGACTGGGTGAGGGGATCGGTGGAGGGGGTGAGCACGGCTCCGGCGATCGCCGCAATCACCAGCACGTAGCGCCAGCCTGCCAGCATCTGCCGGGAGCTGACGATGCCCAGCCAGCCAAGGATCACCTGCACCACCGGCACCTGGAAGGCCAGCCCGACGCTGAACATCAGCAGCAGCACAAATTCGAAGTAACGCTCGATCGACCAGAGTTGTTCGACCACATCGGCCCCGAAGCTGGCGAAGAACTGCAGCGCCGCCGGAATCAGGGTGGTGTAGGCGAAGGCCAGCCCGGCCATGAACAGGACGCTGGAACCGATCACCACCGGCCCGACGATGCGCCGCTCCCGCCGGGTCAGACCAGGCAGAACGAACTGGGCAATCTGCAGCAGAATCACCGGGCTGGCCAGGAGGATGCCGCTGTAGGCCGCCACCTTCAGGGAAACGAAGAAGAACTCACCCGGTGAGAGCTGCAGGAAGCGAATATCCTTGGCCGGGCGCTCCAGAAACTGCACCAGTGGCTTGACCGTCAGGAAGCAGCCGACCATCGCCACCGCCACTGCTCCCAGGGCGATGAAGATGCGGGTCCGCAGCTCGTCCAGGTGGTCGAGCAGGGACATCTCCACCTCGTCCGGGAACTCATCCTCGGGGTCGGTGGGCTCATCGTCGTCCTCATCCTCCGGGTCCAGCTCGGCCACCACGGTCCGGGCCGGTTCCTCCGTCAGCGCCGTGCTGCGGGGCCGATAGAGTTCCGGCTGGGGCAGCGGCGCTTCGGGGGTTTCCTCGGCAGCCACCGCAGGCTCGTGCTCGGGCAGGTCGGTCATGTCAGGCGTGGCAGCGGACTCTGACTAGCTTACCGACCGATCCTCACCCACCGGCGCGATCGCCCGCTCGGCCCCCCGCTGGGGCTGAGCCCAGATCACCTGCTCCTGGCGGTAGACCACCATGCCCGGCTTCGCGCCCCGGGACTTGAACACCAGCCGGGGCTCGGTCCAGATCACCGGCACCTGCTCGCTGCCCCGGCCCCGGCTGAACCAGGCCGCCAGATCCGCCGCGGCCTGCAGGGCCTCATCGCTTGCTTCCTGACCGGGCTGGCGCCGCAGCAGCACGTGGCTGCCCGCGATCTCCTGGGTATGAAACCAAAGGTCGTAGTCCGTGGCCACCCGGAAGGTGAGCTGGTCGTTCTGGCGGTTGTTGCGCCCCACCCAGATTTCACCGCCGCCGGGGGCCGGAAAGCGGAGAAAGTCCGTGGCCGAGTCCTCGCTGGCACGTCGCTGCCGGTAGTCGGGCACCGGTAGGTAGCCCTGCTGCTGCAGTTCCTCCTGGATTTCCTGCAGGGCCAGCAGGTCCGCCGGGGTGTCACAGCGGGTCAGCGACGCGATCGCCGCCTCCACCTGGCCGAGGTAGTCCCGCTCGGCGATCGCCGCCGCCAGCAGCGGTTCCACGGCCTCGCGGGTGCGCTTCAGCTTCTGGTGGCGTTTGTAGAGCGCCTGGGCGTTCTGGATCGCCGTCTTCTCGGGGGCCAGGGCGATCCGGCAGGGCTGCCCGGTCTCGAAGTCCGTCAGCACCAGTTCCGTCAGCCCCGGCTGCCAGTCCTGAAGATGGGCCATCAGCAGATCCGCCCGACGGCGGTAGTCATCGGCTCCATCGGACTGCTGCAGCCGCTGCTCGAAGTCCCGGCATTTCTGCTCCAGCTTGGCCAACAGCCCCTTCAGCTTCTGGAGCATCTGCTGCCGCAGATGCTGAAAGCGCTGGGCGCGGGTCTGATCGCCGTAGTAGTGGTTGAGCAGGTCGTTCACCGACGCCTGGGGCGTCCCCGTTCCCGGCAGCAGCTGGTAGCCGCGCTCGGTGCGATGGGGCTGCCAGTCGCCGCTTTCCAGCCGCTGCAACCAGTCGGTCCAGGCGGCAAAAAGCACCTGCCACTGCGTCTCGGTCAGCTGGTCGCTGGGCTGCTCGGGGGACAGACCCGCCGCCGCCACCAGGGCTTCACTCAGGCGGGTACCCAGGCCACGATAGCTGCTGCGCAACTGGCGGGCGATCGCCCCAGGAATCAGCGCCACCCGTTCCCGCCAGCGCTCGAAGGTTTCCGTCGGGTCCGGGGTGGCCTCCGTCA
>CAYZUY010000035.1:9197-14882 GCA_964481495.1 uncultured bacterium
CCGGCGGTGGCACGTAGCGCCCGCCGGTCTGAATCGGGCGCACCGAGGACTGCTGACTGCCCACCTGATGGGCCGCGGTGACGATGGTGCCATCGGCATCCACCAGCAGCAGATTGCTGTGCTTGCCCATGACCTCCAGGTAGAGGTGCCAGCGGGCCGGTTCACCGGGGCGGGGGGCGAACTGCAGGTCCAGCGATCGTTCCCAGGGCTGGGTGAAGGCGATGTCCCCCAGGGCCAGCCCCTTGAGCTGGTGCAGCAGCTGCTGACTGAAAGCGAAGGTATCGGGATCGCGGGGCGGGGCCTCTCCCAGGTGCAGCCGCGCCGCCTCCGGGTGCCAGGAGATCGTCAGCCAGCGACGGCCCTCGAAGGTGCGCAGACCCAGGGCGAGGGTATGGCGATCGCACTGGTAGACCGTCTCCACCCGGGCGGGCAGCAGGGTCCGGCGCAGTTCGCCGCAGACGGCCACCAGGGTGGTGTAGTCGACCGGTTGCATGGCTGGGGTTCCACAGTGCAGATCCCAGAATCGCAGGAAAATGGAACCCAGTATTCGGACTCAAGCATGGCGCAAGGACGACTGATCGTCTTCACCGGCCCCAGCGGTGTGGGCAAGGGCACCCTGCTGCAGCAGTTGCTGCGGCGCCACCCGGACCTGCACCTGTCGATTTCTGCCACCACCCGCGCCCCGCGCCAGGGCGAAACGGACGGCGTTCATTACTACTTCCTCAGCCGCAAGCAGTTCGAGCAGTGGGTCGAGCAGGGCGAGTTTCTGGAATGGGCTGAGTTCGCGGGCAATTGCTACGGCACCCCCCGCCGTCCCCTGGTCGAGCAGGTTGAGCAGGGGCGCACTGCCATTCTGGAAATCGAGTTGGAAGGCGCCCGGCAGGTGCGGCGCACCTACCCCGAAGCCCGGCAGATCTTCGTGCTACCCCCCTCAATCGAGGAACTGGAGCGCCGGATCCGCGACCGGGGTACCGATAGCGAGGAGGCGATCGGCAAACGGCTCACCCGCGCCCGGGAGGAAATCGCCGCCGCCGGGGAGTTCGATGTTCAGATCGTCAACGACGACCTGGATCAGGCCCTTATGGACCTGGAAGCCGCCTGCTTCGCCACCGTCTGAGCCCTCTGGGCCCCGAAAGCGAAGAGCCGCCCCCGACGCTGAGAAATCGGGAGCGGCTCTTCGATTGTCCGAAACTGCGTTCGCCCTTAGAGGGGGTGGAACAGCAGGTCGGGGAAGAAGCGGTTGAACTCGATCAGGATGCCGGCGGTGATGGTCATCCAGATGGCGGTCACGACGGGGGCCGTGGAGAGGAAGGTCTTCATGGCAGACGGTTTCCGAAGGGGTTAGCGGGGGGAAACGGTGATTTCGTTGTCCTTGGCGAACATCTTGCCGGAGGTCATTTCACCGAAAGCCGCCAGCGGCCAGGTGGCAGCGCCCAGAGAGCACTTGATGGCCAGGGGGATATCGATGACGATTTCCTTCATGTTCGCGTCCTTCTCGCCACGGATGGCGATCAGGTAGGAACGACCGGCCCAACCGATGTAACCGGCGATGTACAGGAACAGCAGGCCGGGGATGAGGAAATCACCGGCGTGATCCAGGCGACCATCCACCACCAGGTGGGGCAGCCCATCGGTGCCGCAGAGAGCCTCGGAGTAGCGCTCGAAGCGAGCCTTGGCCTGTTCGGTCGACGCCATCTTGGCGCGCTGTACGAAACGGGCGTTCTCACTGCAGGGGGTCAGACCAGCCACGTCCGCAGATGCATGGGGGGCGAAGCCGAACCACAGGCAGACCGCGAGGACAAGGGCAAACAATCGACGCATGGAATTGTTTCCTTTTATTACGGGGTACGAGAATCAGTGAAGATTCAGGTCGCCGGTCAGCCCCGGCATCGCAGAACCCAATGGGCGAAAGCGTTCCGGGCTGTATCGACCGTTGCGTCTGAAGGCCGGATACATCCAGGGGGTTTCGACCGGACTGATCGATTCCGTTGGGACGGACCCGCACAATAGCGACCCATAATGGGGCTATATACCCAGACAAACTTATCAGTCCTGATGGCGACAGTCCTGGCTCTTGAAACAAGTTGTGACGAAACCGCGGTGGCGGTCGTCCGCGATCGCCAGGTCCTGAGTAGCGTCGTCAGTTCCCAGATCGACACCCACCGCCAGTGGGGCGGGGTGGTACCCGAGGTAGCCTCGCGGCTGCACCTGGAGATGATCAATCCGCTGATCGCCCAGGCACTGGAGGGCTCGGGACTGGACTGGAGCGGCATCGACGGCATCGGGGTGACGGTGGCGCCGGGGCTGGTGGGGGCCCTGCTGGTGGGCGTAACCGCCGCCAAGACCCTGGCGCTGATCCATGCCAAGCCGCTGATCGGGGTACATCACCTGGAGGGGCACATCTACGCCGCCTACCTGGACTGCCCGGATCTGCAGCCACCTCTGCTGTCACTGCTGGTGTCAGGGGGGCACACCAGCCTGATCCGCGTCGACGGCTGCGGCCAGTACCGGCTTCTGGGCCAGACCCGGGACGATGCCGCCGGAGAGGCGTTCGATAAGGTGGCCAGACTGCTGGGGCTCGGCTATCCCGGTGGACCGGTGATCGACCGGCTGGCCAGCGAGGGCAACCCCAAGGCCTTTCCCCTGCCGGAGGGCCGCATCTCCCTGCCCGGTGGCGGCTTCCACCCCTACGACTGCAGCTTCAGCGGCCTCAAGACCGCCATGCTGCGCCTGACGGAGCAGCTGCAGGCCAGCGGCGAGCCGCTCCCCCTGGCGGATCTGGCTGCCAGCTTCCAGAGCACCGTGGCCCGGGCCCTGACCAAACGGGCGATCGCCTGCGCCGAGGACGAGGGTCTCGACACCATCGCCGTCGGGGGCGGTGTGGCCGCCAACCGTGGCCTACGCGCCATCCTGAGCGAGGCCGCCGGGAAGCGCGGGCTGCGGGTGCTGTTTCCGCCGCCATCCCTCTGCACCGACAACGCCGCCATGATTGCCTGCGCCGCCGCCGACCACCTCAACCGGGGCGAGACCTCTCCTCTGGATCTGGGCGTGCACTCGCGTCTGGCCCTGGAAGCAGTGCCCCATCTCTACAGTCCGCAGCCCGTATCGGTTTGAGCGCTTCCTCGCCTTTCAGCAATTATTGTTAAGCTGTCGGAAGTGATTGGATCCTCTCCCATGGCGGCTCCCGACACCTCCTCCACCCCCGACAGCAGCGCTGCCATGACCGAGCCCACCGTCAGCAAGGAAGAACTCAATTCCTGGAAGGTCGGCTTCACGCCCCAGGCTGAAATCTGGAACGGTCGGCTGGCGATGCTGGGCCTGACCCTAGGTCTGGTCAGCGTGGTCGTCACCAATCTGCTGCGCTGACGCTCAGACACGGCCCCGCAGCATCTGCGCCATCTCGTTCGCCCGGGGCGAGTGCTCCAGGGCAGTCTCCTCGTTGATCTTTCCGGCTTCGTAGAGGCGGTAGAGTGACTGGTTCATGGTCACCATGCCGTCGAAGCCGCACTTGGGCATCAGCCCCTCGATCTCATCCAGCTCCCCGCGGATGATGTAGTCCTTGACGGCATCCGTGTTGATCAGGATGTCGTGGTAGGCCGCCCGCTTGCGATCCAGGGTGCGGCAGAGGCCCTGGGCAATCACCGCCACCAGCGACTCGGCAATCGACACCCGCATCGGCGGCTGCTCGTTCGGTTCGTAGAGATTGAGCAGCCGCTCGATCGTCTTGACGGCACTGTTGGTGTGCAGGGTGCCCATCACCAGGTGACCGGTCTGGGCCGCCTTCAGGGCCGTGTTCACGGTTTCCTTGTCCCGCATTTCCCCCACCAGGATGATGTCGGGGTCCTCACGCAGCGCCGCCTTGAGGGCGTTCTCGAACCGGAGGGTGTGCATCCCCACCTCCCGGTGGCGAATCAGCGACTGGCGGCTGGTGTGCACGAACTCGATCGGGTCCTCGATGGTGATGATGTGGCGGGGCAGATTGCTGTTGATGAAGTCCACCATCGCCGCCATCGTCGTCGACTTGCCGGAACCGGTGGGTCCGGTCACCAGAATCAGCCCCTTGTGGGTGTGGCAGAGGTCCCGGAATACCTGGGGCAGGTTGAGCTGCTCGAGGGTGAGGATCTGCATCGGGATCAGCCGCAGCACCATCGCAGGCCCCCGCAGGCTGCCGAAGATGTTCACCCGCACGCGGGCGAAGGGGTACTGGGTGGCGCCGTCAAAGTCGAGGTGCTCCTGGAAACGGCGGATTTCGTCATCGGTGAGGATTTCCCGCAGCCAGGCCATGAACGTGGTGGCGTCGGTGACCGGGTGGCGGGTGGGCAGCATCTCGCCGCGATCGCGGTAGCGGGGCACCTCTCCCACACCCAGGTGCACGTCCGAGAAGCCCTTGTCGAAGGCATCGCGCACCAGTTGCTCGAGGGTCGGCTGACCGGGGCCAGGACCGGACGGGGGCGTGTACCAGGCGGTGGCGGCCGGGGCCACCGCCGGAGAAGCAACAGGAGTCGTGGGGACATCGGCCATGGCCGCACTCCGCAGGCGATCGCCCCTCAGGATTCCCCATCACTCCAGCCGGGACTGCCAGAATCTCAGGAAATCACACGCCTCTTCCGCCATGACCTGCCGCGCCTGCGGCTCCTCCCGCACCGTCTACGACCGCACCCTTGCCGGCCGCGAGGTCTGCCTGGACTGCGGTGCCGCCCAGGGGCGCTTCCTGAATCAACGCCCCCGCCAACGCTCCGCCTGTCGGCAGGCGACCCACCGCCGCCGTTGGCCGATCCAGCCGCTGCTCGGGCTGACAGGCGTCGGCGCTGCCCTGCTGGCCTGGGTCAGCCCTCTGCCCTTTCCCCTGCGGCCGGGCGATCGCCTGCTGCAGAGCCCCACCCCAGCCGCCACGGATGACCCGCTGGCAGCCCGCATCCGTCGCCATCCCCTCAGCCGTACTCTGATGGCCCAGGGCGTGCAGATTGTGATCGGCCCGGGCCGTCCCCCCGGCTCGCGCCACTGCCGCTACGCCTGCTGGATTCCCCAGAGCGGCACCCTGTACATCAATCGCCTCACCCACCGCAACGACAGCGCCACCCTGCGCCACGAGGCCACCCACGTCGCCCAGAGCTGCCGAGCTGGGGGCCTGCGCACCGAAGCCGTTCCCCTGGGCCTGACCCTGACCCCGGCCGATCGACAGGCCTTCACCCCACTGGCCGACTTCTATCGCCGCAAGGGTGAGCGGGACCTGACCACCGAGCTGGAGGCGTTCCGGATGCAGACCCGCACCAGCACCCGCGCCGCGATCGCCCTGGTGCAGCAGGAATGCGGCCGTCTGCCCTATCTGCCTCTGAGCGTCCAGGCTCGGAACCTCACCCAGCCGGCCATTCAGCGTCTGAAAGCCCCCTCAGAAACCCCCAGAAATCCGTAGCCCAGGCGACAGAGCCCCATCAATCCCCACTCCGGCACAGACAGATGAGCGCCCCCTTAAACCAGTCGGAATAAAACCCAGAAGCCTTTCCCAGCAAGACTTTTACGAGAATCGAGTACATCTACCTAGACAACTTCTGCAACCACAAAGCAGAAATACCTATTTACTCAATTATTTTCTTAACTTTTGTAAATTCGGCACTGACGATCCCCGGGGTGACGCCTAGGATGGCTCTACTCGCCACCCCCTGTTGGAGTCAGCCATGACCGGAG
>CAYZUY010000036.1:0-14629 GCA_964481495.1 uncultured bacterium
CGGTTTCACCCTGTTTCTGCTTGGAGACGATGCGCGGCGCCTGGGGCTTGAGCAGGTCGGCCTGGGCCACCTGGGTCACCTCGGTGACTGCTTCGCCGGGTGTGGGGTCGCCGGCAGCGGCGATCGCTTCGGGGGCCGGACCGATCACCTGGGCCACGATGAAGACCACCAGGCAGACCACCATCAGTCCGAAGCTGACCAGTATCTCCCGCACCTTCGATTCCTCCATCAACCCATAGCGGTTCGGACCGCCTGCGACTCTCATCAATGTACGGCAAAGACAGTCAGAGACGGCTCTCAAGGTCGCGGATCTGGCGCTCGAGCCGATCGATGCGTCCGCGGAGCTCATCCACCTCCGACTGAACGGGCACACCCAGATCCCGCAGCCAGTAGTCGAACTGACGGCGGGCCTGCTGTTCCCAGTTGCCCTCTAGGGGCAGGGCTGCCAGCAGTTCGTTCACCAGTTGCTGCGCCTGATCGGGTTCCAGCCGGCCGCTGCGGATCCAGTCATCGCCCACCCGCCGCAGCCGATCGGCCACCAGGGAGGCAGTGCCGATGCCCAGGGTGAGCAGTTCGCCGACAAGTCGATTGGTATTCATGCACCGCAGTCGCGCAGATCGCCCCCATTATCCCCAGACCGGGCGGGGCGATCGCCTGCTCAGGCTCATCTGTGCAGCAGCAGATGCCGCTCGGCATCGACACTCAGCCAGCCTTCCTGTCTGAATTGCCCCAGCAGGCGGGTGACGGTGACGCGGGTGGTGCCCAGGGCATTGGCCAGATGCTGGTGGGTCAGCCGTACCCCCAGACGGGTGCCCTGGGGGGTGCTGAGGCCGAATTCCTGACCCAGCAGACCGAGGAACTCCCGCAGCCGGTCCTCCACGCGCCGCTGACCGGCCAGGGCCAGCAGGGCTTCGCTCTGGCGCAGCCGGTGGCTGACAGCCCGCATCAGTTCCCGGGCCAGACTGGGGGACTGCTCGATCTCCACCCACTTCAGTCGCATCAGGTCCACCGGGGTGAGGGCAGCAGCGTAGTAGGGGTCCACCAGGGAGAGATCGCGGCCGAAGGGCATCCCGGGACCCACCAGGCCGAGCAGGGCTTCATCGCCGCTTTCGTAGGTGGTGCTCAGGGTGACGACGCCTCGGCAGACAATCCAGACTTCGTCCTGGGGCTGGGGAATCACCTGACCGGCCGGTACCCGCACCAGATTGCGTTCCTGATAAGTGGTCTCCAGCAACTGGCGGATGCGCTGGGAGCCGGGAGTGGCCTGGGTGGAGGTCGGGACGATCATCGTGTTTTCCTGCCGACAGACGGAGGGATGAGGAGACTCTAGAATTCCTGGGTGTCCGCCGGAACCAAGGCCCGGTTGCGGCCGGTTTAAGCTTCGTTTAAGACGTGAGGGGTCCTGAGAACTGTCTCAGGACCCCTCTTGGCGTCAGGGATGGGTGCGGCCGGCGCCTCAGAGCGGGTTGGCCCGGTCTGCCTCGATCAGTGCGGCCTGGGCAGCATCCTTGGGATTGGGCTTGGTGATCACACTGACGTCGCCATTCACCAGGGTCTGGCAGGCCAGCCGATAGCTGTCGGGGCTCTTGCGGAAGCGACGCTCCTCGACCGAGGTGCGGGGAGAGAGGTTCTCGCTCCCCTGAACCACTTCGACGATGCAGGTGCTGCACTGCCCGTAGCCGCCGCAGCACTTGATCTTGCCGATGAAGGTATAGAGATCGACGTTGTTTTCGATCGCCTTCAGCCGCAGATTCTCGCCGGGGGCGGCGAACGCCTCGACACCTTCCCGAATGAAGCGGACCTTGGACATGCTGGCACCCCCGGATGCGGTCGTTGGCGAAAGATGTAACAAAACGTTAAGCAACTGGCAATCGTAGCACAGAGTTTAGGTAACTGTGCGGGTTGTACCGCCGTCTCAGGCTGGTTACACTTCTTCAGGATCTCTATTCCGTCAGCTCATTCCGCAGCCGCTGTCGGACGCCGTCCTTGCCCATGACTCCGGTCCTGACAGGGCCTACGTTCGAATGCGATCCGGTAAGCTGATTCCTAGACAGTCCGACAGCGGTTTGCTGAGAAACGCTGGCGAAAAACTTAGAGGAGGAGCGTAGTCGAATGGGACTACCCTGGTACCGTGTGCACACGGTCGTCCTCAATGATCCGGGACGATTGATCGCCGTGCACCTGATGCACACTGCCCTTGTGGCAGGTTGGGCGGGCTCGATGGCACTCTACGAGCTCGCAATTTTCGATCCCAGCGATCCGGTGCTCAACCCGATGTGGCGTCAGGGCATGTTCGTGCTGCCCTTCATGACCCGTCTGGGTATCACCGGTTCCTGGTCTGGCTGGAGCATCACCGGTGAAACCGGTGTCGACCCCGGCTTCTGGAGCTTCGAAGGTGTGGCTACGGCGCACATCATTCTCTCCGGCATGCTTTTCCTGGCGGCCATCTGGCACTGGGTCTACTGGGACCTGGAGCTGTTCACCGATCCTCGGACCGGCGAATCCGCCCTTGACCTTCCCAAGATGTTCGGGATCCACCTGCTTCTGGCAGGTCTCCTCTGCTTCGGTTTCGGTGCCTTCCACCTGACCGGCGTCTGGGGTCCCGGGATGTGGGTGTCCGACCCCTACGGTCTGACCGGCCACGTCCAACCGGTGGCTCCGGCCTGGGGCCCCGATGGCTTCAACCCCTTCAACCCCGGCGGCATTGTGGCTCACCACATCGCAGCCGGTGTGGTCGGCATCATTGCCGGTGTCTTCCACCTGACCGTGCGTCCCCCCGAGCGTCTGTACAAGGCGCTGCGGATGGGCAACATCGAGACGGTGCTCTCCAGCTCCATCGCAGCAGTGTTCTTCGCGGCCTTCGTGGTTGCCGGCACCATGTGGTATGGGAGTGCCGCAACCCCGATCGAGCTCTTCGGCCCCACCCGCTATCAGTGGGATCAGGGCTACTTCAAGCAGGAAATCGCCCGTCGCGTCGATACGGCCGTGGCTAATGGCGACAGCCTGCAGGTGGCCTACCAGGCGATCCCTGAGAAACTGGCCTTCTACGACTACGTGGGCAACAGCCCTGCCAAGGGCGGTCTGTTCCGTGTCGGTCCGATGAACAAGGGTGATGGTCTGGCCCAGGGCTGGCTCGGTCACCCCGTCTTCCAGGACAAGGAAGGACGCGTTCTCGAAGTGCGTCGTCTGCCTAACTTCTTCGAAAACTTCCCCACCATCCTCACTGACTCCGAAGGTGTCGTCCGTGCGGACATCCCCTTCCGTCGTGCGGAATCGAAGTACAGCTTCGAAGACACCGGCATCACCGTCCCCTTCTACGGCGGTGAACTGGATGGTCAGAGCTTCTCTGATCCCGTTCAGGTCAAGAAGTATGCCCGTAAGGCTGAACTGGGCGAGCCCTTCACCTTCGATACCGAGACCCTGAACTCCGACGGTACCTTCCACACCAGCACCCGTGGCTGGTTCACCTTCGGTCACGCTGCCTTCGCACTGCTCTTCTTCTTCGGCCACATCTGGCACGGCGCCCGGACTCTGTTCCGCGACGTCTTTGCCGGTATCGAAGCCGACCTCGGCGAGCAGATCGAATTCGGTGCGTTCCAGAAGCTGGGCGACCCCACCACCAAGAAGGCCTAACCGCCCTCTGTTGAATGTCGGCTTCACCCTAGGGTGAGGTCGGCATTTCAACTTCCGGTGACTCCATTCCCTTTTCCGTTAGGCTGAATCACTGTCATGGAAGCTATCGTCTACATCCTCATCCTGACCCTGATGATCGGGACTCTGTTCTTTGCGATCGCCTTCCGCGAACCTCCCCGCATCGGCAAGTAATCTCGGCCATTTCCGTCACGACCTCCCTCGGGAGCGTCGACGAATCCCGATTGATGCCCGGGTCTCCTGTGGTTTTTCCGACAGGCTGACTTACACTAGGCGTTGATCGGGTTTTCGTTTGTTGACGTAAATTGCCAAGCCAACCCTCGACCCCGCTCTGAGGCCTCCCCATGCAGTGTCCTGCCTGCCAACACACCGACAGCCGCGTGCTCGAATCGCGCTCGGCGGAGGCAGGGCGCAGTATCCGGCGGCGGCGGGAATGCCTGAGTTGCAGCCATCGCTTCACTACCTACGAACGGGTGGAGTTCGTGCCCGTCACGGTGCTCAAGCGCAATGGCGATCGCGAATCCTTCGACCGCTCCAAACTGCTGCGGGGCGTGGTGCGCGCCTGCGAGAAAACCGGTGTCGCCCCGGCCCAGATCGAGGCCCTGGTAGATGAAATCGAAAGCCTGCTTCAGCAGCGCCAGAACCGGGAAGTGACCAGCGCCGAGATCGGCGAACTGGTGCTGGGCCACCTTCAGGACCTGAGCGAGGTGGCCTACATCCGCTTCGCTTCGGTCTACCGTCAGTTCCAGGGAATCCGTGACTTTGTCGATACCCTCGAGCGTCTGCGCCGGGTAGAGGAAAGCCGCCTGCCGGTCGGGTAGGGGGCGGGCACAATTGCTCAGTATTCCCTGGCGCATCCCCGGGTTGGCGCTATGATGTTTGTTTGGGCAGCATTTCCCTGAAATCCGGGGAAATCTCTTGGCTCTCTCCGGCCGAGGTACGAGGAGCACCACCCGACGGTGTTCTGGTTGTCCATGTTCGCAGCGGAGATCCACCAGGAATTACTTACCAATGGTCAATCAGGACAAGAAGAGCTACGACATCGGCTTTACGCTCGACGATTTCGCCGCGCTGCTCGATCAGTACGACTATCACTTCAACCCGGGCGACACCGTGCCGGGTACGGTCTTCAATCTCGAGCCCCGCGGTGCCCTGATTGACATCGGCGCCAAGACCGCAGCCTTCATCCCCATTCAGGAGATGTCCATCAACCGGGTCGAGAGCCCGGAAGAGGTGCTGCAACCCAACGAGGTGCGCGAGTTCTACATCCTCTCCGATGAGAACGAGGAAGGTCAGCTGACCCTCTCGATCCGTCGCATCGAGTACATGCGCGCCTGGGAACGGGTCCGTCAGCTTCAGGCCGAGGATGCCACCGTGCGTTCCGAAGTGTTCGCCACCAACCGGGGCGGTGCCCTGGTGCGGATCGAAGGCCTGCGCGGCTTCATCCCCGGCTCCCACATCAGCACCCGCAAGGCCAAGGAAGATCTGGTCGGCGAGGAACTGCCTCTGAAGTTCCTGGAAGTGGACGAAGACCGTAACCGTCTCGTCCTCAGCCACCGTCGCGCTCTGGTCGAGCGCAAGATGAACCGCCTGGAAGTGGGCGAAGTCGTGGTCGGTACCGTCCGCGGCATCAAGCCCTACGGTGCGTTCATCGACATCGGCGGTGTCAGCGGCCTGCTGCACATCTCCGAGATCTCCCACGACCACATCGAAACGCCCCACAGCGTCTTCAACGTCAACGACGAGGTCAAGGTGATGATCATCGACCTCGACGCCGAGCGCGGTCGGATCTCCCTGTCCACCAAGCAGCTCGAACCCGAGCCGGGCGACATGGTCAAGAACCCCGAGGTCGTCTACGAGAAGGCCGAGGAAATGGCGGCCAAGTACCGCGAAGCCCTCAAGGCCCAAGCCGAGGGTGTCGATCCCGAGATGGCGATCGCCGACTAGTCTCGCCGGATTGAATCTGCGGGGGCCGGAGCCGGGTGCTCCGGCCCCTTTTCTGTTGGGGGCCAGGAGCGTGGCTGTGCTGATCTGCGGCGATCGCCGCTATGACGACATTGGTCTGGTGCTGTTCGATAAGGACGGCACCCTGGCCCACTCCGAGGCTTACCTGCTGGAGCAGACCCGGCGGCGCCTGGATGCGCTGGAGCTCGAGGTGCCCGGTATTCGCCCCTGGCTGGCGCGGGCCTTCGGCCTGACGGTGGAGGGGCTCGACCCCTCGGGACTGATGGCGGTGGGCAGCCGAGCCGAGAACGTGACAGCCGCAGCAGCGGCGATCGCGGCGCACACGGCCTGCCCCTGGGCGGAGGCCGTGACCCAGGCCACAGCGGTGTTTCGGGCCATCGACGCCGAGCAGGGCGACAAGGCCGCTCAGACGCCGCTGTTTCCCGAGGGGGACCGGCTGCTCAGTGCTCTGGTGTCTGCCGGGGTGAAGGTCGGACTGGTGTCTGCGGATACCCGGGCGAATCTGCTGGCCTTCTGCAGCCGCTACGATTGTGCAGGACATGTCAGTGGCCTGCGGGGCAGTGACGATCGTCCCGCCAAGCCCGATCCCGACTGCATCCGTAGCCTCTGTGCCGAACTGGGGATTCCCCCCGCCCGCACGCTGATGGTGGGTGATGCGACGTCGGACATGTGCATGGGCCGAGGCGCCGGTTGTGCCGGCGTGATCGGGGTGCGCTGGGGCTGGCGTCGTCCGCCGCGGATCACCGATGCGGATATCATGCTCGAAGACTGGTCGCAGCTGCGGCTGGTCGCCCAACCGGTCATCGCAAACACCTAGTTGGAGGAATCGACCTTGACCCGTCGTTACCTGTTTACGTCCGAATCCGTGACCGAAGGTCACCCCGATAAAATCTGTGACCAGATTTCGGACACCGTGCTCGATGCCCTGCTAGCCCAGGAGCCGGGCAGCCGGGTGGCCTGTGAAGTGGTGGTGAACACCGGCCTGGTGCTGATCACCGGCGAAATCACCAGCAAGGCCCAGGTCGATTTCATCCAGCTGGCCCGTAAGAAGATTGCCGAGATTGGCTACAACGGCGAGGACAGCGGCTTCGGTGCCGGGAACTGCACCGTCCTGATTGCCCTCGATAAGCAGTCCCCCGACATCGCCCAGGGCGTCGACAACGCCAGTGATGCCAGCGACGACACCGGCGCCGGTGACCAGGGGATCATGTTCGGGTTCGCCTGCAATGAGACCCCCGAACTGATGCCGCTGCCGATCAGTCTGGCCCACCGTCTGGCCCGGCGTCTGGCTTTCGTGCGCCATAGCGGTGAGCTGTCCTACCTGCGTCCCGACGGCAAGACCCAGGTTTCGATCGCCTACGAAAACGACCAGCCCGTCGCGATCGACACCATTCTGATCTCCACCCAGCACCAGGCCGAGATCGACGGCATCTCTGAGGAGAAGGCCGTGCAGGAACGGATCAAGGCGGACCTGTGGAAGTACGTGGTCGAGCCGGTGTTCGGGGATCTGACGATCAAGCCCGACGCCAGCACCCGCTTCCTGGTCAACCCCACCGGCAAGTTCGTGATCGGCGGGCCCCAGGGTGATGCTGGTCTGACCGGGCGCAAGATCATCGTCGATACCTACGGCGGCTATAGCCGTCATGGTGGCGGTGCCTTCTCCGGTAAGGACCCCACGAAGGTGGACCGCAGCGCCGCCTACGCCTGCCGCCACGTGGCCAAGAACATCGTTGCTGCCGGTCTGGCCGACAAGTGCGAAGTGCAGCTGAGCTACGCCATCGGTGTGGCCCGTCCGGTCAGCATCCTCGTCGAGACCTTCGGCACCGCCAAGGTGGATGAGGCAGTGCTCCTGAAGCTGGTCGAAGACAACTTCGAACTGCGCCCCGAAGGAATCATCCGTAACTTCGGTCTGCGTCAGCTGCCCGGTGAGCGCGGGGGCCGTTTCTACCAGGATGTGGCCGCCTACGGCCACTTCGGTCGTAACGACCTCGACCTGCCCTGGGAGCGGACCGATAAGGCTGAGACCCTGAAGCAGGCTGCCCTGGCCGCTGCTCAGGTCTAGTGCGCCCGGCCCTCGGGCTGGATTTCGGAACCTCGGGTTCCCGGGCGATCGCCCGGGACGCCCGGGGTTCTCTGCTGTGGGAGCACAGTCTGGCTTTCCCGGCGGCCTGCGATGACTGGCCGGGGGAGTGGCGATCGCACCTGCAGCAGCACCTGAGGGCTCTGCCGACGTTCCTGGCCGACCGGCTGCAGGGCATCGCCATCGATGGCACCTCCGGCACGGTGCTGCTCTGTGATCGGGCAGGACAGCCGCTGCGGCCTCCCTGTTTCTACAACCAGAGCATGCCACCGGCCCCGGAGCTTGATAGTTGGCTACTGCTCGGCTCCGCTGCCCGCTCTGCCACCTCCAGCCTCGCCAAGCTGCTGGACTGGGAGCGGTCTGCCGATGGCTTGCCGACCGGTAGCCGTCTCTACCATCAGGCGGATTGGCTGGCTGCCCAGTTGCACGGCCACTGGGTGAGTGACTGGCACAATGCTCTGAAGCTGGGCTACGACCCCGCCCGACAGGCCTACGAGCCGGCTCTGGCAACGTCCCGGTTGGCGCCGCTATTGCCGCCGGTGGTGGCTCCGGGGACGGTGATCGCCCCGCTGCTGCCGGAATGGGTGCAGGAGTTCGGGCTGGCGGCAGACTGTCGGGTGCATGCGGGCACCACCGACAGCATTGCTGCCTTCCTGGCCAGTGGCCTGGATCAGCCGGGAGAGGCGGTGACCTCCCTGGGCTCCACCCTGGTGATCAAGCTGCTGAGTGCGGTACGGGTGGATGCCCCGGAATACGGGGTCTACAGCCACCGGCTGGGCGATCGCTGGCTCGTTGGGGGTGCCTCCAACTGTGGCGGGGCCACCTTGGGGCAGTTCTTCAGTCCGACGGAGCTGGAGCAGCTGACCCGGCGGCTCGATCCCAGCCGATCCACCGAGCTCGATTACTATCCGCTGCCGGGGGTGGGGGAACGCTTTCCGATTGCCGACCCCCAGATGCAGCCCCGTCTTGAGCCCCGCCCGGCCGATGAGACCCGGTTTCTGCTGGGGCTGCTGGAGGGCCTGACCCGGGTGGAGGCTCTCGGGTATCAGCGGCTGTGGGATCTGGGGGCCACTCCGCTGCACCGGGTGCTGACCGCAGGGGGTGGCAGCGTCAATCCGGTCTGGCAGCAGCTGCGGCGGCAGGCCCTGGGAGTACCGGTGGAGCGGGCACCCCGGACCGAAGCGGCCTACGGAGTAGCGGGACTGGCACTGGCAGGGTCGGTCAGCTGCTGCCCCTATCCTGATAGGGAGTGAGACGAGGAGCCCCCATGGCCGCCGATCCGATTACCCCCGCCGTCAGCGATCGCATCTGCAAGCACATGAACGAGGACCACGCCGATGCGGTGGCCCTCTATGCCCGCGCCTACGGCAACATTGCCGACCCCGGTCCCAGCCGCATGCTCTCCATCGACCCCGAGGGCATGACCCTGGCCGTAGAGCAGGACGGGACGGCCCGGGACGTGCGGGTGGCCTTCGACCACGTGCTGACCGATTCCGAGGACGCCCACCAGACTCTGATTGCCATGCTGCGTCAGGCACGCCAGCCGGCCTAGGGGCATGCTCAGGGCAGTTGCCGGTGGCTGCCATGCTCCTGCGTCTGCCCTGGTTGGATTCCCTGGCCGGTCTGATCCTCACCCGGCCCTGTGGTCTGTGCGATCGCCCCTGTGCCGAGGGACTGTGCGATCGCTGCGCTCGTCAGCTGCTGGATACGGCTGCACCCCGCTGGCAGCCACCCCTGCTCAGCTGGGGCCCCTACGGTGGCGATCTGCGGCGGGCGATCGCCCGACTCAAATACCAGGGACGTCGGGATCTGGCGCCCTGGCTGGGGCGGCAACTGGCAACACTGATGCACGACCATGGCCCTACCCCGGACGATACGCCTGCCTGGCTGGTGCCGGTGCCCATCCACACCGATCGTCGCCGTCAGCGGGGCTTCAATCAGGCGGAACTGCTGGCTCGGACGGTCGGGCGTCAGCTGGGTCTGCGGGTAGCGCCACAGCTGCTGCAGCGCCAGCGACGGACGCTGCCCCAGCACGGTCTGGGGGTGGATGAACGCCAGCGGAATCTCCAGGGGGCCTTCCTAGCTGCGGCACCGATCCCCGGCGTAGGGCTCTGGCTGGTGGATGACATCTGTACCACCGGGGCCACCCTCCGGGCGGCCCAGCAGAGTCTGAGAGCGCGGGGCTGGTGTGTGACCGGTTGGCTGGTGCTGGCTCGGGCAGAGCGAAACCCGTCCTGAGCGGGGATCGGGGGGTTGCCAGAGCCAGGCAGGTCTGATACTTTAATTAAGTGCTTAAAACGCCCTGCCGGGATAGCTCAGTTGGTAGAGCAGGCGACTGAAAATCGCCGTGTCACCGGTTCAAATCCGGTTCCTGGCATGCAAAACCGCCCCCTCAAAAGGGCGGTTTTTGTTTGTCTGTTCTCAGGGGTTCGGAATATGGATGCCGAGGCGATCGCCCGTCGTTCCCGTCTGCTGGAATTCCTCAAGTTCCGGGTGCTGGCGGCTCAGTCGGAGTTCTTCGAAGAGTTCCGGACCTCCCGGAACGGCACCCAGGCCTACGATCCCGCCGCTATCCGGGGCTACCTGCACCGGGCCTTCCCCGAGGCGCTTGCCTTAGGGGATGGCGATTTGGTGGAGGTGTTCGTGCAGGCCCGGCGCCTCTATCTGCCCTGAGCCAACCGCAGAAAAAAGCCCCGATGGGAGTCGGGGCGGTTGTGGCATTCCGTTTTCCGAGAGCTCTTGTCGAGACTGTCAGGACTCTGGAGGTTACCGGGAACCATAGCGGCCCTGTGCCGCTGCAGCGGTGCCTGGGGCTACCGATTTCCGGAGAACCTCCAGAAACGGAAAAGGAGAGCGAAGCCGCTCTCCTTCCGGTCTGGAAAAGGGGGAGTGCAGTCTAGGCGGCGCCACCGGCAGCCTGGAGACGGGCCCGGGCCCGGCGCACGTTCTGGGCAGCCTGCAGCTGTTCAGCGGGCTCGGCACCGGCCTTGGCGGCTTCTGCCTGAGCAGCTTCGTAGCTGCTGCGGGCTTCGTCGACGTCGATGTCGCTGCCGCGCTCGGCACCGTTCACCAGAACGGTGACTTCATCGTTGTCGACTTCGGCGAACCCACCCATGAGGGCGATGTTCTGCCAGTCCTTGTCGACCTTGACCCGCATCACGCCGGTGTCGAGGGCCGAAAGCAGGGGAGCGTGGCCCGGCAGAATTCCGAGTTGACCGGTGGTGCTGGGAAGAATCACTTCTGCGGCGGGGGCGTCGTAGACGGTCGCACCCGGGCAGAGTACACGTACAGTCAGTGCCATTGGTTTGGTCCGTCAATTCCAATAAGAAGTCGGAGCGGGTCACCCCGCCCCGACTGCAGCTCAGGAGTCCTTACTCGGCGAGCAGCTTCTCACCCTTGGCGATCGCTTCTTCGATGTCGCCGACGAGGTAGAAGGATTGCTCGGGCAGGTAGTCCAGTTCACCGCTGAGGATGCGGTTGAAGCCCTTGATGGTGTCTTCGAGCTTGACGTACTTACCGGGGGAACCGGTGAAGACTTCAGCCACGAAGAAGGGCTGGGACAGGAAGCGCTCGATCTTGCGGGCGCGGTCCACAGTCTTGCGGTCCTCTTCGGACAGTTCGTCCAGACCGAGAATCGCGATGATGTCCTGCAGTTCCTTGTAGCGCTGCAGGGTGGACTGCACGGCGCGGGCGGTGGCGTAGTGCTCCTTGCCGACGATGGAGGGCTGCAGCATCGTCGAGGTGGAATCCAGGGGGTCAACCGCGGGGTAGATGCCCTTGGAGGCCAGCTGACGGGACAGCACGGTGGTGGCGTCCAGGTGAGCGAAGGTGGTGGCGGGAGCCGGGTCGGTCAAGTCGTCCGCGGGAACGTAGACGGCCTGGATCGAGGTGATCGAACCTTCAGTGGTGGAGGTGATGCGCTCCTGCAGACCGCCGACGTCGGTACCCAGGGTGGGCTGGTAACCCACAGCGGAGGGCATCCGGCCCAGCAGTGCGGACACTTCGGAACCGGCCTGGACAAAGCGGAAGATGTTGTCGATGAACAGCAGCACGTCCTGCTTGTTCACGTCGCGGAAGTGCTCGGCCATGGTCAGAGCCGACAGACCCACGCGCATGCGGGCGCCGGGGGGCTCGTTCATCTGGCCGTAGCAGAGGGCCACCTTCGACTTGGAGAGGTCGTCGGGGTTGATCACGCCCGATTCCTTGAATTCCTCGTAGAGGTCGTTGCCCTCGCGGGTGCGCTCACCCACACCGGCGAACACGGACACGCCGCCGTGCTCCTTGGCGATGTTGTTGATCAGCTCCTGGATGAGCACGGTCTTGCCCACGCCGGCACCACCGAACAGGCCGATCTTGCCGCCCTGACGGTAGGGAGCCAGCAGGTCGATCACCTTGATGCCGGTTTCGAAGACTTTCGGCTTGGTTTCCAGCTCGGTCAGCTTGGGAGCGTCGCGGTGGATGGGAGCGGTGGCGGTGGCGTTCACCGGACCCATTTCGTCGACGGGCTCACCGAGGACGTTGAAGATCCGGCCCAGGGTGCACTCACCCACGGGGACGTTGATGGCGGCACCGGTGTCGACGGCTTCCATGCCGCGGACCAGGCCGTCGGTGGTGCTCATCGCCACGGCACGGACCTTGCGATCGCCCAGCAGCTGCTGCACTTCGCAGGTAACGGAAACGTCCTGACCGGCCTGGTTCTTGCCGTTCACGGTCAGAGCGTTATAGATCTGGGGCATCTTGCCCGAGGGGAATTCCACGTCCACGACAGGTCCGATCACCTGTCGGATGTAGCCGATGTTCTTCTCGGTGGTGGTGACCATGCTTGCGCCTTTCCTCGTTGCGCCTTGCCTTCTCTGCGTACAGATTGCCTGCGGGGATCGCCAGTCTCGCGTGCCTGCACGCGAAATCGACTCGTAGGCTACAGGGAGCAATTTTGCCATTAATGAATGTATCACTGATGGCGATCGCTCTCCGGTTCGGCGGGCATCCCATTCGGGGTAATGCCCGCCGTCACAGAATGTTACGAAAGCCCGAGCGCGGTTGAACTGCCTCCCGGACGGCCCCGATAATCGGAGCACGTCTGAGCTTTCCGAGGTAGTGACCCCATGGGGCTGTTCGACAATCTGTTCGGCAAGAAAGAAGAGTTCTTCCTGGAACTGGGCGACGCCAAGGATGTGGCGGCCGCTGAAGCGTCCAAAGTCGCCCCTGCTCCGGTCGCCAAGGCTCCCAAAGCGGCTCCGGCACCTGCGGCCAAGGCCGTCAAGGTCGAGCAGCCTGCTGCCCCCGCTGCGGCTCCCGCCGCCAAGCCCGCGGTTGAAGCTCCTCTTGCTCCGGCGGTGGAAACCGTCAATTTCGCCACCGAGTTCGTCGGTGTGGCCGCTCGGACTCCCCGCCGTCGCCCCGGTGTAGCCATGGGTGAATTCCTGACTATGGCGGAAACCGTCGGTCGTCGCTAGTCGCGGCTCCCGTGCCGTAATCTGAGTGCTTCCAGGGGGCAGGCGATGAAGCCTGCCCCCTTTCTGTATGGATTCGGATAACCGAGGGGTGACGTCAGAGGGAGCGGGCCAGGGCGATCGCGACGGGTGCGGCCGTGACGGCCCGCAGTACCTGACGCCCGAGCCGTACCGGCTGCCAGCCGCTCCCCAGCGCCTGCTCCACCTCGCGATCGCTCCAGCCCCCTTCCGGCCCTACCGCCAGGGTAATCGGGTGCTGTGGTTCCGCGCTCTGCAGCCAGTGGTTGAGCAGCGGCGCCTCGGCCCGGGCCCAGCAGAACCCCCGCAGATCTGTTGCCGGCACCTGTGCCAGCGCCCGGGCCCAGGGCAGGGGGTCGAGCAACTGCGGCAGATGCAGCCGTTCGCTCTGCTCGGCGGCTTCGGCCATGATCCGCCGCCAGCGCTCCAGCTTCTGGGGGGACGGCTGCAGCAGGGTGCGCTCACTCAGCACCGGCAGGATCCGGCTGACGCCCAGTTCGGTGCACTGGCGCACCACCTCATCGAAGCCCTGCTTGGGCAGGGCGCAGAGCAGGGTCAGACAGCGCTCGGCCTCGGTCTCGGCGGCCAGCGGCTCCACCATCCGGGCCTCGTCCGGACCCGTCAGCTCCGCCAGCCAGGCCTGCCCCTGACCATTGAGGATGACCAGGCGATCGCCACTGCCCAGCCGCAGAACCCTTCCCAGATAATGGCGCTGCTCCGGGGTCAGCACCAGAGGAGCAGTCGGGTCCGACCATTGCTCGGGCGGCACCACCAGACGTTGCAGACCCATGAACTCTTCCAGCAGAACGGTGTGGTCGACTGGGCGGCAACCTATCCAAACCCCGGGACCATCTCAATCCTAGGGGCGTGGAAAGCCACTCCCGTTCTGTGGCATGGTGAGAGGCGTCCCATGCCGCCGACCCGGGCTATGCAGACGCTGACGACTCCGAACGCTGCGATCGCTGACGAATTCGAGACCGTGATCCGCCGCCGTCCGACCCGCTCGGTACGGGTGGGGGACATCTTCATCGGTAGCCGCCACCCTGTTGTGGTCCAGTCGATGATCAACGAGGACACCCTCGACATCGACGGTTCCGTGGCCGCCATCCGTCGCCTGCATGAGGTCGGCTGCGAGATCGTGCGCGTCACCGTGCCCAGCCTTGCCCATGCCAAGGCGGTCGGCGACATCAAGAAGAAGCTGCAGGACACCTACCGGGATGTGCCGCTGGTGGCCGATGTGCACCACAACGGCATGAAGATTGCCCTGGAAGTGGCCAAGCACGTTGATAAGGTGCGGATCAATCCCGGCCTCTATGTATTCGAGAAGCCCGATCCGAACCGCACCGGCTACACCCCCGAGGAATTCGAGAAGATCGGCCGCGAGATCCGCAATACCCTCGAGCCCCTGGTGGCCAGCCTGCGGGAGCAGGACAAGGCGATGCGCATCGGCGTCAACCATGGC
>CAYZUY010000037.1:0-13041 GCA_964481495.1 uncultured bacterium
TCAGCGCCGATCTGGTGATGCAGAGCTTCTGCCACACCGCCGCCTATCCCAAGCCCGTCGATCTGGTCACCCACAGCACCCTGCCGGACTTCATCAGTTCCCGCGGCGGCGTCGCTCTGCGCCCCGGTGACGGCATCATCCACAGCTGGCTGAACCGGATGCTGATGCCCGACACCGTCGGCACCGGCGGCGACAGCCACACCCGCTTCCCCCTGGGCATCTCCTTCCCGGCCGGGTCCGGTCTGGTGGCCTTCGCCGCCGCCATCGGCGCCATGCCCCTCGACATGCCCGAGTCGGTGCTGGTGCGCTTCAAGGGCAAGCTGCAGCCCGGCATCACCCTGCGGGATGTGGTCAACGCCATCCCCCTGGCGGCGATCGAGCAGGGGCTGCTGACCGTGGCCAAGGAGAACAAGGTCAACGTCTTCTCGGGCCGGATCATGGAAATCGAAGGGCTGCCGGACCTGAAGCTGGAGCAGGCCTTCGAACTCACCGACGCCACCGCCGAGCGCTCCTGCGCCGCCGCCACGATCAAGCTGAGCGAGGAGACCGTGGCCGAGTACCTGCGCTCCAACGTCGCTCTGCTGCGCAACATGATCGCCCGCGGCTACGAGGACAGCCGCACCCTGGCCCGCCGCATCAAGCAGATGGAGGACTGGCTGGCCAACCCGCAGCTGCTCAGCGCCGACCCGGATGCCGAGTACGCGGCGGTGATTGAGATCGATCTCGATCAGCTGACCGAGCCGGTGGTGGCCTGCCCCAACGACCCGGACAACGTCAAGCGCCTCTCCGCAGTGGCGGGCGATCGCATCGACGAGGTGTTCATCGGCTCCTGCATGACCAACATCGGTCACTACCGGGCCGCCGCCAACGTGCTCGAGGGCACCGGCAAGGTGGACGGTCAGCTGTGGATCTGCCCGCCCACCCGCATGGACGAGGAGCAGCTCAAGGCGGAAGGCTACTACGCCACCTTCGAGTCGGTCGGAGCGCGGCTGGAGCTGCCCGGCTGCTCCCTGTGCATGGGCAACCAGGCGCGGGTGGCCGACAACGCCACGGTGTTCTCCACCAGCACCCGCAACTTCAACAACCGCCTCGGCAAGGGCGCCCAGGTCTACCTGGGCAGCGCCGAACTGGCGGCGGTCTGCGCCCAGTTGGGCCGCATCCCCACCCCCGAGGAGTACCTGGCGATCGCCGCCGAGCGCATCGATCCCTTCGGTGACACCCTCTACCGCTACCTCAACTTCGACCAGATCGAAGGCTTCGAGGATCAGGGCCGGGTGGTGAGCAGCGAACAGCAGGCGGAACTGCTGGCCAGCGTCTAGGGCCGTTCCGGTCTGAATCGCGACACGGGTCGGGGGCAACCCCGGCCCGTTCCTATTTGCCGGGCACCACCTGCAGCACCAGACGCACCAGCAGCACCAGGGTGTAGAGGGTGAGCACCACCCCCAGCAGCGATCGCCAGCTGTGGTCGATCAGATAGTTCTCGGCGGCCCAGTAGAGCACCGCCCAGGCAGAGCAGACCAGAAACACGCCCAGGGGAAAGTTCCAGAGCAGGATGCAGACCAGCCCGACCACGGCGACGAGCAGAATCAGGTTGGCTGCCGGGAGTTTCAGGGCCCGAGCCAGACTGCGCAGCAGATCCCCCATAACCGCGCCCTGCGAAGGAACAGGCCCAGTATGCCTCCCGGGCCCCGCGACCGCGTCAGGCCCGGCTGAGAATCAGCACTTCGGCGGGAGTGCAGGTACCGAGGTGGGAGCCGCCCTGCACCAGGGTCAGCAGGGCGCCACTGCGGCGGGCCCGGCAGGGCAGACCGCCGAGCCGCTGGCGCAACTGCGGATCGGCACCGATGTAGTTGACCACATAGGTCGGCCCCGGGAGATAAGGCCGCGTCTCACCGCTCGGCGGGCGGTAGAGGGGCGGCAGACAGGATTCGTCGTCGACAGGCATCGGTGCAGAACAGTCAACGCAGCCGCGGGGCAGTCGGTGCCGACCCGAAGCACCGGGTTTCCATGGACTCTTGCGTCATTGCCTTCACACCGGAATTGAGTCCAATCTATCGGGTCCGTCACCGCCGAGCGGCGCTGTTCAGGATCTCTTGGGGTTCAGGCCCCACCCGGGCGGATCTGCGACAATCGACGGGCTGCGATCGCCCTGCCCACCATGCCCGTCGCCGACCGACGCTCCGACGCTGACCTGATCGTGATTGGCAGCGGCCTCGGAGGCCTCTGCTGCGGCGCCCTGGCTGCCCGCTACGGCCTCGACGTGATCGTCCTCGAAGCCCACGACCGTCCCGGCGGCGCGGCCCACGGCTTCCAGCGGCGTGGCTTCCACTTCGAGTCGGGGCCTTCCCTCTGGTCGGGGCTGGGACGCTGGCCCAGCAGCAACCCCCTGGCCCAGGTGCTGCGGGCCGTGGGCGAAACGGTACCGGTGGTCGAATACCGCGACTGGGGCGTGCTGCTGCCCGAGGGCAACCTGCGCATCGGCGTCGGCAACGACGACTTCCTGGCCACGGTCACCCAGCTGCGGGGCGATCGCGCCGCCCGGGAATGGCTGACCTTCATGGACTGGCTGCGTCCCTACAGCGAAGCTGCCAATGCCCTGCCGCTGCTGGCCCTGCGGGACGACCCGGGCCTACTGGGCAACCTGCTGCCCCTGGCCGGAAAGATGCTGCCCAACCTGGGGCGGATGGCCGGGCTGGGGGGTGCCTTCGGGCCGATCGCCCGGCGTCACCTCAGCGATCCCTTCCTGCTCCACTGGATCGATTTGCTCTGCTTCCTGATCAGCGGTCTGGACATGGACCGCACCAACGCCGCCGCCATGGCGACGCTGTTCGGGGAGTGGTTCCGGCCCGACGCCTGCCTCGAATACCCGCTCGGGGGCAGTGCCGCCGTCGCCGAGGCTCTGGTGCGGGGCCTCGAAAAGCACGGCGGCCAGCTGCAGCTGCGCAGCCGGGTCGATGAAATTCTGGTCAGCGACGGTCGTGCCCGGGGGGTGCGGCTGGCGGATGGCCGGGAGCTCACGGCCCGACGGGCGGTGGTCAGCAATGCCAGCATCTGGGACACCCTCAGCCTGTTGCCGGAGGGCAGCCTGCCCGAACGCTGGCGATCGCAGCGGGCCGCCACCCCCGCCTGCGCCGGGCTCCTGCCCCTGCACCTGGGCCTGCGCGGCGACGACCTCGCGCATCTGCCCCTGCACCACGTCTGGGTAGGCGACTGGGAGCGGGGGATCACCGCCGAGCGCAACATGGTGGTGCTCTCGATGCCCTCGCTGCTGCAGCCGGAGCTGGCCCCGGCGGGGCACCACGTCCTGCACGGCTACACCCCGGCCAACGAGCCCTGGGAGCTCTGGCAGGATCTCGAGCCCGGCACCCCCGCCTACGATCAGCGGAAGCAGGAGCGCTGTCAGGTGTTCTGGCAGGCCCTGGAGCGGATCATCCCCGACGCCCGGGAGCGGGCCGTGATTACCCTCGAAGGCACCCCCCGTACCCAGCAGCGCTACCTGAACACCTACCGGGGCAGCTACGGCCCGGCCCTGGGAGCCGATCAGGGCCTGTTCCCCGGCATCGGCACGCCGGTGCCCAACCTGAAGCTCTGCGGCGCCAGTGTCTTCCCGGGTATCGGCGTACCACCGGTGGCCACCAGCGGCGCCATGGCCGCCCACAGCCTGGTCGACGCCCGCCAGCAACGACAACTACTGCGGGAGCTGGAGCTGGCCTGACGCTCAGGCCCGCCGGGCCAGCCGGGCCTCGGCCAGCGTCGCCGCCTGCTCCAGACAGAGGGCGATCGCCATATTTTCGGCTGCAATCCGATGCAGGCCCAGGCAGGCGTCCTCGGCCACGGTCATGCAGTCCGACTCCAGGGCGACCAGGAGTCTCCGACAGATGTCCTGAAGATCACCGCAGAAGGGCAGTCCTTCCAGAATCAGTTCCAGTTGCGCATCGTGAAACCGATCGACAAACTTCATGGACCGGCCCTGAGTCGGGTTCAATGACGTTCACTCTAGGCTGCCGACCACCCGCCCCTGGGGGAGATTACGATTAACACCAAAATCACCCCGGTATTTCTCTCTGCTAACTTCGTTTTTTGCCAGACCTTTCGTTCCCGATCAACTGCAGCCCATCAGACCCTACTGACGCACCGGACTGGCACAGGCACTTTTCCGTCGGAGGAGTCCCTGCAGCAGCAGCGTGGAGAACTCACCAATCCTGAGCAGAGTCAACGCCACCAGGGACAACAGTTTTTCAGACAAATGGCGGAGGTTGATTGGCGAACAAGCATGACAGTTTGAGGGTATCTGATCCAGATGCAACCATGCAGCCTCTGATTCGTTGGACGCTGACTGACTACCCCACGCCCGAAACCTACGAAGCAGCCTTAACCCGAACCATCCCCCAGACCCGAGCGGCCCGGATAGAACGACTGGCGGACGGACGCTTTCAGGCCAGCCTGCGGGTCGTCGAGAGACCGGATACGACCTTCCATCGGGCCATCAGCCTGGGCTGGAGTTCCCTGGCACAGCAGTGGAGCTCCGATCACCTGGGGCTGCAGTCCTACCTGACCTACCGGGACCTGGACTGGCGATCGCCTCAGCAGGTCCTGAAGCACGCCTCCCTGCCCCTGCTGCTGACACCGCATCAGGAATACCGGGTCAGGACCAGCTATCGGGACGTCCTGATGGCCTGTTTCAGCCAACGGCGGATGCTTGCGGAGGTGGCGATCGCCCGGGAAGGCGTGGTCAGTCCCTCCCTGTTCCTGGCCCAGGGCTCTGCGGCGGCCCGCCTGCAGTCTCGCCGAATTCTGGAGGAGATCGCCGCCGGACTGGAGATCGGCCTGACGGAGGACAGCCTGGCGATGCTGGAACGTGCCCTGATGACCACAGTGGCCCACCACTGGAATCCCGATGAGCGCCGCTTCGAGACCAGTCATCGCCATGTCACCCTGGCCATCGACTGGATGCAGATGCACCTGAACCAACCCTTCGCCTGGTCTGCCCTCTGCACCCAGGTGGGCGTCACCCAGCGCAGTCTCGAGCTGGCCTTCCAGCGGGAACTGGAGCTGAGCCCGAACCACTGGCTCAAGCAGGAACGGCTGCGCTGCCTGCGGCAGACACTGCTCAACACCGATCTTGCCGTCGGCGTTCCCATCGCCCGACTGTTCGAGAGCTGCGGCCTGCCCTACTGCGGTTCCAGCCAGCGGGCCTACAATCGGGTCTACGACGAGACCCCCTGCCACACCCGCCATCGGGCCAGCCGGGGCTGATACCGCCGTCGGGCACGCAGCCTGATCTCAGGCCAGGGAGCGACCCCGCCAGGTCCAGTTGCGGCCGGTCAGGGTGCGGACCATGGAAACCGGAGCGATCGCCCCGATAATCAGGCCGCCCAGCCCCGCCAGCCACCAGTAGGTCATCGGCACATTGAAGCTGACCGCGCTCCAGCGGCGGATGCTCCACTGCAGGGCAATGCCCGCCAGGGCCGGAGCCAGCAGCAGCGGCCAGACCGCCCCCAGGGGCAGCAGCAGCCAGGGCAGACTGAACATCAGCACCACCACCGCCCCGCTGGCCAGGGTGCGCAGGGGGTCCCGGTCCAGGCCCAGGAACCAGTTCTTGGTCCAGCCCTCCCAGAGCGACGGAAAGTCGCGGTACATCTGCAGGCGTGCCCAGTCGAGCCCCAGCAGGTAGCGCAGGCGATCACCCCGGCCTTTCACCAGCCGTGCCAGGGCGAGATCCTCCACCACCTCTGCCGCCACCGCCCGATGCCCGCCCAGGGCCTCGTAGCTGCACTGCCGGAAGAGCATGAACGGCCCGGCGGCGAAGGCGGTGGGATGGTCCGGGTCGTTGGCCTGGGTCATGGGGAAGCCCAGGCCGAGCAGTGAGGCGACAATCGGCTGCACCAGCCACTCCGCCAGACAGCTGCACTCCAGGCGGGGCGCCAGACTGAGCAGGTCGCTGCGGGTGGCGATCGCCTCGGTCAGGGCGGCCCCCAGGGTCCCGGGCTCCAGCCGCACATCCGCATCCACAAACAGAATCCAGTCCGCCGCCGTGTCCCGGCCCTGCTCCCGGCCCCGACGGCAGAGCCACTGCCAGCCCTGGTCACAGGCCCAGTTCTTGCCCACCCAGGTCTCTCCCTGGGGGCGCGGCCCCGCCGAAAGCACCTGCACCCGGGGGTGGTCTGCCGCCGCCGCTCCGGCCTTTTGCAGGGTGTCATCGGTCGACTCGTCGTCCACCACCAGCAGTTGCCAGTCGAGGCCCGGTTCCGCGCTGGCCAGAATCGCGGTCATGCAGTCGCCGATGTTGACGCTCTCGTTGTAGGCAGGCACCACCACCGTCAGGCGACCCACCCCCGCCTCCGGCAGCTGTCCCGGCCCCAGCCGGGGGGCACTGCCGAACACCCGGCGCAGGCCGATGGCCAGAATCAGCAGCCCCGCCACCGCCACCCAGCCCAGGGTGAACAGGATCAGCAGCGGCAGGGGCCAGGAGAGAAACGGCACGGTCACGTCCGGCAGATGTTCACCTACTGTTACCGCATCCGGGACCGCGTAGTGGTTCCCTTGCCTGATCCGGGCAAAGGACTGAATACCGATCGGCAGGACCCGACGGGGTGAGGAGGTCATCATCAAGCCTTGGGTTGCCTGCTTTCTAGGCGCTCGACACGCACCCTCAGCCAGCTGGTAGAAGCGCCGAGGCAACTCAGTCGGTACGGCGCTCGAAATACTCACCGGCCAGGAAGATCTCATTCCGTTTCCAGCCCAGGGTCTGGCGCAGACGGACGTTATCCTCAACCAGCCGGATCTCCTCGCGGAATTTCAGGCCGTCGTACTCAGTGTCGAAGACCAGAGTGTCGGCATCCACCCTGCTGACACGGCTGACCGTCGGGGCCTCGGTCATATAGCCGATATTCCGATAGAGCAGACCGTCCGCCTGATCGTATTCACACAGCATCGACCCCTGGGATTCGAGATCACCGCTGGAGGTCCAGTCCAGCTGAACCGCAAAATCCCGCTCCAGACTCGGCCGCATCTCGATGCTCAGTTCACTGCGGACCAGCTGATTGCGGCCGGAGGCCTCGTAGAAGTAGCGACGGTTGGACGTCCACTGTCCCGAAGAGCGCACGAACCAGGATCTGATAGTGCTCATCGGGAGGTTCCTTTTCGGGGGCGATCGCAGCAGGGCAGGACCCGACGTCGCAGTGTCATACGTCTCAGCCTACTCTCCCGGGATGCCGGGCGACTGTGGCCAATGCCACCGTTTCCTCCGCCTCCGCCCCATCAGGGATCAGGGACGTCGGCCCACCAGCTGGATGACGGCACTGGGCCCGTGGTGCCCGACCCCTTCCTGCACATCCCGCTCGATCGCCTGGGCCACCAACCATTCCAGACCCGGCAGTTCCGCCTGCACCGTCGCCAGATCCATCAGCAGATCCAGCGTCGGCGGGCCGCCGGTGCCGAACTGCAGCTGTTCCGGGGCATAGGCTTCGAGGATGAACAGCCCACCCGGGCGCAGGGCCGCCGCCGCCTGGCGATGCACCGACTGCCGCAGCTTCAGCGGCAGATGGCACCAGATGGCCACAATCGCATCCCAGCTGGCGGCTTCCAGTTCGCAGTCGTCGAGATCCGCACAGATGCTTTCGACGCTGACACCCCGCTGCTCCGCCAGCCGATCCAGTTTCTCCAGGCCGACCGGACTGCTGTCGATGGCCGTCACCTCATGGCCCAGGCTCGCCAGGAAGCAGGCATTGCGTCCCTCACCCTCCGCCAGACAGAGCACCTGGGAGCCGGGCCTGAGCCGGGGTGCCTGCTCTTCAAGGAAGCGGTTGGGCTCCACTCCGTAGAAATAGTCCTCGCGCAGGTAGCGCTGATCCCAGGCATCCATCCGCCGGTCCTCCAGACCCTTCACCGAGCCTATTGTCGACGTCCGGTTGGCCGTCTGTGCCACCATACGGCCAACCGCTTCCGCCTCATCCCATGCAACTGACCTGGCTTGACAACGGTTCCTGGCTGATTGAGCTGGCCGGAACCCGAATTCTGCTCGATCCCTGGCTGGTGGGACCGTTCCAGTTCGGCAGTGGCGGTGGCTGGTTCTTCCGGGCGGACCGCAATCAGCCCCGGGCCATTCCCGAGAATATCGATCTGATTCTGCTTTCCCAGGGGCTGCCGGACCATGCCCATCCGCCGACCCTGAAGGCCTTGGACCGTGGTATTCCCGTGGTCGGCTCACCCAAGGCAGCCGAACTGGCCCGGCGTCTGGGCTACCAAAACGTCACGGCGCTGAGTGATGGTGAGACCCACCAACCGGTCGCGGGTAGTGACCTGCGGATCACGGCGATCGCCGGCTCCCCCGAGGGGCTGCGGGCCATGGGCAATGCCTACATCCTGCGGGACGAGCGCACCGGCCTCAGCCTCTACCACGAACCCCACGGCGTCCACCGCGACAGTCTGGCGGAGCGGGCCCCGGTGGACGTGGTGCTCAGCCCGGCCTTGAACGTGCGCACTGCCTTCGGCAGCCGTCTGGAGGGCGAACAGCTGGCCCTGAAGGCGGCCCGGCTGCTCAAGCCCCGTTACCTGCTGCCCACCGGCGCGGGTGGCGACCTCACCTACAGCGGTCTGCTCACCCGGCTGCTGCGGGAGGACGACCAGCCCTCCCAACTCGGCGATCGCCTCGCGGCCGAGGGTCTGCCCACCCGGGTGCTGCAGCCCCAACCCTGGGAAGCCCTGACGATCGAACCGGCGGCAGCGTCTGTGGGCTGACCCCGGCACCTCGGACCGGGGCGGCGGGAATCTGCCGATTTCTCAGGCACACTAGGCTGCAACCCCTGCGACTTCGCCCATGACCTACCGCAAGATTCTGGCTGCCCTCGACACCACCGACGCCGCCGATCAGGTATTCGAGCGGGCTCTGACGATTGCCAAGGCTGACGGAGCCGAGCTGGTGCTGCTCCACTGCTCCGCCCTGCCGGCTCTGTTCAACACCAACTACATCAACTTTCTCGACACCACCCCCGACTGGACCATTGATCTGCAATTGGCCGAGGAAGCCCAGAAGCAGAACGCCGAAGCGGCCCGGGACGTGATGGATCGGTTCCGCAACCAGGCCCGAGAGGCGGGGGTGAACGTCACCCTGGTGCTGCGCTTTGATGAGGCCAACCGGGGCATCTGTCAGGTGAGTGAGGAGCTGGCGGTGGATGCCGTGAGGATCAGGGGGCGTGGCCTTTCGGGGCTGACGGAGATGCTGCTCGGCAGTGTCAGCAGCTACGTGATCCACCACGTCCGCTGTGATGTGCTGGTGGTGCAGACCTCCCCTGCCGCTTGAGCACCTGTTCCCCGCCCCGGCTGACGACCCGCCCATGCCTCCCATGACCCCGCCCTACCGTCCCTCGCTACAGCGACTGCTCCATGCCGCTGCCGGTCTGCTGCTGGTCGGCAGCTGGGTGACCGGCTTTGCCGTCTATAACCAGTTCGATGGCCGCTTCGGGCGGCTGCCCCTGCCGACACTGCCGGACAGCATCGATGTCCATGGCAGTCTGGCGGTGGGGGCGCTGGTGCTGTTCACCCTGCTGGCGCTCTACAGCCTCAGCCTCGGTCGCGGCTACCTGTTCGGCAGCGCTGATCCGGCACGGCTGAAAAGTCCGGCGCAGCGGCCCCAGGCCCTGCGGCGGCTGGCCACCAGCGGTGCCCTGCTGGCCGCGACGCTGGCGGTGGCCAGTGGCCGGATGATGGAGGAGGACTGGCTCGAGGACGGCCGCCTGACGGAGATCTGGTACCAGCTGCACCTGCTCGGCTGGCTGCTGCTGGGTCTGGCGGTGCTACTCCACGTGCTGCTGAATCTGGGGCTGGGGGGCCGTGAGTTCACCGCCTCGATGTTCAGCCCGACCTGCAGACCCGGCGATCGCCCCCGGGACTGGCCCGCCCAGCTGCTGCGTTTCTGGAAGTCCTGACCATGGCCACCAAATCCCCCATCGAAACGCTGACCACGGTGCTGGTGCTGGGCGGGCTACTGTTCGCCTGGCTGGGGCCCTTGCTCAAGTAGGCTCCTCTGCCTCGTCCCAGAGGCGTTCCAACTGCACTCTCCAGGCCGCCAGGGTGGCCGCCCGCCGCTCCGGCGCATCGCCCAGGTTCCCGAGGATGCCCTCGGCGTAGAAGCGGTCCAGAGTCTGCAGGGTCGCCTCCAGACTCTGGTTCTGCTGCCGGGCCGCGCGGACGATCTGCCGCAGTTGGCGCTCGATGGAAGCCCGGAAGAACGGGTCGAGGCCCCGGTCGTGGAGGGCCAGCATCGTGGCGATCGCCCCCTTCAGGTCGGGTTCCGCCAGATCCGGCAGCCCGTGCTGGTATACCAGCCAGATCACCTCCTGGTGCAGGGCGTAGCGGACTTCCTGGGTCTCGTCGAAATTGGCTGCCAGCAGCTGGTCGAGACAGCCCGCCACCTCGGCGACCGAAGCCAGGGGCAGCAGCAGACGCAGCCAGTCCCCCGTTTCCGAGAGCAGCACCAGCAGCCGGAAGCCTTCGCCATCCACCTGCCAGGACCCCGGAGGCACGAAGGTCACCTGCCCGGGAAACAGGTGCTCCAGCAGAGGGGCGATCGCAGCGGCATCCATGGTTCAGTCCCGGGCAACGACGCCGATCCTAGCGACCGTCAGGGAAGGCCGGACTGGTAATCTTTTTGAATGGCGAAAAACCATTGCCGCCGATTTCCCCGTTCCGGTCGTCCTTCATGAGCGCAGCCCGCAAGATCACCATTGCCTCCCGTAAGAGCCAGCTGGCTCTGGTTCAGACCCACTGGGTCCAGGGCGAGCTGCAGAAGGCCCACCCCCAGCACGAGATCGATGTGCTGACCATGAGCACCCAGGGCGACAACATCCTCGATGTGCCCCTGGCCAAGATCGGGGACAAGGGCCTGTTCACCAAGGAACTGGAAGTCGGCATGCTGACCGGCAACGCCGATCTGGCCGTCCACTCCCTCAAGGACCTGCCCACCAACCTGCCCGAAGGCCTGATGCTCGGCTGCGTCACCGAGCGGGAGAACCCCGCCGATGCCCTGGTGGTGCACGAGAACTTCAAGCAGTACCAGCTCGAAACCCTGCCTGCGGGCACCATTGTCGGCACCTCCTCCCTGCGCCGTCTGGCCCAGCTGCGTCACCACTTCCCCCACCTCGAGTTCAAGGATGTGCGCGGCAACCTCAACACCCGTCTGGCGAAGCTGGATGCCGGTGAGTTCGACTGCCTGATCCTGGCCTACGCCGGTCTGCACCGCCTCGGCTTCAGCGATCGCATCCACCAGGAGATTCCCGCCGAGTACTCCCTGCACGCCGTCGGCCAGGGCGCCCTGGGGATCGAGTGCCGCGATGGCGACCAGGAGATTCTGGATGTGGTGAAGGTGCTCGAACACCGTCCCACTGCCCTGCGCTGCTACGCCGAGCGCTCCTTCCTGCGGGAACTCGAAGGCGGCTGTCAGGTGCCCATCGGCGTCAACACCGTGATCGAGGGCGATCAGCTGACGCTCACCGGCATGGTCGCCAGCCTGGATGGCAAGCGCCTGATCCGTGATGCCGTCAGCGGCCCCGCCGAGACCGCCGAGGACCTGGGCAAGGCCCTGGCCGCCAAGCTCAAGGATCAGGGCGCCGGTGAAATCCTGGCGGAAATCTTCGCCACCGTCCGTCCGGAGGCCTGATCGATGAGCCATAAAGGCGTCACCGTCTGGTTCACCGGCCTCAGCGGTGCAGGCAAGACCACCATCCGTGAAGTGGTGGAAGCCAAACTGCGGGAGCGCGGCTGCAAGGTGGAAGTGCTCGATGGCGACATCGTGCGCGAGAACCTGACCCGCGATCTCGGCTTCAGTCCCGAGGACCGCGAGGAGAACATCCGTCGCATCACCTTCGTGGCCCAGCTGCTGACCCGCAACGACGTGATCGTGCTGGTGTCGGCCATCTCGCCCTACCGTGCGATGCGCGACACCGCCCGCGGGAAGATCGGCAGCTTCGTCGAGGTCTACGTCAGTGCACCCCTGGAGGTGTGCGAGGCCCGGGATGTAAAGGGGCTCTACCAGAAGGCCCGGGACGGCAAGATTCCCCACTTCACGGGCATCGATGATCCCTACGAGCCGCCCCTCAGCCCTGAGGTGAACTGCGCCACCCACGAGGAAACCCTCGAGGAGAGTGCCACCAAGGTGCTGGCCCGTCTGGAGGAACTGGGCTACGTCTAGCCCCCGCCGCTCCAGCCTGCGAAGCACTGTCTCCCCGGTGGGGGCAGTGCTTTCTGCCGTTCAGGAGGCCTGCGGTGCCAGAACTCTGGACGGTTGATCCGCGCCTCGTCACCCTGGCGATCGCCCTGGCCGGGTTCATCGCCTTTGTGGCGGAACGCTGGCCACCGGAGGTGACGGCGCTGCTGATCACCCTGGCGCTGGTGCTTACCGGGCAGGTGACGCCGGAGCAGGGTTTTGCCGGGTTCGCCAATCCGGTGCCGCTGACGGTGCTGGCGATGCTGCTGTTCAGTGAGGGGCTGGTGGGCAGCGGGGCGCTGACGCCGCTGCGGGACTGGCTGGTCACCCACGGTGGCGATCGCCCCGGGCGGCAGATTCTGCTGCTGGGGCTGGTACTCGGGCCCCTCAGCGCCTGCCTGAGCAACACCGCCCTGACGACGCTGTTCATCCCCGTAGTGCGCTCCTGGAGTCGGCAGAGCAGTACGCCCCTGGCCAAGCTGCTGATTCCGGTCTCCTACTTCACCATCCTCGGCGGCATGACGACCCTGATCGGCACGGCGGCCAACCTGCTGGGCAGTCAGCTGGCAGTCCAGTTGGGCTACCGGCCCTTCGGTCTGTTCGAGTTCGCCCCGGCGGGGGTGATCTTCTGGCTGATCGGGCTGGCCTACCTGAGTCTGCTGGGCCATCGTCTGCTGCCGGAGCGCCCTGTCCCCGAGGCAGCGACCCCGGAACTGGAGCTGCCCCCCTGGCATCCCTGGAAAGCCCCCCTGGCGATCGCCATCCTGGCGGCGGTGATCCTGCTCTCGGCCCTCGACCGGCTGCCGCTGCTGGTAGCAGCCTGGGTGGGTGTGGCGGCG
>CAYZUY010000037.1:13051-14485 GCA_964481495.1 uncultured bacterium
ATCCTGCTGGGCGACCTTGTCTATGTGCTTTTGGTGGCGGCGCTGATCCTCAGCGGTGTGCTGGCCACCGAGGGGCTCTACGCCCGGCTGCGTTGGGATGTGATTCTGCTGCTGGCGCTGCTGCTGCCTCTGGGGGATGCCATGCAGGCCAGTGGGGCCACCGACTGGCTGGCCCGGCAGACCCTCAGCTGGACGATCGGTCTGCCGGAGTGGGGAGTGCTGCTGGTCTTCTTCGCGATCACGGCCCTGATCACCGAGTTCCTGAGCAACATCGGGGCGGTGCTGCTGCTGCTGCCGGTGGCCGTGACGGTGGCCGGTCAGCTGGGGCAGAATCCCCAGGGGGCAATGCTGGCGGTGATCTTCGCGGCCTCCAACAGCTTCCTCACCCCCATCGGCTACCAGACCAATACCCTGGTCTATCGGGCCGGGGGCTACCGCTTCGGCGATTTCCTGCGGGTGGGGCTGCCCCTGGCCCTGCTGCTGGCGATCGCCACCCCCCTGCTGATCGCCGCCCTCTACTGACCTACCCCAACCCAACCCAACCCAGCCCATGACCGGACCCTGCCCCTGCGGCGGATTCAGCTACGACAGCTGCTGCGGCCCCCTGCACCGGGGCGATCGCCCCGCCGCCACAGCGGAGGCGCTGATGCGATCGCGCTATTCGGCCTTCGCCCTCGGCCTCGAGGACTATCTGCTCGACACCCATGCCTCCCGGCAGTCCCGGGCCCGCCGCCGCCGGGATCTGCAGGCGACGCTGCGCCAGGTCCGCTGGCAGGGCCTGCGCATCCTCGACCGACAGGCGGGCGGTGCCACCGACCTGAGCGGCACGGTCACCTTCGAGGCCCGCTACACCAGCGGTGGCCAGGCGGGTGTACTGCGGGAATGCTCCCGCTTCGGCCGGGAGAGCAACCGGCCCGGGGGCCGCTGGCTCTACCTGGAGGCCCTGCAGCTCACCGACTCCGGAGCGGACGGATGAGACATCTGCTGCTGCTCCTGCTGCTGCTGGCACTGGGGTTCGGCCCGGAGGCCCTGGCGGTGCCCGGCTGGGTGCAGTGGCAGACCCCCGATGGGCAGGTGCGCCTGGAAACGCCGCCGGGCTGGCAGCCGGTGCGCGATGGCGGCCCGGCGGATCTGCTGCTGCGTGACCCGATCTGGCGCAGCGAGAACGTCAGCGTCATCCGCAGCCCGCTGGCGGTGGAGGAATCAATCCGGGCTCTGGGCAGCCCGACCGACGTGGGCTACATCCTGCAGCGGGACTGGCTGCGGGGGCCAGGCATCTCGGTGGAACTGGTGGATGCCCGGGAACGCTGGCTGGGACCGCAACCGCTCTACGAGCTGGAATTTGCGGTGCATCGGCCCGATGGCGATCGCCACGACCTCGCGGCGGTGCTGCTGGCCCACAATCAGGTGATTTCCGTCACCCTCTCGACGCCG
>CAYZUY010000038.1:0-14309 GCA_964481495.1 uncultured bacterium
GCCCGCCACCACCACCGAGACGATCACCGGCGTGTAGTAGGCCAGCCGGAAGCCGGTGATGCCGCGCAGGGGGCGGTTGACCAGAATCGCCAGCCCCAGGGGCAGCAGCATCAGCAGCGGCACCACGCAGACAAGGTAGAGCAGGGTGTTGACCAGGGTCTTCCAGAAGATCGGGTCCTGGAGCAGCCGCTGGAAGTTGGCCAGCCCGATCCAACGGGGTTCGCGGGTGAGGTTGTAGCCGAACTGCATGAAGCTGTAGCGAAACGCCTGCAGCGCGGGCCAGAACACCGTCAGTACCAGGGCCGTCAGGGCCGGGGCCAGAAACAGGTAGGGCGTGGAGCGGCGACCGAGCATAGGAGAACCCAGAGGGACGGGGGCGACAGGCCCCAACGGTAGAATGATTGTCCACAATCTTCGACCCTTTGCCGGAACGCCGACGTGAGCGATCGCCTGATTCCCGTCCCCCTGCCCGATCAGCCCTACAACATCGCGGTGGGTACGGGAGCCCTCGATCGCCTCGGGGCCCTGCTCACCGGCTCGGAGACCCCGGCGAAACTGGGCCGTAAGGCCCTGCTGGTCTCCAATCCGACGATTTTCCGGCACTACGGCGATCGCGCCCTGCGATCGCTGCAGCAGGCGGGCTTCGAGACCCGGCATCTGATTCTGCCCGCCGGGGAGCGCTACAAGACCCCGGCCACGGTGCTGAAGATCCACGATGCGGCCCTGGAGATGCGTCTGGAGCGCCGTTCCCTGATGGTCGCCCTCGGTGGCGGTGTGATCGGCGACATGACCGGCTTCGCCGCCGCCACCTGGCTGCGGGGCATCCACGTCGCCCAGGTGCCCACCACCCTGCTGGCGATGGTGGATGCGGCCATCGGCGGCAAGACCGGCGTCAACCACCCCCGGGGCAAGAACCTGATCGGCGCCTTCCACCAGCCGCGCCTGGTGCTGATCGACCCCGAGGTGCTGTCGACCCTGCCGGTGCGCGAGTTCCGCTCGGGCATGGCGGAGGTGATCAAGTACGGCGTGATCTGGAGCCGGGAGCTGTTCGAAGCCCTGGACGCCGCCCCACGTCTGGACCGGCAGCGGGGCCTGGATCCGGCCCTGCTCACCCGCATTCTCGATGAGTCGGCCCGGGCCAAGGCGGAGGTGGTCAGCCAGGACGAGAAGGAAGGTGGTCTGCGGGCGATCCTCAACTACGGTCACACCATCGGCCACGCAATCGAGAGCCTGACGAACTACAAACTGATCACCCACGGTGAGGGAGTGGCAATCGGCATGGTCGCCGCCGGACGGATCGCCGTGGCGCTGGGGATGTGGAGCGCGGCGGAGTGCGATCGCCAGGACGCCCTGATTGCCCGTTGCGGCCTACCCACCCGCATTCCCGCCGGGGTCGAGGTCGAAGCAATCATCGATGCTCTCGGCCTCGACAAGAAGGTGCAGGCAGGTAAGGTGCGCTTCATCCTGCCCGAGAGCATCGGCAGGGTCGTGATCACAGATCAGGTGCCGAATGACGTGATCCGCAACGTCCTGGGGGGGCTGCTCAGCGAGGGCTAATACCCCTTGGCCAAGCTGGCCTGCCGGTAGAAGTGGCCGAGGATGGTCTGATAGCCGAAGCCCTGGCTGGCCATACCGAAGGCGCCCCACTGGCTCAGGCCCAGGCCGTGGCCGAAGCCCCGACCCTCGACCTGGAAACTGTCGGGCTGGCCGCCGGTGGTCAGACCACCGAGGCTGAACAGACTGTTGGTCGGAGTGACCGTGAACAGGGAACTGCGCAGGTCCAGCGCCTTGCGGATCTGGTCACCGGTCATGGTGCGGCTGCCCTGGTCACCGACCACCCGGGCCGAACGGACCCGGCCCTGGGGCGTCATGGCGATCGCCTCCACAGCCCGCACCTGACCGACCCCGGTCAACCGCTGGCTGATCTCGGCCACCGAGAAACTCTTCGACCAGCGGAACACCGGTGCCGACTGGTCGAAGTCGGGCACCCCGCGCAGGTAGGGCAGGGCCGAGTTCCAGACATCCTCAACGTTCTCGGTGTGGCCACCGCTGGAGGCATGGAATACCGCCTCGATCACCCGGCCGCCGTAGGTGAGCACCTGACCGAGGGTGTCATGGACCGCCTGGATAGTGGAGGGGGCTTCCGCCTCGACCCCCTTGTAGACCTGCCAGCGGGTGGTGGTGCCGACATCGTAGAGCGGGTTACGGCTCTGGCCCTGGCGGTAGAGCACGTAGGAACGGGCCGCCACCGCCTGGGCCCGGAGGGCATCCAGGGGCCAGGAGGCCGGAGACTCACTGCCGACCACACTGTAGAGATAATCCTCAACGTCAACGACGTTGATCGCCGTCAGGCCATTGTCCTGGGGCACCAGCTGGGCCCGGCCCCGGTACCAGCGATCGCCGATCCAGACCAGACCGTCGGCAGCAGTGGGAACAATCCAGAGCTGGCTGGCCCGCACCGTACCGATCTCCACCCGCCCATTCTCCTCCTGGGCGTAGACCCCCTGCTGAGGATCAAGGCTGCCGAGTCGGCGGCCCTGGGCATCGCGGATTTCGGCAGTCGTGGAGGCGCCCAGGCGCACCTGGGCCTTACCTTCGGCGATCGCCACCCGCAGGGTGTCGGCACGGGCGGCGGGGGCCACCAGAGCCAACAGGCCACTCAGGGCCAGACACAAACCAACCGGACGGGAAGCGGAGGACATGGCGGTTTGCTGAAAGATAGAGGGCGATCGCCCGGGTCGGGGCATCGGTCATTTTACCGAAGCGCTGCAAGGGGTACCGCCCGTCACAGACCAGCCGCCGCACTGCCCCCGCTGTGGCACGATCGGGGTTTCCGCCGTCATCGCGCTCACTGTGCAGATCACCTTTCTCGGTACCAGTTCCGGCGTCCCCACCCGCAGCCGCAACGTCTCGGCGGTGGCCCTGCGCCTGCCCCAGCGTTCGGAACTATGGCTGTTCGACTGCGGCGAAGGTACCCAGCACCAGTTCCTGCGCAGTGAGCTGCGGATCAGCCAGCTGCGGCGCATCTTCATCACCCACATGCACGGCGACCACATCTTCGGGCTGCTGGGCCTGCTGGCCAGCGTCGGCATGGCGGGCAACCCAGAACAAATCGACATCTACGGTCCGCCGCCCCTCAAGGACTACCTGCAGAGCTGCATCCGCACCTCCCAGACCCACCTCAACTACCCGGTACGCATCCACGCCGTCCAGGCAGGTACCGTGTTCAGCGATGACGAACTGACCGTGACCGCCCTGCCCCTCCGGCATCGGGTCACCGCCCACGGCTTTCGGGTGCAGGAGGCGGATCGGCCCGGCCGCTTCGATGTCGAGCAGGCCCAGGCCCTGGGCATCCCGCCGGGCCCCATCTACAAACAGCTCAAGGACGGAGCCAAGGTCACCCTCGCCGATGGCCGAGTAATCGACGGCCGTCAGCTCTGCGGCCCGGACTTGCCGGGGCGCAGCTTCGTCTATTGCACCGACACGGTCTACTGCGAGAACGCGATCGCCCTGGCCCGCGATGCCGATCTGCTGGTGCACGAGTCCACCTTCGGCGACGCCGAGACCGAGATGGCCTACCAGCGCCAGCACTCCACCGCCCGCATGGCCGCCGAGGTGGCCGCCGCCGCCGGAGTCCGGCAGCTGATCCTCACCCACTTCAGCCCCCGCTACGCCCCGGGCAACAGTGTCACCCTCGAGGATCTGCAGAGCGAAGCCCGCTCGGTCTTCCCCGAGACCCTCCTGGCCCACGACTTCTACAGTCACGAGATTCCCCGGCGGGAGCCCGAGGCGATCGCACCGACCGTGCCGCCCCCGGCTCCCGCCCCCCAGGTCTCCCCGTCACGCAACCAACCCCGGATCAGCCGCGAGGTGCTCGAAGCCCGCTTCGGCGGCCCCGGTCTCAAGGCCCATCTGGAGGCCTACCGCTACCTGCGGGAGGAACATGGCATCCGGCTGACCCGACCAACCTGGGAGACAGTACTGGCAGCCTTCAACGACCTGGGCTGAGCCAACGTTTCAGAATTGCAACGGTCCCGAAACAAGCACCAGTGCAGCGGCGGGTCCGTGGTAAAAGTTGAGGATGGCCAAATCCCGGCTGCAGACGTCTTCGGACAGCGCTTCCGGCAGACGACAGGCCCGGCCCCCTGCCGCTCCCCGCGACCGGCTGCGGTGCCCCGATTCCTGTCTTCCGGCTTGTGAGAGCATTGTTTTTTGAGAGCTTAGTCAGGAGCGAATTCACATCCATGGTCAAAGCGCTGAAGAGAACCCTCTGGCTGACGCTGGCCGCCCTGGTGGTCCTGTTCCAAGTCGGCATCGGCACGGCCCAGGCGGCTGAACTGACGGCCGATGTTCGCACCGTTCCCCTGAACGCCCAAGGCGACACCATCACCCTCAGTCTCGAACAAGTGGGCAAGGGTAAGAAGCTCTTCGCCTACGCCTGCGGTCAGTGCCACGTCGGCGGTATCACCAAGACCGACCCGAACGTCGGCCTGGATCCCGAATCCCTGGCTCTGGCGACTCCCCGCCGCGACAACGTCGAGGCCATCGTCGACTACCTCCACAACCCCACCAGCTACGACGGCGAAGTGGAGATCTCCGAACTGCACCCCAGCACCAAGAGCACCGACATCTTCCCCAAGATGCGCAACCTGAACGATGAGGACTTCACGGCGATCGCCGGTCACATCCTCCTCCAGCCCAAGGTTGTGGGTGTCCGTTGGGGCGGCGGCAAGATCTACTTCTAGATCCGCGCCCACTGAACTCGACTGAAACTGCAGCAGCCCACCGGAATTCCGGTGGGCTTTTTTGTCGTCAGCTCCGCTGGCCGACACGGACCGGGTTCAGCGGGAGTACCACCACTGGCGCTGCTCGGGGCTGAGGCGCACGGCGTAGAAGGTGGTGACCAGGGGCTGCCCCTGAACTCCGGGTTCGAGAATCTCCACCGCGTAGCTGGGCGCGTTGCGGGTGGCCATATCGATCACGAAGCGGCGGCCGATACGACGCCAGCTCGGTTCCTTGCCGCGCCACTGCAGACGGCAGCAGGGCCAGGGCAGTTCCTCCCGGTCGAACAGGCGGCAGCAGGGACCGATGATCCGATAGCTGTAGTGCCCGCCGGGACTGGAGATCACGGTTCCGGATGACAGGGGATGCGGGTCGGGGTCGCGATGGGAACAGCGGTCTCGCATGGCGGCAGGGAACAGGGCTGGGCCAGTGTAGCGCGGCCGGGCAGCCATAAAAAACAGCAGCTCTCCGGTGGAGAGCTGCTGCGGGCGCCATCGACCGCTCCGCGGCCGATGGCATCGGAAGCTTAGTAGAGAGCTTCTTCGGCGTGGGTTTCGATGGTGCAGTCGGAGGTGGGGTAAGCCACGCAGGTCAGCACGAAACCAGCAGCGATCTGGTCGTCGTCCAGGAAGGATTGGTCAGACTGGTCGACGGTACCGGCGGTCACCTTGCCAGCGCAGGTGGAGCAGGCGCCAGCGCGGCAGGAGTAGGGCAGGTCGATGCCTTGCTCTTCAGCGGCGTCGAGGATGTACTGATCGTCGGGAACTTCGATCGTGGTGTTGAGGCCTTCGGCCGCGTTGACGAGAGTGACCTTGTAGGTCGCCATGGTCGTGTCCTCTTGAGCTTGAGAATCGGCAGGCCGGTCGGAACGCGGAACCGCCGTTTTTCACATTCCCATAGATACTACGCAGATTTACCGAGACGCTCCGCAGGCTTGGAAATGAAATCATTCGGGGCAGCGCTGATAAGTAAAGCTAATCTTCGGCAGGATATTCTCCCGCTTCTGCACTTATCCCTATCAGAAAGGGCCATCACTGTTACCGCCGGACCTGACGCCACAGGAGCCGGGGAGGGAAAAGCCCCGCAACCGTCAATTCCATCGATTAGCCTTGTTTATGGTTTTTCGGACAGAACCTGTGGAGCAACTGGCGATCGCCCTGATTGGCAGCGGTTATGCGGCCCGGCTGCGGGCGAAGGCGATCGCTGCCGAACCCCGAGCCCGGCTGATCGGCGTAGCAGCCAGCAGTCGTGGGCGGGCCGAGGCCCTGAGCAGCGAGTACGGTGGCGAAGCCTGGGATGACTGGGAGCGGATGCTCGAGCGGCTGCAGCCGGATCTGGTGGTGGTGGCCAACGAGAACGACCGCCACGCCGCGATCGCCCGCGCCAGTCTGGAGCGGGGCTGCCACACCGTGGTCGAGTACCCTCTGGCTCTCGACCCGGCGGAGGCAGAGTCACTGGTGCAGCTGGCGGGCGATCGCCAGCGACTGCTGCACATCGAGCACATCGAACTGCTGGGCGGCGTCCACCGGGCCCTGAAGGAGCACTTACCCCGAGTCGGCACGGTCCGGCAGGTGCTCTACCGCACCGTCGCCCCCAAGCGGCCGGTGGGCGATCGCTGGAGCTTCCGCCGCCAGCGCTTCGGCTTCCCACTGGTGGGGGCGCTGTCGCGGGTGCACCGGCTCACGGATGCCTTCGGACCAGTCAGCGCCGTGACCGCCGACTACCGCACCTGGCCCGAGGGCGAGGACCTCTACCGGGACGGCTGGTGCCGCGCCACCCTGGAATTCACCAGCGGCGCCGTCGGCGAACTGGTCTACGCCAAAGGCGAGAGCATCTGGCAGCCGGAGCGGCGCCTGGAGGTGCAGGGCCTGGAGGGTGCCCTGGTCTTCGCGGGGGAAACCGGCGAGCTGACCACTGCCACGGGGACGGACGCCCTGACCATCGGCGGGCGCCGGGGCCTGTTCGGGGAGGACACCCGTCAGGTGCTCGACCACCTGCTCGACGGCACACCCCTCTATCTGCAGCCGCAGCAGAGCCTCTACGCCCTGCGGGTCGCCGATGCCTGCCGCCGTGCCGCCGTGCAGGGCATCCGGATCAGCGTTTGAGGATATGCAGGCGGCACCAGTCGCCCTTATTCACCTGGGCCGTCACCTCCCAGCCGAATTCCTCCAGGGTGGCGGTCAGTCCGGGGGCCTGGGTGGCCAGGGTGCCGCTGAGAATCCCCCAGGTGCCAGGACGGCTCAGGTCCGTGATCTGAGGCATCAGCATCTGGATGATGTGGGCCAGGATGTTGCAGAGAATGCCATCGAAGGGCTTACCGGCCGCGACGATCGGCTGCAGTTCGGCCACCGATCCGGCGGCGCTCCAGAGCTGGGCCTCGGTCAGGCCGTTGAGGGCAGCATTGCTGCGGGTGGCATCCGCCGCCAGCGGGTCGGTGTCGACCGCATAGACCTTGTCGGCACCCAGCAGCAGGGCCCCGATGGCGAGAATACCGGAGCCACAGCCGATGTCCGCCAGCACCTGTCCCGTCAGAGGCTGACGAGCCGCTTCCTGCTCCAGGCCCTCCAGGCAGAGCTGGGTGGTGGGGTGGGCGCCGGTGCCGAAGGCCGTGCCGGGGTCGAGGGTGAGGCGGATGCGGTCGGTGGGCTCGGGCTCCAGCCAGGCCGGTTGAATCAGGAAGCGATCGCCGATCGGTTCCGGTTTCCAGTGCTGCTTCCAGCTCTGGGACCAATCCTCCTCGGCCAGACTGTCCCAGCTCACCCGCGGGGGCGCCAGCTCCAGATCCGCCGCGGCCGCCTCCAGACGGGCCACCAGCCCTGCCAGAGCCTGTTCATCCGCCAGTTCGCTGTGGATGTAGCTCCGGACCAGACAGCCATCGGCGCGGGCTTCGCGGGCGGTGCCCCGGCAGCCGAACTCCTCCAGCAGCCAGAACAGCAGATCCTCGAACAGCGGATCGGTGTGGATGGAGATTTCCCACCAGGTGGTCGTAAGCATGGACACGTCTCCGGACAGAAAAAAGGCGGGACCGTAGCCCCGCCGTCATCAGAATGGGTCGAACCGGGGCCTAGAGCACCACGGTGAAGGCATCGCTGATGCCCGCCACCTGCTTCACCTCGGCCAGGATGGCTTCGGGCAGGGGATCGTCGAGGCTGAGCACCATCACCGCATCACCACGGACGATGCGGCGACCCACCTGCATGCTGGCGATGTTGACGTTGTGGCTACCCAGCAGCGAGCCAATCTGGCCGATGATGCCGGGCATGTCGCGGTGGCGGGTGAACAGCATGAAGCGGCTGGGGGGCACGTTCACCGGGAACTCGTCCACGTTGGTGATCCGGATTTCACCTTCACCGACCAGGGCACCGACCACCTTGTGGTCGCCGGTGGCACTGTGGGCGGTCAGGCAGAGGGAACCGCCGGAGTAGTCGCGCACCGACTCGTCGTGGGTTTCAACGACCTTGATGCCGCGTTCCTTGGCTTCGATATCGGCGTTGACGTAGTTGACCCGCTCCCGCAGGGCCTCGGTGAGCAGACCCTTGAGGGCGGCCAGACGGATAGGCTGACCGGGTTCGGCCGCCAGCTCGCCCTGCATGCGCACGGTCAGCTGGTCGACGCGACCGCCAGAGACCTGACCGAGCAGGTTGCCCAGGGTTTCCGCCAGCTGCATGTAGGGGCGCATCTTCTCCATCACGTCGGCCTTGAGGCCGGGGATGTTGACCGCCGAGCGGGCGGGCAGGCCGAGAAGCACATCGCGGATCTGCTCGGCGACGTCGATGGCCACATTCACCTGGGCCTCGGCGGTGGAGGCGCCCAGGTGGGGCGTGAGGATGACGTTCTTGTCGAGCTGACGCAGGGGGGAGTCGGCCTCAAGCGGCTCGTTGGCGAACACGTCCAGGGCGGCACCGGCGATCACGCCGTTGCGGATGGCATCGGCCAGGGCCGCTTCATCAATCACGCCGCCGCGGGCGCAGTTGATGATCCGACAGGTCGGCTTCATCGTCGCCAGGGTTTCCGCGTTAATCATGTTCGCGGTCTGGGGCGTCTTGGGGACGTGCAGGGTAATGTAGTCAGCTTCCCGGAACAGCTCGGCCAATTCCACCAGACGGGCGCCCAGCTGTTCGGCCCGTTCCTGGGATAGGAAGGGGTCGAAGGCGATGATCTTCATGCCCATCGCCTTGGCGACGTTGGCCACGTGGGAACCGATCTTGCCCAGACCGACGACACCCAGGGTCTTCTTGTAGACTTCGGTGCCGACAAAGGTCTTACGGTCCCAGCCGCCGCCCTTGGTCGAGGCGTGGGCATCGGGGGTGTGGCGGGCCAGGGCCATCATCAGGGTGAGGGCCTGCTCCGCCGCGGCGATGGTGTTGCCTTCGGGGGAGTTGACGACGACGATGCCCTTGCGGGTGGCGGCAGGCACATCGACGTTATCCACGCCGACCCCGGCCCGACCGATGATCTTCAGATTGGTGGCGGCGTCGATCACTTCGGCGGTGACCCGGCTGCCGGAGCGGATCATCAGGGCGTCGTAGTCGCTGATCACCCCGGCCAGTTCCTGGGGCGAGAGGCCCGTCTTCACATCGACCTGGGCGACCTGGGAGAGGATGTCGAGCCCGACCTGATCGATCGGATCGGAGACGAGGACCTTAGGCATGGTGTCGGTGACAGGGTACGGGGACGGTGGACAGCCCCGACGGCGCCGTGGAAGCCAGCAACCGCACAGTGGCCAAGTAGATCAGTTTACCGGACCCGGCGGCGCGACCGGGCGTTCTGTCTCTAAGATCCGGAATACCCCGCAGGACACCCACGCGCTGCCATGAACTGCCTGATTGCCGTGCTCCCCAGCCGCAAGGCCATCGATACCGCCTACACCGCCTTGGAGAAGGCGGATCTGCCGCTGGACGGCATCACCCGGGTCGGCAGCGGTCTCACCGCCGCCGAGGAGGTGGAACTGCTCAATCCGAAACTGAAGGCCCGGCGCGTCCGCAAGCTGATGGCCCTCTGGCTGCTGCCCTTCGGTTTCCTGGGCGGCCTCACCTTCAGCTTCATGACCAATCTTGATACCTTCGCCTGGGCGGGGCCGGTGGGCAGCCGCATCGTTGCCGGGCTGGCGGGCAGTGTGTCCGGCCTGATGGGCAGCTTCGTGATCAGCACCAACCTGGCCAACAGCAGCAGCAATGGCGACATGCTGCCCTTCCTCAATCGGCTCGACGAGGGTAAGTTCCTGCTGCTGGTCGAAGGCGATAACCGTCTGGCCGAGCAGGCGGCTGCCGTGCTGCGGCCGCTGCGGCCCGAGTCGATGCAGTTCTACGGGGAGGCCAGCTGATGCTGCCCCGGGAGGATCTGCTCAAGGGACTGGAAAACCGCGAGGTCCTGGCCCAGGTGCTGGACAAGGCGGAGCAGGCGCTGCGCACCTGGGAGGTAACCGTGACGGACTTCCTGTCGCCGCCCCAACTGGCAGAGGCCCGGCAGATGCTGGGTCGGTTGACAGAGGTACATTTTCTGGCCTGGGGCGGCTATCCCCAGGCGGAACGTCAGCGGCTGGCGATCGCCCGCGCCGATCTGCCGCTGTTCCCCGAGGCAGTGCCGGTCCAGGCTCTGGAGATCGCCGGGAACTTTCTGTTCGACACTGCCACCCACCGCGACTTCCTGGGAGCACTGCTGGGGACCGGTCTGGTGCGTGAGAAGGTGGGCGACATTCTGGTCAACGGCGATCGCGGTGCCCAGGCGATTGTGGTGCCCGAATTGACGGAGTTTCTCGGTCTGAGCCTCACCCAGGTGCGCTCGGTGCCGGTGAAGACCCGGGCGATCGCCCTCGATGAGCTGCGGGTGCGCGAGCCCCAGAAGAAGGAGATCACCACGGTCGAGGCCTCGCTGCGGCTGGATGCGATCGCCTCTGCCGGATTCGGGATGTCCCGCAGCAAGATGGTCGATCTGATTGCGGCCGGAGACGTGCGGGTGAACTGGAAGGATGTGACCCAGCCCAGCACCCCGGTGAAGACCGACGACCTGATCGCCGTGCGCGGCAAGGGGCGGCTCACTGTCGGTGAGGTAGCCGTGACCAAGAAGGAACGCTACCGCGTCAACCTGACCCGCTACGTGTAGATGGGGCGGTTCGGCAGCGGCGGAGTAAGTTGGTATCAGCCGGATTCCGCCGCCTCCCATGCTTGCCCGTACCGTCACCCTGCGCCTGCCCGCCGCCGATGTACACCGTCTGCAGCACCTCGTCAGTCAGGCCGGGGTTCCCCTGGAGGACTACCTCGGTCATCTGATTGCCGAGCACCTGCAACAGGCCGAGGGCCAGGGACGGCTGTCCGACTTCAGCGAGAACAGCAGCGGCTGGGACTGGGGCAGCGATGATGTCAGCGCCCTGCCCAGCGGCCCCCGTGCCCAGACCAACGCCCCCGTCTGAGAGGCAGCATGGCCCGCTGGAATGTCGGTCGTTTCCTCGAAACCCTGAGCTTCTTCCGGGCGGTGCCCCTGGTCGGCAGCCTGCCCTGGCTGGCGGCTCCAACGGAGGCGGCCCCCATCCTGCCGGGTCCCCCCAGGGGTGAAGCAGACGTAACGGTAATGGACTTCGCCGCCGCCACCACCGCCCAGCGGCAGCTCTGGGGCAGCCTCGATGACGTGGTCATGGGCGGGGTCAGCCGCAGCGGGCTGAGCTGGATCGCGGAGGGGGCCCGCTTCAGCGGTGAGGTTTCGACCGCCAACTCCGGTGGGTTCGCCTCGGTACGCAGTCGCAATCTGGAGCCTCCCCTGAACCTGAGCGGCTACCGGGGTCTGCGTCTGCAACTGCGGGGCGACGGCAACCGCTACAAGTTCTTTCTGCGCGACAGCGAAGGCTGGGACAGTCTCGCCTACGCCCAGGCCTTCGATACAGTGGCGGGTCAGGAGATCACGGTCGATCTGCCCTTCGAGCGCTTCCAGCCGGTATTCCGGGCCCGCATCGTCGAGGCACCGCCGCTGAATCAGGCCAGCATCCGCTCGCTGCAGGTGATGCTGAGCAAGTTCGAGTTCGATCGCCAGCTCAACCCCCGCTTCAGCGCCGGGCCTTTTCAGCTCGATCTGATCCGCCTCTCGGCCTACTGAGGGTCGGGCGATCGCAGCAGCTCATACTGCGCCGCGATCGCCCCCCGCATCCCCTGAGAAATCGCCGCCCAGTCCAGTACGTCCACCGAAAAGGGCAGCGAACTATCGCACAGCGCGGCCCGGAGGGCCAGCAGTCCTGGCGTCGGTTGGTCCGGATCCCAGGGACAGCGCACCACCAGATCGAGATCGCTGGCAGGATGAGTCTCTCCCCGCACCCGGCTGCCGAAGGCCCAGACCTCGGCCTGGGGCACATACTGCGCCAGCAGATCCAGGAGCAGGGCCCGCTGCCAGGGCTGCAGGTCAGGCATCCAGGCGCTCCAGGGCCTGTAGCAGCGCCCCCAGATCTGCCAGGAAGTCATCGATCAGCGTCAGCGTCTCCTGGGCCAGGGATTCCCCGTAGTCATGGGCTGTGCTGTTACGGCTGTCCCGGTAGAGAAACCAGCGCCCCACAGCCTCCGGGGCCAGCAGATCCACCCGGGCAGCCTGACGCAGCACCTCCTTGAAGACCAGTGCATCCACCTGTCGCGGACTGGGGCTGAACTCCCGCAGGGCCCGGCGCAGCAGCTTGCCCGCAGTTTCGAGAGACAGTTCGAAGCCTTTGATCACCGCGTTCCGGTAGACTTCCGCATCCAGCGAACCCGGCTCCGCCTGACGGTAGCGCTCCAGGGATGCCTCCAGAGTCCGGCGGCAACGCTGCAGCTGTTCGGTACTGAGGCCAGTCACGAGACCGGGTCCGTGGGGTGGTTGAACAGCTCGAAGGCCTGGCGGCAGAAGCAGCGCAGCTGCTCGGCGATCGCCTCCGCCGGAATCGCCCGTCCTTCCACGGCCCAGTCGCCGACGGTGGAGAGCCGCCACTGCTCACCGGTGTAGTTGAGGCCTGCGAGATCGATACCCAGCAGACGGCTGCGATCGCCCTCGGTATCGGCCAGCAGCCGCGCCTGCATGAGGATGCTGCGGCACTGATAGCGGGGGTTCCAGCCCGGCAGATGAAAGGCGATATCGATGGAGGCCGGGTCGGTCCAGACTTCGGTATCGGCGTCATTGCGCCAGGGCCGCAGGTCTGCCCGGGCCCGGGGAAACTGCTGCCGGAAGAGCGTCACCAATGTGGCAATGCGACGGGTCAGGGCCACGTCGACCGCCTGGTCTGCAGCATTCACCGATAAGGCTCCTCACCGCGACACCTCACCCTAGCCAGAGCCCGGGCGGATTTGTGTAACACGGTACACTAGCCCCATCTTCGGGACAGAAACCGCATCCCACCTTACAGTTGCGGGTCACCGAAGCCTCTACGCTTTCAGGCCAGCAGTCCAGGACGACGCCATGTTCGAGAAACTCACCCCGCCGACCGTCGGTCAGAAGATCACCTTCGTCGACGGCAAGCCCGTCGTGCCGGACAACCCGATCATCCCCTTCATCCGTGGCGACGGTACCGGCGTCGACATCTGGCCCGCCTCCCAGCGGGTGTTCGATGCGGCAGTGGAAGCGGCCTACGGCGGCCAGCGCAAAATTGAGTGGTTCAAGGTCTACGCAGGCGACGAAGCCTGCGAGAAGTACGGCACCTACCAGTACCTGCCCGAGGACACCACCACCGCCATCCGTGAGTACGGCGTCTCGATCAAGGGCCCGCTGACCACCCCCGTCGGCGGCGGCATCCGCTCGCTGAACGTGGCCCTGCGCCAGATCTTCGACCTCTACGCCTGCGTACGTCCCTCCCGCTACTACGCCGGGACGCCCTCACCCCACCGCAATCCCGAGAAGCTGGATGTGGTGATCTACCGCGAGAACACCGAGGACATCTACCTGGGGATCGAGTGGAAAGCCGGGGATGAGATTGGTCTGAAGCTGATCGAAGCCCTGAATAACGAGTACATCCCCGCCAGCCCCGGCCTGGGCAAGAAGCAGATCCGCCTCGACAGTGGCATCGGCATCAAACCGATCAGCAAGAGCGGCAGCCAGCGGCTGATCCGCAAGGCGATCCAGCACGCCCTGCGCCTGGAAGGGAAAAAGCGCCACGTCACCCTGGTGCATAAGGGCAACATCATGAAGTTCACGGAAGGCGCCTTCCGGGACTGGGGCTACGAACTGGCGACCACGGAATTCCGGGCCGACTGTGTCACCGAACGGGAAAGCTGGATCCTCGGCAACTTGGAGGCGGACCCGAACCTGAGCATCGAGGCCAACGCCCGGATGATCGACCCCGGGTACGATGCCCTGACCCCCGAGAAGCAGCAGTCGGTCTGTGACGAGGTGAAGGCGGTGATCGCAAGCATCGGCGCGACCCACGGCAACGGCCAGTGGAAGCAGAAGGTGCTGGTGGACGACCGGATCGCCGACAGTATCTTCCAGCAGATCCAGACCCGTCCGGCGGATTACTCGATCCTGGCGACGATGAACCTGAACGGCGACTACATCTCCGACGCGGCTGCCGCTGTAGTCGGTGG
>CAYZUY010000039.1:0-14278 GCA_964481495.1 uncultured bacterium
CGTCCGCTTCGCGGCGGAAGAGAATCGGCACCTCGTACTGGAATGCGACCAGCCACTCGGGATTGGTCGTGATGTCGCGCCGCTCCAGCTCGAAGGGCGGGTCCTGAATGGCGGCCAGCTTCTCCTCCAGACCTTCGCAGAGGCAGCAGCCGGGTTTGCGGTAGAGCACCAGATGCACAGGCTGGGTCATGGCTGGGAGCGGGGGGCACTCGGCCCATTCTGGCACGGGGGTATGCCCGCCTCGGCCGGGGCGCAGCAGGGGGCATCCGGGACCGGGTCCCAGCCGCCGGGGTGGAAGGGATGGCAGCGGAGGATACGACGCAGGGTCAGCCAGCCGCCCTTCCAGGCCCCGAACCGCTCGATCGCCTCCAGGCCGTACTGGGAGCAGGTGGGTTGGAAGCGGCAACTGGCCGGCGTGAGCGGGGAAATCACCGCCCGGTAGAGGCGGATCAGCAGCAGCAGGAGACGTTTCATAGCCCCAATGGTAGGATTGACGTTTGGGAAATTTCTGTCCTGAGGTAGTTCATGGCCCGTTACAACGGCCCTCGTCTGAGAATTACGCGACGCTTGGGGGACCTTCCCGGTCTCACCCGTAAGTCCGCCCGTCGGGCTTACCCCCCCGGTCAGCACGGCCAAGCCCGGCGCAAGCGTTCTGAGTACGCCATCCGTCTGGAAGAGAAGCAGAAGCTTCGCTTCAACTACGGTGTTTCCGAGCGGCAGCTCGTCCGCTACGTGAAGGAAGCCCGTCGTCGTGCCGGTTCCACCGGTACCAACCTGCTCCAGCTGCTGGAAATGCGCCTGGACAACACCTGCTTCCGTCTGGGTATCGCCCCCACGATCCCCGCGGCCCGTCAGCTGGTCAACCACGGTCACGTCACCGTCAACGGTCGTGTGGTCGACATCGCCAGCTTCCAGGTCCGCCCCGGCGACGTGATCGCCGTGCGCGATCGCGAAGCATCCCGCAAGCTGGTCCAGGCCAATCTGGAATTCCCTGGCCTCTCCAACCTGCCCAGCCACCTCGAGTTCGACAAGGCCAAGCTGGTCGGCAAGGTGAACGGCAACTGCGAGCGTGAGTGGGTCGCGCTGCAAATCAACGAACTGATGGTCGTTGAATACTACTCCCGTAAGGTCTAACGTCCTCGGGAACCCAACCCCCAGCCGGAGCCTACGGGCTCCGGCTTTTTTCATGGCTGCCTAGCGGGCACCGCCGGTGGGGGTACGCATGGCATTGAGCAGGTTCTGCAGCTCGGCGCAGTTGGTGTCGGTGGGGGCGTAGCCGGCCTGGGTCAGCACCTTCTGGCAGCCACCCGCCTCCAGCAGCGCCAGATTAGGGTTGTCGCCGAAGGGACCCTGGGCGATCTGGCGGGCCAGATCCACCAGCGGAATCCTCGGGCTGGGTGGCGGGGTCGGCGGGGCGGTGACAGGGGCGTTCTGGGCGATCGCCGCACCGCCATTGAGCAGCAGAGCAGCCAGCAGAGTCAGCAGTGTACGCATGGTTCGAACTCCATCCGGAGGGAGTATCAGCCTAATCGTCCTGTCCGGGGGAATACCAGATCGCTTCTCCCTCCGTCGGGAAGGAGCGCCGCAGCGACGGCTGCAGCCGCACCAGCGTATCGGCCAGCAGGTCGCAGTCGCTGTCGGTGCCGCCGTAGCCTGCCTGATCCAGAATGCCGGAGATGCCGCCCTGGGTCCGGAGGTAGGTGTAGATCTCCGTGGTCCCCGCATCCCGAAACACCTGCCGGGCCAGCACCAGAGCGGTGGCGTCGGTGAGCTCCGGGTAATCCGTGTCAGCGGTCGCAGGCAGAGCCTGGGCCAGGCCAGGACCGCCCTGCAGGAGCAGTATCGGAATCAGAAAGGCTAGCCGTTGCAACATGTCTCGGACCCGGCACAGGCTGCTTTCAGCCTACCCATGGGCCTGGAGCAGCCACCAGGGGGTGCTCTGGCTCAGGGTCTGCCCCAGCCGGGCCCGGAAGGCGGTTTCTACCCGGTCGATCTCCGCTGCTGTCAGCGGGCCTGTCAGCACCGAGCGGAAGCTGCCGGGGCGGGACTCGTCGAACCAGCGGGCTAGCAGGGGAGGGCGCAGCGTCAGTCGCAGTTCGTCGGGCAGAGTCTCGCGGGTTATGGCCCAGTCCAGATCGGCGATCGCCGACTCCATCTCTGCCTGGGTCCATCCGGCCGCTGTGGCTTCTGCAGCGCGGATGCGCTCCAGCAGTTGCTCGGGCAGATCGCTGTCCGTCAGCCAGCGCCAGAGCTGGGGGTGATGGTCCGCCGGACGATCGAGCAGCAGTAGCTGACCGCCGGGGGCCAGCTGTTTCTGCAGACACTGTCGCCAGTCAGATTCCAGCAACCGCTGACCCCGCTCACGGATCAGAATCGCCTCGAACTGCAGCCCCGGCTGATCGCTCAGCAGTGCCGCCAGATCCTCGGGGCGATCGCCCAGCCAGGGGCGCTGCAGGCTCGGCAGTTCCTGGATCTGCCGTTCCGCCTGGGCGCGGGCACCGGGGTCGATCCAACCCCAGACACCACCTTCGGGGACCTGCCGCACTGCCTCCCAGAGCAGCAGTGGGCTGGGCTCGATCACCAGCAGCCGGTGGTGGCGCTGGGGCTTCAGCCGCTCGAACAGGGTGCGGCGCAGGCTCAGCAGGCGATCGCCATCCGGACTAAGAGTGCGCTGCAGCCAGGTCTCCAGTCGGGCGTCAGAGCCGAAGCTGACCGCCTCCACCGCCGCATCGGATTCCGCCATCGCCGCCAGCTGGGCCTCCCGCCGCTGCTCGATCAGATCCCGTCGCTGGCCCTCGTAGCCCTGGTCCGAGGGCTGGTAGAAGACCTGCCCGAGCAGGTTGGCGGGCAGGTACTGCTGGGCGACCCAGTGTTCGGCGAAGGCGTGGGGATAGCGGTAGCCCGCCCCGTGACCGAGGCTTTCGCGATCGCGGTTGGCGTCCTTGAGGTGATTCGGGATGTCGTCGGCCTGCTCCCGTTCCACGGCTTTGAGCGCTTCGAAGAACCCCAGCAGGCTGTTGGACTTGGGTGCGGTCGCCAGGTAGAGCGTCGCCTGGGCTAGGGGGTAGAGCCCCTCCGGCAGTCCGACCCGGTCGAAGGCCGCGGCGCAGGCTTCCACCACCACCATCCCCTGGGGATCCGCCAGACCGATGTCCTCCCCGGCGGCGATCAGCAGGCGACGGAAGATGAAGCGCGGGTCCTCCCCGGCGTAGACCATCCGTGCCAGCCAGTAGAGGGCGGCGTCGGGGTCGCTGCCGCGCACACTTTTGATGAAGGCGCTGATCGTGTCGAAGTGAGCGTCGCCCTCGCGGTCGTAGAGTACCGCCCGCTGCTGGATGGACTGCTCCGCCACCGCCAGATCGATGCGGATCAGGCCCTGGTCGTCGGGCGGGGTGGTCTCCACCGCCAGTTCCAGGGCATTGAGCAGGCTGCGGGCATCGCCGTTGGCCACCTGCACCAGATGGTTGCGGGCCTCGGGGCTGAGCTCGACGGGGCGATCGCCGTAGCCCCGCTCCCGATCGCCTAGGGCCTGGTCAATCACCTGTCCCAGTTCCGCTGCGCTCAGGGGCTGCAGCCGGAACAGCCGGGAGCGGCTGACCAGGGCCTTGTTGACCTCGAAGAAGGGATTCTCGGTGGTGGCCCCGATCAGAATCACGGTGCCGTTCTCAACCCAGGGCAGCAGCGCGTCCTGCTGGGCCTTGTTGAATCGGTGTACCTCGTCCACAAACAGGATCGTGCGCTGGCCGAAGTGGCCGCGCCGGTCCTGAGCAGCGGCGATCGCCTCGCGGATATCTTTAATCCCCGCCAGTACGGCGTTGATCGCCAGGAACTGGGCCTGGGTACGGTTGGCGATCACTTGGGCCAGGGTGGTTTTGCCGGTACCCGGGGGGCCGTAGAAAATCAGCGACGACAGTTGGTCGGCGGCGATTGCCCGGCGCAGCAGGCGTCCCTCACCGAGGATGTCGCTCTGGCCGATGTACTCCTCCAGGGTGCGGGGACGCATCCGGGCGGCCAGGGGGGCTTCCGCCTCTGTCAGCCGCTGGGCATAGGCCTGGAAGAGGTCCATCGGGTCAGGCGGTGACGGGCGTCCGCTGGCGCTGCTCGAGGATGAAGGCGGCGATCGCCAGATCCACTGGCGTGGTCACCTTCAGGTTCGTCTCCTCACCCTCGACGATCCGCACCGGCAGTCCGCAGGCCTCGAACAGGGCGGCGTCATCGGTCACCTCCCAGCCCTGCTGGCGGCCCTGCTCGTGGCAGCGGCGCAGGGGCTCGACGGCAAAGCCCTGGGGAGTCTGGGCGGCCCAGAGATTGCTGCGGTCGGGGGTGTCGACGATGTTCAGGGCTCCATCCACGACCTTGATCGTGTCTTTGACGCTGACGGCGGCAATCAGGCCATCGCAGTCGTCCAGGGCCTCGGCGCAGCGGTCGAACAGCTCCGGCGTGGCCAGACAGCGGGCTCCGTCATGGATCAGCACGTGGGTAGCGTCGGCGGGCAGCCCCTGCAGGCCGTTGTAGACCGACTGCTGGCGGGTATCGCCGCCCTGGATGAAGGCGACCGGTTTGCTCAGATTGAGTCGGCTCAGGCAGGCGTCGATGTCCGGGCGATCGATCGGCTGGCCGATGATCCCGATCCAGCGGATGTGGCGGGAGGCCTCGGCCGCCTTCAGGGTCCAGGCCAGGATCGGTTCATCCAGCAGGGTCAGCAGCAGCTTGTTGCGATCGCTGCCCATGCGCCGCCCTACCCCGGCCGCCGGAATCAGAAGATGCACAGGTGCTCCCGGAAAATGACTCGTCAGGGCAGGTGTCGGGTCCGCTTCCGTACCGGGTGGCGCCGACGCTGTCCCATAAAATGATGGACGACCTCAGCTTACCCCATCCCTCTATGCGCATTCTGGCCCTCGTCCCGGGTGGAATCGGCGACCAGATCCTCGGCTTCCCCACCCTGCAGACGCTGCACCAGGCCTACCCCGATGCCAGTCTGGAGGTGGTGGCACCGCCCAAGGCGCTGGGGGCCTATCGGGTGTTCCCCGCCGTCACCCACACCATTCCGTTCGACTTCGCCGACCGCAACAGTCTGGCGGACTGGGGCAACCTGCTCGGCAGCATCCGGGAGCGGCAGTACGATCTGGCGATTTCGCTCCAGGACAACCCGGGCTTCTTCCTCTGGCTGACCGGTATTCCTGTACGCATCGGCTTCGGCACCGGTGGCTCCCTGTTTCTGACCGGCATGGTGCCGCCCTGGGGCGAGACCTATCGGGCTGCTGTGGCCCACACGCTGCTCACGCCCCTGGGGCTGTCGGACGCCTGCCCGCGCCCGGCCCTGACCCTGGCGAAGAAGGACATCGAGTGGGCGGAAGGAGAACTGCAGCGCCTTGGTCTGGCGGGCAAGGGCTACGTGCTGGTGCAGCCGGGGGATTATCCGGCGGCCCAGTGGCAGGAACTGCTTGGGCAGCTCCAGGCGAAGCAGCCTGACCTGCCGCTGGTGGTGCTCAGCCAGGACAGCGCCCTGCTTAACGGCCTGCGCGCCGCCGGGGTGCAGGTGCAGTCCCTCGCCAGCCCGGACCCGGGTCGGCGGGCGGCCCTGATCGCGGCGGCAGACCTGACGCTCTGCTGCGAAGGCGATGACCTGCAGCTGGCGATCGCCAGTGGCACCTTCACCATCGCCCTGCTGGGGGCCAGCCAACCCGAGGCGCTGGTGCCGCCCAACGACGACAAGGTCTTTCCGCTGCGGGCGACGAGCGGTCGGCTGGCCGACATCACCCCCGCCCAGATCCTGCAGCGGATTCTCGGGGCCTAGGGACCGGTGGCGGGGTCTCGGACCAGCCCCCCCGGTCGTTTCGGTGCCGCCCTCAACCGTCAGTCCCGCCAGCGCTACCGGCGCCTGCGCCGGGAACTCTCCCAGAGTTTTCTCGGACTGGCCGGGGTGGTGCTGACGGGTACGGTCGGCTATCACCTGATCGAGCGGTTCAGCTGGCTCGACAGTCTCTACCTGACGGTGATTACCCTGGCGACGGTGGGTTACGGGGATGTGGCCCCGCTCACACCCCAGGGTCGCTTCTTCACGATCCTGCTGATCGGTGCAGGTCTGCTGAGTGTCGGCTACATCGTCAACCGCTTCACCGAAGCCCTGGTCCAGGGCTATTTTCAGCAGAATCTGCGGGAGCGGCGGCAACGTACCGTGTTCGAGAAACTGAACCAGCACTACATCATCTGCGGCTACGGTCGCATGGGACGGCAGGTGGCCCGGGAGTTCGACGCCGAGGGGCTGGCGTTCGTGATCCTCGACAGTGAGCCGGAGGCGATCGCCGAGGCCCAGGAGTCCGGGTATTTGGTGATGGCGGGGGATGCCACCCTCGATGAGGTGCTGACCACCGTGGGGGTGGAGCGGGCCCGCTGTCTGGTGGCGGTGATGCCCTCGGACGCCAATAACCTCTACACGATCCTCTCGGCCAAGGCCCTCAATCCCGGCCTGCGGGCGATCGCCCGGGCCAGCAGCGAGGAGGCGATTCCCAAGCTGCAGCGGGCCGGGGCGGATGCCATTGTTTCGCCCTACGTGGTTGGAGGGCGACGGATGGCGGCGGCGGCCCTGCGACCCCAGATGATCGACTTCGTGGACGGCATCACCTCCGCCAGCGAACGCTCGCTGCATATGGAGGAGTTCCTGCTCGAGGATGGCCGCTGCTCTTGCGTGGGGCGCACGCTGCAGGAGGCGGATGTACGCGGTCAGTCCGGGGCGCTGATCCTGGCGATCCGGCGGGCGGATGGGGAACTGATCCCCGGCCCGACAGCTCAGGTGCAGCTGCGGGTGGGGGATCTGCTGATCTGCCTGGGCACAACGGAGCAGTTGCAGCGCCTGGAACAGCTGCTGGAGGGGCACCGCTTCTAGCCGTAGAATCGTTGGGACTTTTGTGATTCCCAGGGTTCCTCCATGGCCAGCGCGCATCTCCAGGACAAGGTTGCTCTCGTCACCGGCGCCTCCCGCGGCATCGGTCGGGCGATCGCCCTGGCCCTGGCCGGTGAGGGGGCCAAGGTGGCGGTGAACTACGCCAGTTCTCCGGCCGCAGCGGAAGAGGTGGCGGCTGCCATCCGGGCTACTGGGGGCGAGGCCGAGATCTTCCAGGCGGATGTGGCCCAGGAGGAGCAGGTGGACGGCCTGTTCAAGGCGGTGACCGAGCGGTTCGGCCGCATCGATGTGCTGGTGAACAACGCCGGGATCACCCGCGACACGCTGCTGCTGCGCATGAAGACCGATGACTGGAACGCGGTGATCAACCTCAACCTCACCGGTGTCTTCCTCTGCAGCCGGGCGGCAGCGAAGATCATGCTCAAGCAGAAGAGTGGCCGGATCATCAACATCGCGTCGGTGGTGGGTGAGATGGGGAACCTCGGTCAGGCCAACTACAGCGCCGCCAAGGCGGGGGTGATCGGCCTCACCAAGACCACGGCCAAGGAACTGGCCAGCCGCGGGATCACGGTGAATGCGGTGGCGCCGGGCTTCATCGCTACCGATATGACCCATGACCTCGATGCCGAGGCGCTGCTGAAGTTCATTCCCCTGGCCCGCTACGGTCAGCCGGAGGAAGTGGCCGGGATGGTGCGCTTCCTGGCGGCGGATCCAGCGGCGGCGTATGTCACCGGGCAGGTGATCAATGTGGATGGCGGCATGGTGATGGCGTAGGGGGGCCTCCTGGCCGAACAGCCTGCAGGGAGGGCGGTGGCGCCCCCCTGCACCCCGCCACCAAGGGGACATGCCCCCTTGGAACCCCCGAGCGATACTGCCCTGACGTCGTTGCTGGACCCTGAATGGCGGGATGACCTTGCCTCCGTTCAGTCCGGCTGGGGATATCGGTGGTTTGAACGGACAAGGTTGAGCACGACAGTTGTTTATCCCCTGCCGGGCTGGTGCCCAGGTAGGGTTGACCTCCTTGGGATAGCGGCATGAGTGATGAGCTGGAAATTGGGGGCGAAGTGTTGCCTGACGCTGATGCAGGGGGGAATCTGACTGCGCCGGAGCAGGTGCGGGTGGTGGCGGAGGGCGATCGCCTGACGGTGACCCTGCCTGGGAGTGAGGGTGAGACGGCTTCAGTCTGGCAGGACCTGCGTCAGCAGCTGCAGCAGCGCCTGGAGGGCGGGGAGCAGCGTTGGGCCGGGGGGACCGAGGTCTGGCTGGAAGCCGGGGACTGGGCCCTCGATAACCTGCAGCTGGAGGGGTTGCTGCGCCAGCTGGAGTCGGCGGGGCTGCGGCTGACGACGATCCGCACCCTGCGGCGACCGACGGCGGTGGCGGCGGCGGCCCTGGGGCTGTCGGTGCTGCAGGCACGGCCGCAGTTGGGGGGGGGCGATCGCCCCCGCCCCAGCGACACCCTGGTGCTGCAGACGACCCTGCGCTCGGGGGCGGAGATCCGGCACCCGGGGCCTGTGGTGCTGATCGGCGACCTCAACCCGGGGGCCGCCATCATCGCCGACGGTGACATCCTCGTCTGGGGACGGCTGCGGGGGGTGGCTCACGCCGGGGCGGCGGGGAATGACCGCTGCCGCATCCTGGCCCTCAGCCTGCAGGCCACCCAGCTGCGCATTGCCAGCCAGGTGGTACGGGTGGAGAGCGGCGCGGCCACGGGTTATCCCGAGGTGGCGGCGATTGCCGAGGGTCGGATTCGGATCACTCCGGTCGTCCTGACCTGAAAACAGCCGGGCTCGGGCAATAATGAAGCTCGACTGAAATCCTTCCCACCGGTTGCGGCCGGTATCCCAACGCATGAGTCGCGTCATCGTCATCACCTCCGGCAAGGGCGGCGTCGGCAAGACGACCTCCAGCGCCAACCTCGGCATGGGCCTGGCCAGTCTCGGACAGAAGGTCGTGCTGATCGATGCCGACTTCGGTCTGCGCAACCTCGATCTGTTGCTGGGCCTCGAGAACCGGATCGTCTACACCGCCCAGGACGTGCTGGCGGGCAACTGTCGTCTGGAGCAGGCCCTGGTCAAGGACAAGCGCCAGCCCAACCTCTCGCTCATGCCGGCGGCCAACAACCGCATGAAGGAGTCGGTGACGCCCGAGCAGATGCAGCAGCTGATCGACATGCTCAAGCCGCTCTTCGACTTCGTACTGATCGACTCCCCGGCGGGGATCGAGACCGGCTTCCAAAATGCGATCGCCGCCGCCGAGGAAGCGGTGATTGTCACCACTCCCGAAATTGCGGCGGTCCGGGATGCGGACCGGGTGATCGGCCTGCTCGAGGCCAACGAGGTCCGCAAGGCCAACCTGATTGTCAACCGGTTGCGTCCGGCCATGGTCGCCACCAACGACATGATGTCCGTCGCCGACGTCCAGGAAATCCTGGCAATTCCCCTGGTGGGCATCATTCCTGACGATGAACAGGTGATTGTCTCCACCAACCGGGGCGAGCCGCTGGTGCTGGCGGAGGACCCCAGCCTAGCCGGGACTGCCTACCGCAACATCGCCCGTCGTCTGCTGGGTGAGGATGTCGATTTCATCGACCTCGATGCCCGCAAGGGGCTGCGCCAGCGCCTCAAGTCCTTTTTCCAGAAGAACCGCTAACTTTCCCGACCGGGTATCGCCACCATGATGGACCTGCTGGAACGCCTGTTCAACCGTCCCGCCCCCAGTCGTGACACCGTCAAGCAGCGGCTGAAGCTGGTGCTGGCCCACGATCGGGCGGACCTGCCGCCGGAACTGCTTGAGCAGATGCGCCGGGAGATTCTCGAGGTTGTCAGCCGCTACGTCGAACTGGACACCGAGGGCATGGAGCTGGAGCTGGAAAGCGATCAGCGCATGACGGCCCTGGTGGCCAACCTGCCGATCCGTCGCGTCAGGCCCACCGCACCGTGAGCAGTCTCGACACGGTTGTCGCTGCCCTGGGGCTGGATGGGATTGTGCGCCATCTGTTCCTCTGTGCCACGCCAACGAAGGCCAAGTGCTGCAACCCGTCCGAAGGCCAGTCCAGCTGGGACTACCTGAAGCAGCGCCTGCAGGAGCTGGGGCTCGACCGGCCGACGACCGACGACCCGGCTGTGATCTTCCGCACCAAAGCTGATTGCCTGCGAATCTGTCAGCAGGGGCCGATTCTGCTGGTCTACCCTGATGGCGTCTGGTATCGGCAGGCGACCCCGGAATTGATCGAGCGGGTGATTCAGGAGCACCTGCTCGGTGGTCAGCCGGTGCAGGATTTCGTGATTCATTCCGCTGCCGTGTCTTGCAGGGTTTAGGATCTCCCGGTTTGCGGAGTGGAGTCTGTGCAGGTCACCTCACCCCTGCCTGAATAGAGACAGGACGTGTTGCGTCCCCAGGACTTGGCAGCGTAAAGGGCTTTGTCCGAGCGCAACAGGATTTCACTGATGCTTCTGTCACACTCCTGAGCGGTAGCCACACCGATGCTGGTGGTGACCGTCAGCCTCTGAGACTCCCAGGACATCGGGCTGCCGGTAATGCTCTGCCTCAGCCGTTCCGCGATGTCCACCGCCTGTTCAGTTCGGGTCTCCGGAAGCAGAATCAGGAACTCCTCCCCGCCCAGCCTTCCGAGACCGTCCATCCGTCTCAACTGCTGCCGGAGCATCCGGGCGACCTGACGGAGGACATAGTCCCCGGTGGCATGGCCATGATGGTCATTGATCTGCTTGAAGTAATCCAGGTCAAGGGTGAGTACCGAGAACGGGGCATGGGTGCGTTGGAAGCGGCTGAATTCCTGTTCCACCTGTTCCAGAATGTGTCGTCGGTTGGAAATGCCCGTGAGCTCGTCTGTCAGGGCACGGATGCTCAGTTCGGCATTCGCCCGCTCAAGTGCCATCTGAGCCTGGTGCAACTCCAGATTATGACGGATGCGCAGCAGCAGTTCCGTCGAATGGAAGGGCTTGCGGATGTAGTCCGCTGCACCATTGAGAAAGGCAGTGACCAGTTCCTGCTTATCCTCACTTCCGGTCAGGTAGAGGATCGGGACATGTTCGTAGCCTTGCTGGTGGGAGAGATGCTGACAGACCTGATGTCCGCTCAGATCCGGCAGATGCAGATCCAGAATCACCAGGTCGTAGTTTCGCTGCCGTGCCAGGCATAGCGCTCTCCGACCGCCGCTGGTGGTGTCAACCTTGAATCGCTCATTCTTGAGGATGAAGGATAGGGCTCGGCGGATGACCACATCGTCATCCACCACCAGCAGACGGCATAGCCCTGGGTCCCAGACAGGCTTGTGGAACAGCGGTGCGGTGCGGGATGAGGGCAGGGAAATGGCTGGACCGGCCTGCGCCTCCATTACGTCCGCCTCTTGGCTCTGTTGGCCTGTGCCTGCGGTCCCTAGCACCATATAGTGTTCCTACCCGACCTGGGTACCGGTTCAGGGTGCCCACCTGAGACAGGAGTAGGAGAATCGCTCTGCTGCTTCCTTGCGAGGAACCTTTGAGTCCGTGCGTTAACCGGTCAAGACTCACTCAGTCTGACGCTGGGGTCAGGACAGGAGAGAGTCTGACGCCTGAGGGCGCGATCGGTTCCGAGTCGGGATTGCCCTGGCTGACCTGTTGGCTGCAGTTGCGTCCCCGGGCCTTGGCCGTATAGAGGGCGTTGTCGGAGCGCATCAGGACGGCGTCGATGCCGGTGTCGGTCTCCTGAATGGTGGCGACGCCGATGCTGATGGTCACGCTCAGGCTGTGTGCCTGCCAGGGGATGCGCGTGTCGGCGATCGCCTGCCGCAGCCGTTCCGCTACCTCCAGCGCCGGCTCGGACTCGGTTTCCGGCAGCAGAATCAGGAATTCCTCCCCGCCCAGACGCCCCAGCCCGTCGACCTGACGCAACTGCTGCTGCAGGGTGAGGGCGACCTGACGCAGCACCCGGTCTCCGGCGGCGTGGCCGTAGTGGTCGTTGATCTGCTTGAAATGATCCAGATCCAGGGTGAGCACCGAAAACGGGCAGTGATTGCGTCGGAAGCGGGCAAACTCCCGTTCCACCTGCTCGAGCACGTGGCGTCGGTTGGGGATGCCGGTCAGTTCATCGGTCTCTGCCCGGATGGTGAGCTCAGCGATCGCGGCATCGAGGGAGATGCGGGTGAAGCGCAGATCCAGGTGATGTCCGACCCGGGCCAGCAGTTCCGCCAGATTGAAGGGTTTGCGGATGTAGTCTGCGGCGCCGTTGTCGAAAGCGGCGACGATGTCCTGCTCATCCCGGCTGGCGGTCAGAAACAGCACCGGTACCTGCTCGTAGCCGGGTTTGTCCCGCAGTTGGCGGCAGACCTCCAGGCCGCTCACGTCCGGTAGGCGCAGGTCCAGCAGCACCAGATCGTAGGCCTGTTCCCCGATCAGGGTCAGGGCTTCGCGGCCGCCGGTGGCCGTATCCACCGTGAAGCCCTCCTGCTCCAGCACCTGGGCCAGCATGTGGGTGACGGCGATCGCATCATCGACCACCAGCAGTCGGCAGCGGGCGGGATCGATATGGGAGGGGAAGGGGGGCACGGGCATCGCCGGGGATCGGGCTGACCACAGCTTAGGCAGCGGTGGCCCGAATCGCCGGAATTGTTTAGCTTCCCTTCCTGGGTCGGCGGTATTCTCCGAGCAGAGTTCACTCACGGCAGCTGCATGGCGTCCTCCCATCCCCCTTCCTCCGACTGGCTGGCCGAGTTCGAGCAGGCTCTGGAGCAGCAGCGGCGCGACCTGGCGGAGCTGGAGTCGCGCTGGCGGTCGGTACTCGAGGCCTGGGATCAGGGGCCGCAACTGCGGGAGTCCCTGGCGCGAGCCCGGGGCAGCAGCGCCGACCGGGCCCGGGTGCGGGAGCTGAAGCAGCAGCTGGCGGAGCTGGAAGTGACCCTGGAAAGTCGGCTGATCTCCGGGCTGACGGTGCGGATGACGATCTGGAATGTGCTGCGCTTCGGTAGCCTAGGCTTTCTATTGGGCTGGTGGTTGCACCGCTAGACCTACACTCTCGAGGCCAACCAGCCGATGCCCCTCCAATCCCGCCTCAGGCACCTGTTCCACGAACTCACCCAGATCTGGCAGCTGACGGCTTTCTTCCTGGTCTGCTACCTGATTCTGCTGGTGGTGCTGAAACTGCTGCTGGAGCGCTTCGATATTCAGGTGCTGGTGCTGTCCAAGGCGTTCCTGGGGGCGGCGATCACCGGCAAGGTGGTGGTGCTGCTGCGCCACCAGCCGATCAGCCGTCTGCACCCGCGCTGGCCGGGAATCCTGCGCATTCTCTACCGCACCGGCTTCTTTACGGTGGTCGTCACCTTCGCTGCCTTGCTGGAGCGCTACCTGGATCGCCTGATCCACCACAAGCATCCGCTGCGGGCCCTGGAGTTCACCTTCAGCCAGGATGGGCTTCCCTTCCTGGCGGGCATCGTGCTGATGATCAGTCTGATCTTCTTCGTCTTCAGCCTGCTTGAGGAGATCTCCGAACAGCTGGGCCCGGGGCGGCTACAGCGGCTGCTGTTCACCCCGGGCCAGGTGGCGCCCCGCTGATTCAGGCGATCGCTGCCTGCAGGGCTGCCTCATCCAGTGCGGCACCGATTACCACCAGCCGGGTCTGACGGGCTTCATCCGCTCGCCAGGGCCGGTCGAAGAACCAGTCGAAGCGGTTGCCGACCCCGTGGAAGACCAGCCGCATCGGCTTGCCCGGCACGGCCACGAATCCCTTCACCCGGTAGATCTCCTGGGTCGCCACCAGAGGCTTGAGCAGCGACTCCAGTTGCGCCGGGTCGAACTCCCGCTCACTGGTCAGGGCCAGGGAGCGGATCTCCTCGTCGTGGTCGTGCTCCTCCTCGTGGTCATGGTGGCTCGGTCGCTGGTCGAGGTTGTCCTCCACGGCGGCCGAGAAGCCGAGCAGCAGGTCCGGGGTGACGGCATCGGTACGGCAGGGAACGACCTTGACGCCGCTCGGCAGTTCCCGGCTCAGCCAGGTCTCGACCCGCTGGCGATCGCCGTCCTCCACCCGGTCCACCTTGGTCAGCAGCACCAGATCGGCACAGGCCAGCTGGTCCTCGAACAGTTCCTCGATCGGGGTTTCGTGGTCCAGGCTGTCATCGGCCTGACGCTGGGCCTCGAGGGCCTCGAGATCGCCGACCACCTCGCCCCGGGCCAGGGCCTCGCAGTCCACCAGGGTGATTACCCCGTCAACGGTGGCGCCGGTGCGGATTTCGGGCCAGCGGAAGGCCTGCACCAGCGGTTTGGGCAGGGCCAGACCGCTGGTTTCGATCACAATCGCATCCAGCTGATCGCGGCGCTTGAGCAGTTCCTGCATCGTCGGCAGGAATTCCTCCTGGACGGTGCAGCAGAGGCAGCCGTTGGC
>CAYZUY010000040.1:0-8489 GCA_964481495.1 uncultured bacterium
ATTTGCTACCCGCCGCCCGTCAACTGTTCCGGGGCCTGGACCAGCTGCGTCAGCAGCAACCGGATCTGCCCCAGCGGCTGGCAATCCACTTTGTCGGCACCAGCTATGCCGAGCGCGATCGCCAGCAGCCAAGCTTCTCGGGTCTGATCGAGGAATTCGGGCTGCAGGCCCTGGTCAGTGAACACCCGGCCCGACTGCCCTACTTTCAGGCACTGCAGTTGCTGGAGGAGGCTGACGGGCTGCTGATGTTGGGCTCCACCGATAGCGGCTACAGCGCCTCCAAAGCCTTCAGCTATGCGCTGGTCCAACGACCGGGGCTGGGCCTCCTGCTCCCTCACAGTCCCCTGGAAGCCCGCTTTCGAGAGCTGGATCTGGGCCAGGTCGTTCCCCTCGGCAGCGATGGTACAGACGCAGCGGTAATGGAAGGACTGAATTGGCTGCTGCACCAACCCCGGCACTACCCCGGCAAGACCGAACAGCGCCGCCAGGTCAGCACCGCCCGTCAGGCTGAGCAGTTGCACCACTGGCTGCAGCGGGCGATCGCCGACAGCGGTCTCCCGGCGATCGCCTAGTCCCATTGAGGGCCCGGATTATGCTCGCTCAGCCGCTTGCCAGCCGCCGCTCGAACGAGGGGGTCAGCCTGCTGGCCCTGTTCTGGGGGGCTGTGGTTCTGCTGATTATCAGCCAGGGACCCTCCGTGATCCGTGCTCCGGGGCCTACCGCCCTGGCCTTCGTGCTGATCACCGTTCTGGCCCTGGCCCCGCTGGGCCTCTGGTGTGCGGGCTATGCCCGGGGGATTCCCATCTATCCCATCGCCGCCCTGGTGTATCTGAACACCTACGCGCTGCCGCTGCTGAGCGAGAACCCGAACGTCCTGGCCTACAGCCCCTGGCAGCAGTTCCAGGCCGGAATCACCACCGCGCTGTTCCTGGGCGGCGGGCTGCTGGGCTGGCTGAACTTCGCCCAGCCCCGGGGCGATCGCCGCCGCAGCTACCGCTGTCTGCGTCTGGCCCAGACCGACACGCTGTTCCTGGTGATTCTGGGGCTGGGCAGTCTGCTGAACCTCTACATCTATGGCGGCTGGACCTGGATTCCGGCCGGGGCCTTCACCACCGTGCGAGGTGCCGTGCTGGGTCTGGTCTACCTGGGGGTCTTCCTGCTCACCTACCGGGCCGGGAAAAGAGAACTGACCGGCGGTCAGCAGACCCTGCTGCTGGGGCTGCTGCTGGTCTACCTGCTCACCGCCAGTCTCGGGTTCGTGCTCAAGCAGTCCTTCACCCTGGCCACCCTGGCGGCCGTCTCCTATGTGATCGGCAGTCGCCGCCCGCCACCGCTGCTGCCGCTGCTGCTGATCGGCCTGCTGCTGCTGCCCCTGCACTACGGCAAGCATCCGATGCGGCAGAAATACAGCCAGGGCGTAACGATTCAACCCTGGGAAATCCCCAAGTACTACGGCGAGTGGCTGGGTTACTCCGAAAAACGACTGCTGCCGAACGAACAGCTACCGGCCCACCTGCGCCCGAAGGAGGAAGGCGAAAGCATCGCCGAGCGGGCCAGCCTGATCCACATGCTGATGCTCGCCCAGAAGAAGATCCCGGAGCCGCTGCCCTACCTGAGCGGCCGCACCTACGCCCTGGTGCCCCAGCTGGTCGTGCCCCGAGTGCTGAGCCCGGCCAAGCTGCGTACCCATGAAGGCACCCACCAGCTGAACGTCTACGTCGGCCGCCAGACCTACACCGACACCCTGCGCACCACCATCGCCTGGGGACTGCTAGCGGAGGCCTATGCCAACTTCGGCAACCTGGGGGCCGCACTGGTGGGCCTGGGCTGGGGCCTTTTCTATGGCTGGCTGAGCCGCCGCGCGGATGGCTGCAGCAGTTTCTCCGAGCCCTCCCTGACCGCCTTTCTCTTCCTCAGCTTCGCGATCGCTTCCTCCGAATGGACGGCCGGAGTCTACGCCGCCACCGCCTTCCAGTCGATGGTGCCGATCTGGCTGATCGACCAGCTGCTGATGAAACGAGTCCTTCCCCTGCCCCAGGTATCCCGATGACCCGCCTCGCCATCGTCACCACCCATCCGATTCAGTACTACGCCCCCTGGTTCCGGCATCTGAGCCGACAGGTGGAGGGGCTCAAGGTCTTCTACCTCTGGGACTTCGGCATCAGCGACAGCCGTGACCCCCAGTTCGGCCGCGAGATCCGCTGGGACATCCCGCTGCTGGACGGCTACGACTGGGAACTGGTACCCAACCGCAGCCCGGCCCCCGGCACCCACCACTGGCGGGGCATCTGGAACCCGGAACTGCCCGATCGGCTGCGGCGCTGGCACGCCGACGCGGTGCTGATGATGACCTACAACTACGCCAGCGGCTATCGCCTGCTCACCAGTCGGCGACTGGCTCACCTGCCCTTTCTATTCCGGGGCGACTCCCACTGTCTGGAACTGGAGCAGGGTGACGGCCCCAACCTGAAGGAGCAGTTGCGTCAGATCTGGCTGCAACGGATGGTCTACCGGCGCATGCAGGCTGTGCTCCACGTTGGCCAGGCCAACCGTCGTTACTTCCGGCGTTACGGCGTCCCAGAGGAACGCCTGTTCTTCTCGCCCCACTGCATCGACATTGAGCGCTTCGCCACCCAGTCGGACTCGGGCCGGGCCCGGGAGCTGCGCCGGAGCTGGGGCATTGGCCCCGAACAGACCCTGGTGCTGTTCTGCGGCAAGTTCGTAGCCCGCAAGCGTCCGCTGGATCTGGTGGCGGCGATCGCCCCTCTGACGGACCCGAATCTGCGGCTGGTGTTCGTCGGCGACGGCCCCCTGGAGGCCGAGCTGCGGCAAGCCGCCGCCCGGGACCCGCGCATTCAGGTGCAGCCGTTCCGCAACCAGTCGGAGATGCCGACCACCCTGGCCGCCGCCGACCTACTGGTGCTGCCCAGCGATCGCGGCGAGACCTGGGGCCTGATCGTCAACGAGGCCATGGCCTGCGGCACTCCGGCCCTGGTCAGCAATCGCTGCGGCTGCCAGGAGGACCTGATCGTGCCGGGGGTGACCGGCCACAGCTTCCGAGCCGGGGATGTCGACCACCTGCGGGAGGTGCTGGCGGCTGCGATCCGCGACCCGACGCAACTGCAGCGCTGGGGCAAGGCCGCTAACCGCCACATCCGCCGCTACAGCTACGAGAACGCCACAGCCGGGCTGATGGCAGCGCTGGAGTTTCTGGGCCTGAAGCCGGAGGCGATCGCATGACCCGCCACGGACTGCTGCAGATCTGGACCCCGGGCCTGACCGCCACCGGCGGCATCCAGACCTTCAGTCGGCGGCTGGTGGAGGCGCTGCAGTCCCACCTGCCCCAGCAGGCCCTGGAGCTCTGTAGCCTCGATGACCCCGCCGGAACCCCCCAGCCCATTCCCGTCGGCTGGCAGAGCGGTCACCATCCGGGCGGACGACCGCGGTTCAGCCGGTTTGCCCTCAAGGCCGGTCTGCGTCCCCTGCAGCGCCGCCCGGACCTGATCTGGAGCACCCACATCAACCTGCTGCCGCCCGCCCTGCTCAGTGGCGTGCCCTACTGGGGCATCGGCCACGGCTTCGAAGCCTGGGCACCCCGGCACCGCTACCTGCGGTCCATCCTGAAGCGGGCCCGACGCCTGCAGGGCGTCAGCCGCATGACGGTCGCCGCCCTCGAGCAGCACAGCGGCGATCGCCCGCCGGTGGACTGGCTGCCCAACACCGTGGCCGCCGAACGGTTCAGCCCCGGCCCGAAATCGAGCCCCCTGCTGCAACGCTACGGCCTGCGGCCGGATCAGCCGGTGCTGCTGACGGTCAACCGCCTCGCCGCCGGAGAGGAACACCACCCCTACGACCGGGTGATTGAGGCCCTGCCGGAGGTGCTGCGGGTGTTCCCCGACTGCCGTTACCTGATTGCAGGCAGTGGCGGCGATCGCCCCCGCCTCGAAGCCTTGATCCGCGCCCGGGATCTGGAGCCCCACGTCACCCTCTGCGGTTTCGTTCCGGACACGGAACTGGCAGACCACTACCGCCTCTGCGACCTGTTCCTGATGCCGAGCGAGAACGAAGGCTTCGGCATCGTCTGCCTGGAAGCGATGGCCTGCGGGCGGCCCGTCCTAGCCAGCAGCCGGGACGGCAGCTGCGATGCGGTCTGCAACGGAGCGCTGGGGCTGCTGGTCGACCCCCGTGACACCGGGGCGATCGCCCGCCGCATCATCCGCCACCTCCAGGGACAAAGCGAAAATCCGCTGCTGTACGCTCCCCAGGAGCTACAGCAGCGGATGCTGGCGGAGTATGGGCCGGAGCGGTTCCGGCAGCGGGTCGGAGAACTGATTCGGCTGATGCCGACACCGATTCTGCGGCAGGCGGGCTACGCTACGCCCTCGATGCTTCAGCTATCGGAGGTGGGCTGATTGCCCTGGCGGATCTGGTAGACGAGGTAAGCCGCGACCGCTGCCCCCAGGAACCCAAGCACATTACGGCTGATCGGCAGGAACTCATGGGTACGGCTGACCACCGGACCGATGCCGAAGGCACCGAACAGAATCCCCCAGAGAGGCGAGAAGATCAGAATCCACTGCCAGGCGATCAGCTCTCCCGGCTTGCGGGGATGGGCCGCGAAGCCGCAGACCAGCCCGCCGAGAATGGAGGTGATCAGAGTCAGCACCCACTGCTCCTGGGGCAGACCCGGCACCACCGAGCAGCCACCGTCGCGCAGACAGCCCTCGACCACGTGCAGGGAGTCGATGATCGCCCCATCCTCACCGTGGTCGCGGACGTAGAACTGATTCCCGAAGCGGGTCTGCAGCTCCACCCAGTAGGTGCGCGGCATCAGAGCGTAGAGGGCATCGCCGACATTGAAGTTGAGCAGATTGCCGCCGCGCTGGTCGGCCACCAGCAGCAGGCTGCGCTCATCGAGACCCCAGAAGTTCTTCACCGCCAGACCGGGGGTCTGGTCGAACTGGGTCAGCACCCGCAGCTTCCAGCCGGTCTCCTGCTCGAACTGATCCAGTTCCGACGCCAGCCGTTGCTCCTGGGTCTCGGTCAGCACCTTGGCCAGATCGATGATCGGGGTGGGCTGATCCGGCAGCAGTTGGGGATTATCGAAGGCCCGGGCCGGTGCCATCCAGGAGAAGCCGATCAGCGTGGCAGCCGCCACAGCCACCAGGGAACGCCACCAGCGAACCCGCAGAGAAGGCACGATCATTCGGTCAACCAGGGTCAGTTCCGTCGATTTTACCAATCCCCCCGGCCCGGCTTCGGACCCGGCAGAGACTGCAGCAGCGCCACCAGCGGGCGCCCAGGGGGCCAGACTGCCGTGAACACCTGACAGCGTTTCTCCAGCAGCGGCCCCTGCCCGCTCAGCCAGCCCAGCCACTGGCCCGGGTCGAGCAGCTGACCGTAGTAGGCCCGCCGGTAGGCCTGCCGATCCGCCAGCCAGCGGCCATCGGGCAGACGGACCAGCGCCAGTTGCCGCTGCCCATCCGCCTTCCAGAGCTGGGCCGGGTGCCGGGAGCTGAGCCGGATCAGCTGAGCCGACACACCCGCCGGGGGAACCGGGAAGTCCAACCGGGTGCGGGGGGGAAAGCAGTGGTCGTAGGCCTGTACCGTCCAGCCCCCCGCCCCCATCCGGGTCTGCCCCCCGGAGCGGGCCGGAGCCTCACCGAGCTGCAGCCAGGCCCAGATCCAGCTGCCCAGTACCAGGGACCAGACCAGCCGCTGCTTCAGCGCCACCGCAGCCCTCCCGTAGCGATCGCCAGCGTCAGCACCGCCACCATCGACACCAGCTGGGACCCGGTATCTCCATGCCAGTAGTCGAACAGGGCCGGCCGATGCACGACCACCGCCAGAAACGCCACCCGCACCAGGGTGATCCCGAACCCCAGGCCCAGGACCCAGGCCAGGGTACGGACCCAGGAATGCTGGGCGCCGTTCCAGTAGGCCAGCCCCCGCAGCAGCAGCGGCGCCTGCAGCAGCGCCACCAGCAGTGGCCCCGGAGAGCAGGGGTAGCGCACCTCCACGGCCCCGGTGGGCAGATGAACCCAGGTGCCGTCCAGCCGGACGTCGAAGGTCAGGTACTGCAGCAGCCCGGCGGAGCCCCAGGCAGTCCAGTGCTGCAGCGCGTCTCCCAGCAGAGGGGGCAGCACCTGCCAGCTCAGCAGCGACCAGGGCAGGGCCAGCACCAGCAGCAGCGCCAACCAGCAGCGGTGGTAGGGCAGGGTGCGCCAGGGGGTGGCGATCGCCAGCAGTCCGGCGACTCCCAACCGATAGATCCAGCCGCCGTAGAACTCCAGCGGCTGCAGCCGGGCCACGAGCACCAGTAGGTAGGCCAGTCCAAGACCGAACACCACCTCCCGGCCCGGAGCCGGTCGCCAGCCCAGCCGCCGGGTCAGCACCACCACCAGCAGCCAGGTGCCGGTCAGCAGCCAGTCCTCCCGCGCCTCCGGGCCCTGCAGAAACGTCCCCAGACGCCAGTCGAGCAGCGCCAGCAGCAAGGGCAGCCAGGCCCAGCCGAACTGCAGCCGCTGCACGCCGCTGTGGAGCCGGGGCAGCGTCTGCATCAGAGGCTCCGCTTACGGGTGCGGCGCTGGCTCCCCCCGCGCAGCTGCCACCAGGCCGCCAGCAGCGTTGCCATCGCCACCAGAAGCTGCACGACGGTGGAGGTCACATCCGACCAGATACGGCGGCTGGCCACCTCAAGCCCTTCCCGGGCCCGGGCATCCAGGCGTTCGCGAATCACCGTGATCTCCTGGTTGAGTACCTCGCGCGGGTCACGCCCCCGCAGATCCGGTCGCAGTCGCGCCTGGGCCTGACGCAGAGTTTCCCAGCGGTCCGGCGGCACCCGCTCCATCCGGCTCTCGGCACTCTCCAGCCGCTGCCGCACGTCCCGGGCCTGGGCCGCAATCTCGCGCCCGCGGGCTCGGGTCAGGCGTACCCCATCGGAAATCGCCAGGAAGGAGAGCAGCAGCAGCAGCGCCGCCAGCAGCGGCAGCAGTCGACGCAGCCCCCGCTGCAGGGTCTGCTCCCAGGGCTGACAGGGGCGATCACCGTTCCAGAAGACCAGCAGCAGCGCCAGCAGCCCATTTGGCAGCAACGTCACGACCTGCCCCAGCAGCTGCAGCTCCGCCGCCGGGTCACCCCAGCGGCCCTGCAGTACCCAGCTCGCTAGCAGGGCCAGCGTCATGGTGCCGAGGCCGTAGCCCAGGGTACGCACAAGCAGCGGCTGGTTCACCCCTGCCACATGGGCCTGAAGCGGCTCAACTGCCGGTCGTTCAATCGGAGCCATAACTAGTGGATCTGGAGCCGGATCGTCACTGTCAGAAGTAGGAGGAAACGGAAACCATGCCTAAAATTCGCAGGTTTTTCTTTGACTAAAAGCCAGGATGAAGGCCGCTGTATGTTGTGCGGACTATCCTGATGCCGATCACGGTCAGCCCGATTCAGGCCTACAATCCGGCCACCGCCTGGTTCGACCTCTCGAGCTACAGCGGCTTCGGTCAGAACGAGCGCAACCCGATTCAGAGCCTGGAGCAGGCGAACCTCTGGCTGATCGACGCCAGTCAGCTGATTCTCAGCAGCGACTACGCCCCTCGCGTTGCCTTCATCAACGAGGGGGCCGGATACCAGAACCGGGTTAACCTCACCGCCACCTACAGCAGTGGTGTCCAGGAGAGCAGAACGCTGTTCTCCAATCTGTCAGGTACCAACAGCATCCTGCCCAGCAGCAATGCCCCCCTGCAGATCGGGGACTGGCTGCAACTCTCGACCCTGAGTGCCGGTACCCAGATTGATCTGAGCGTCATTCCCAACGGCAACCGCACCCCCCTCTGGACAGACCCCAGCCGTAACCCGACCAATGCAGCCAATCCCCACAGCCCCGTCTTCTGGGTCGCCTACGCCGACCCCTACGCCACGAATCCGCTGTTCATCCTGGGTTTCGAAGACATTCTCGGTTCGGGAAGCGACAACGACTACAACGACGGCATCCTGGCCCTGGATCTGGGTCTGGAAAATTTCCAGGAGATCTTCCAGTCCTACAACTTCGGTCAACCGACCATAAACCAGATCAGCAGCGCTGGCGGTCTGGATGTTCTGACCAGCACCAGCAGCTACGTCAGTGCAGCCAGTCTACCCCCGGTGACGTCGAGCGCCGTCCCGTTCTCACCCCAGAGCGGCCTTGCACTGCTGGCCATCGGCAGCTGGATGGTCGTCCGCCGATGCTTCCGGACCAGCCGGACCTCCCTGGTGGAGACAGCCGCACTACCGGCGGCGGCGGGCCCGGTAGCCGAATAGCTGCCGCAGACGCAGCAGCAGCGGGTTGTCCAGCGTTGCCGGTTGCACCTCGTAGCCGAAGCTGCCCGAGCGGCGGGCCCAGTGGGTCATCGACCAGACGTAGAGAAAGATCACGGCACAGATCACCGCCTGCAGAACCACCTTCACCGAGGATTTGAGCAGATTGCGCTGCAGGCTCGCGAGCTTCGCATCCGCAT